>CAWUHY010000267.1:0-3880 GCA_963922215.1 uncultured Gammaproteobacteria bacterium | reverse complement strand
GCTGCCGGTGCAACGAACGCCGCCTGTCGTCCGCGCGCGAATCCGCGTGCCGGGTCGCACGAATGCTTCCAAAGGCTGATCGCAGCGTGCCAGCCGGACGCGCGGGTCCAAGGGATTCGCTGCGACCGTCGTCCGGTTATTCGCGATCCGCTTCTCTATATAGAGCTCTGCGGTTGCTTCGATTTCGCCCGTGTCCTGCCAGTCAGACGCGCCGGTCGCAGTCGGGGTCGCAAACAGCGAGCCCGAAGCGGCGATCGCAAAAAATGCCAGACTCACGCGCCGCGCGCCGTCAATTTTGCGTCGTTCGCTTGGCCTCGGCGTCAAATTGTCGACAAAAACTTGTCGCTTATCGGTCATCTTCAGTCTCCTCGTCAGCGCCCGATGCCGCGTCGTTTCTCGGCTGCCGGGTCGTCTGTCCGGCTCGTGCTTCACTCGCTTGAACTCGGGCCGTCGGTGTCTGAAGGGAAAGCTGCAATTGTCGTGCCAGACGCTGGATGCCCCGTGATTCTTCAGTTTCACAGGGCGGATGCAGCGCGTTGCCGCAGCGGCGGCACGGTCTTGCCGCCAGGCGGGCGGGCCCTATCGGCAGGACCGCGGAAAACCTTGAGCGCGTCGTTTTTTCGAAGTTGGCACGTGGGTTGCATAGACCTTTGCAGGAAAACCCGGAGGTTTGGCAATGACGATTTCGTTCTCATCACCACACGAGCAGTTTCTCGCGATGCGGGCGATGCGCAACGAGGTGCTGTCGTCGAACATCGCAAACGCGGATACGCCGAATTACAAGGCGCGCGACTACGACTTCGCCGATGCATTAAAGAAGGTGGGCAGCGATCTCGAGCGCATTAACCTGAAGCAGACGCATGAAGGTCACAAGCGCGCGACGAACTATTCGTCGATTGGCAGCGAACTGAAGTACCGCATCCCGACGCAGCCGACACTGGACGGCAACACGGTCGAGACAGACGTCGAACAGGCAGCCTTTGCCGAAAACGCCCTGCAGTACCGCGTCGCGCTGCGCTTCCTCGACGGCCATTTCAAGGGATTGCAGTACGCGATCAAGGGCCAGCAATGATGTTTCTAAGCCTAACGCTACGGAGATGATGCATGTCGCTCTTTAAAGTCTTTGACGTCGCCGGAACGGCGCTGAATGCGCAGCAGGTCCGGATGAACACCACGGCGAGCAACCTCGCGAACGCGGGAAGCGTCAGCGGTAACCCGGATGAGGTCTATCGCGCGAAGCAGCCGATCTTCGAAACCTTCTCGGATTCGATGGGACGGCAGACCGGTATCAGCGGTGTCCGCATCGCCGGCATCACCGAAAGCGACGCACCCTTAGAGATGCGCCACGAACCGAATCACCCGGACGCTGACGAGAACGGCAACGTGTACGTCTCGAACGTGAACACCGTTGAAGAGATGGTGAACATGATTTCTGCGTCGCGCTCGTACCAGAACAACATCGAAATTATCAATACGACCAAGGATCTGCTGACACAGACCCTGTCGATCGGCCGCTGAGGATAAAGAGCATGAGTTCAATACGACCCTTTGACGATATCCCCGGCATCGCGCCGCCGCCGAAGAACACGCAGGCCAAGAACGATCTCGGCCAGGCGGACTTCCTGAAGCTGATGACGACCCAGTTCCAGAATCAGGATCCGTTCAAGCCAATGGAGAACGGCGACTTCCTTGGCCAGATTGCGCAGTTCAGCACGGTCAGCGGCATCGAGGACCTCAATGCCGGCTTCGCCTCCCTGTCCACGTCCATCCAGGACGAGCAGGCGCTGAAAGCAGCGAGCCTTGTCGGCCGCACGGTGATCGCCGAGTCCGATATCGGCTATCTCGGCACGGACCGGCCCTTGAACGGGTCCGTCGAGCTCGACGGCTACGTGTCCGACGTGCAGATCGATATCAAAGATGCGTCCGGCGCAGTGATTCAGCGGCTGAATCTCGGCGAACAGCGGGACGGCATTGTTGAATTCTCGTGGAACGGCCAGGACGGCCTCGGCCGCGCCCGACCCGCCGGCAACTACGCACTGGAAGCACGAATCGTACGCGGCAACCAGGTCCAGAACATCGAAACCTCGGTCGAGGCCAGCGTTGAAAGCGTGACGCTGGGCCGTAACGGCTCGGGCATGACACTCAATTTGCTGGGCGGCGGAGAACTTTCGCTCGGCCGTATCCAACGCATCAATTAAAGCTTTACTGGAAGGAGAAACTCATGGTTTTTGCAGTCGCACTCAGCGGATTGAACGCCGCCTCGGATGACCTCGGTGTCACCGCAAACAACGTCGCCAACGTCAACACCGTCGGCTTCAAGAAATCGCGTGCGATGTTCGCCGAAGTCTTCGCGACCGGCACGCAAAGCGTGCAGCAGTCGGGTAGTGGTGTGAAAACAGCGGCGATCAGCCAGCAGTTCACACAGGGCAACATCGACTTTACGGACAATGCGCTCGATCTCGCGATCGCGGGTGAGGGCTTCTTCGTCCTGTCGGACAACGGGGCGCGCAGCTACACGCGGGCGGGCGCCTTCGGCGTCGACAATAACGGCTTTGTCGTCAACGCACAGGGTGCGCGGCTGCAGGCGTATCCGTCGGCCGGTAACGGACTGTTCAACACCGGTACGCCGAACGATCTCCAGCTGATCACCGGCGCAAGCCCGCCGCAGGCAACCGACCGTGCAGAGCTTGGCCTGAACCTGCCGGCAAACGCACCGGTTCCCGCGAACCCGGTCTTCGACGTAAACGACGCGAGCAGCTTCAACCACACGACTTCGTTTACGGCGTATGACTCACTCGGCGCGGCGCACACTGCAACGATTTATTTCATCAAGGACCCGGCACCCAACACCTGGAACACCGAAATCACGATTGACGGTAACCCGGTCGGCGGTAACGGGCCGGTGACATTCAACCCGGACGGCAGTCTCGCGACTCCGCTCGGCGGACTGATGCCGCTCAACCCGTACCCGGTGACGACGGGAGCCGATCCGCTCGCGATTTCACTCGACTTCGCAAACACGACGCAGTTCGGTAATGCCTTCGGCGTGAACTCGCTGTCGCAGAACGGCTTTACGACCGGCCGACTGACCGGCGTTAGCGTCGCCGAAGACGGTGTTGTCTTTGCACGATTCACGAACGGCCAGTCGCAGGAGCTCGGCAAGCTCGCGCTCGCCAACTTCGTGAACCCGCAGGGGCTGCAGCAGATCGGTGACACGACCTGGGGCGAAGCATTCCAGTCCGGTGATGCGCTACTCGGCGAAGCAGCCACGGCGTCCTTCGGCAACATCCAGTCCGGCGCACTCGAGGCATCGAACGTCGACCTGACCGCCGAGCTGGTCTCGATGATTACTGCACAGCGCAACTTCCAGGCGAACGCGCAGATGATCTCGACGTCCGACACGGTCACGCAGACGATCATCAACATCCGGTAATCGGGCGTAGAGGACTTGAGGCAGCGACATGGATGAGATGATCTACATTGCAATGACGGGCGCGCGGCAGACGGAGGTCGCGCAGTCCATCAACAGCAACAATCTCGCGAATATCTCGACGACCGGGTTCCGCGCGGACCTGCATGCGTTCAGTTCGCTGCCAATCAACGGACCCGGCGTCGACACACGCGTCAACGCGGTGACCGACTCCTACGGGACTGACCTGTCATCCGGCGCGCTGCAGTCGACCGGCCGGCCGACCGATGTTGCCATCCAGGGTGATGGCTACATTGCGGTCGAAACGGCCGACGGCAGCGAGGCTTATACGCGTCGCGGCGACTTTCGCGTCGAGCCGGGTGGCTTGCTCGTCAACGGTGCCGGCCACCTGGTGCGCGGCGAGGGTGGCCCGGTCGCGATTCCGCCGAACAGCAGTCTGCTGATCGGCAA
>CAWUHY010000266.1:0-3910 GCA_963922215.1 uncultured Gammaproteobacteria bacterium | reverse complement strand
ATCGGCTTGAACACGCCGAACTTGAGGCAGGCCGGTAAGGAGAAACCTGAGGAATGACAGGACCTTAGGTCGTTCTGGAGGCAGAACAATCTGGAAGTTTCAGGGCGACAATTGCGATTTGTTCATTGGCAAAAGGCCGCACCGCTGTGGGAGCGGCTTCAGCCGCGAATCTGTCTACCACGGTCGCAAATGAATTCGCTCCCCAATTCTCCCGCCAGCGACAAGAAGAGCGAGCTAGCCCGGTGAGAATTGATCTTTAGTGAGTAACCAGTAGTTGTGCCATGCCCCCGCCCTGGTGAGTCCGTCTCGGGGCCCCAAACGAAAAAGGGCGGCCCAGAGGCCGCCCTTCTTTTGTTTGGCTCCCCGACCCGGACTCGAACCAGGGACCAATTGATTAACAGTCAATCGCTCTACCAACTGAGCTATCGGGGAATTGGCTCGGCAGGGCGAACCCCGACGAGGCCCGAGATTTTAATCACGCGCGGCCGTAAGTCAAGGGACGAGCGAGGCTTTTATGCGACTCACGGCGGCTTCGAGCGTCTCCATCGAGGAGGCAAACGACAGGCGCAGGTAGCCGTCCGCACCAAAGGCGCTTCCGGGCACGGTTGCCACGCGGCATTCGGTGATCAGGTGTTCCGCGAGTTCGGCATCATTTTCGAGTCCCAGGCGCGCAATCGCGTCGGTGACGCGCGGAAATGCGTAGAACGTCCCGTCGCCATCCCGGCAGGAGAAGCCAGGAATCGAATTGAGCTCCGGCACCAGGTAGTCGTGACGTTCGCGGTAGGCTGCACACATGTCGGCCACACAAGCCTGGTCGCCGTTCAAGGCCTCGACGGCTGCCGCCTGCGAGATGCTGCAGGGGTTCGACGTGCTCTGGCTCTGGATCGTGCGGACCGCAGCCATCAGCCATTTGGGGCCTCCCGCGTAGCCGATTCGCCAGCCGGTCATGGCGTAGGCTTTTGACACGCCATTTACGGTTACCGTCCGATCGGAAAGCTCCGGGCAAGCGGCCGCAAAACTTGCAAAAGGAGCGCTGCCCCAGTGGATGTGCTCGTAGATCTCGTCGCTCATGATCATGACGCGCGGCCACTTGCTCAAGACTTCGGCAAGCGCACGGAATTCTTCTGCCGAATAGCAGGCGCCGGTGGGGTTAGAAGGGTTGTTCAGCATCACGAGTCGGGAGTTCTCGTTCAATGCCGCATCAAGCTGCTCCGGCCGAATCTTGAAATCATCCTCGATGCCCGCAAACAAGGAGACCGGCGTCGCTTCAGTCAGATGCACGATGTCTGAGTACGACACCCAGTACGGCGCTGGAATGACGACTTCATCGCCCTTGTCCAACAGCGCAAGACAAACGTTAAAAATCGACTGCTTGGCTCCCGTGCCTGCAACAATGCTCTCGAGGCCGTACTCAAGTCCGTTTTCGCGTTTGAATTTATCACGAATCGCTCGCTTGAGATCGGCAGAGCCGTCGATCGCCGTGTACTTGGTGTCTCCGCTTGAGATGGCGTCAATTGCCGCCTGTTTGATGTGCTCCGGCGTATCGAAATCCGGTTCGCCAGCGCCGAGACTTATGATGTCGATGCCGGACGCCTGCAGCGCCTTCGCCCGCGCCAGCAGCGCTCCGGTCGGAGACGGCTTGACCCGGGCCATGCGGGTCGAAACTGATAAACTCAAAGGCTTGGCTCCGAGGAAACAGGATGTCGATGGTACAAGAATCTGTACGCGTTCAGGACAAAACCGAATTCACGCTCAAACTTCACTCGGACTACAAACCGGCGGGTGACCAGGAAGCGGCAATTGCGGGTCTTGTTGAAGGACTGAACGACGGACTTGCAAAGCAGGTACTGCTTGGCGTGACGGGGTCCGGCAAGACGTTCACGATGGCGAATGTCATCCAGGAGGTCCAGCGCCCGGCGATTATTCTCGCGCCGAACAAAACGCTTGCAGCGCAACTGTACGGCGAGATGCGCGAGTTTTTCCCTCGCAACGCCGTCGAATACTTCGTTTCCTACTACGACTACTACCAGCCAGAAGCCTACGTTCCGGCTTCGGACACATTTATCGAAAAAGACGCGTCGATCAACGAACACATCGAGCAGATGCGACTGTCTGCCACGAAAGCGCTGATCGAGCGGCCGGACACGATCATCGTCGCGACGGTCTCGGCGATCTACGGCCTCGGTGACCCGGAAGCGTACTTCAGCATGGTGTTACACCTCTCGCGCGGCGAAAGGGCGGATCAGCGTTCCATTTTGCGCCGGCTCGCCGAATTGCAGTACACCCGCAACGAGATGGAGCTGTCGCAGGGTAATTATCGCGTGCGCGGCGATGTCATCGATATCTTCCCGGCCGATTCCGAGCGCGATGCGGTTCGCGTCGAACTATTCGACGACGAGATCGAATCTTTGGCGTACTTCGATCCGCTCACCGGTGAGGTGACGCGCCGCGTGCCTCGCCTGACTGTTTTTCCGAAAACGCATTACGTGACTCCACGGGAACGTCTTCTCGAGGCCTGCGAACACATCAAGGTCGAATTGAAGCAGCGACTCGATTGGCTGCGCGCGAACGACAAGCTGCTCGAAGCTCAGCGACTGGAACAACGGACGATGTTCGATCTCGAGATGATTCGCGAGCTCGGCTACTGCTCCGGCATCGAGAACTACTCCCGTTACCTGTCCGGGCGCAACGAAGGCGAACCGCCGCCGTGCCTGTTCGACTATGTTCCGCACGACGCCGTCCTGATCGTTGACGAAAGCCACGTCACGGTCCCGCAGCTTGGCGGCATGTACAAGGGCGATCGCTCGCGCAAGGAGACGCTCGTCGAGCACGGTTTCCGCCTGCCGTCCGCACTCGACAATCGGCCTTTGCGATTCGACGAGTTCGAGCGTCTGTCGCCACAGACCGTCTACGTGTCGGCCACACCGGGCGACTACGAGAAGAATCGCCAGGACAATGTGGTGGAACAGGTCGTCCGGCCGACCGGGCTCGTCGATCCGGTCGTCGAAGTGCGACCGGCGTCGACACAGGTTGACGATGTGTTGTCCGAGATCCGCAAGCGTGTCGAGGTGGGCGAGCGGGTACTCGTGACCACGCTGACGAAGCGCATGGCCGAAGATCTGACGGACTATCTCGGCGAGCACGGCGTGCGCGTTCGCTACCTGCACTCCGACATCAATACCGTCGAGCGCTCTGAGATCATTCGGGATCTGCGTCTTGGCGAGTTTGACGTGCTTGTCGGCATTAACCTGCTGCGAGAAGGCCTCGATATGCCCGAAGTCTCGCTGGTCGCGATCCTGGATGCGGACAAGGAGGGCTTCCTGCGCTCGGACAGGTCGCTGATCCAGACGATTGGGCGGGCTGCCCGAAACGTCAACGGGACCGCCATTCTTTACGCAGACCGGACCACGGGTTCGATGGAGCGCGCGATCGAAGAGACGAATCGTCGCCGGGAAAAACAGATCGCGCACAACGAGGAGCATGGCATCACGCCGGCTTCTATCATCAAGAACGTGGCTGACGTCATGGAAGCTGCTTATCCGGCGCCCGGAAGCCGGAAAGGGAAGGCGGCTGAGCCAGGTGCGAAGTACAAGACGATGAGTCCGGAAAAACTGCTGCGCGAGGCGGCGAAACTCGAGAAAAAGATGCTCGAGGCTGCGAAAAACCTCGAGTTCGAGGAAGCGGCAAAGCTCCGGGACGAGATTCGACTGCTGCGCGAGCACGGCATGGGAATCGCCTGACCGATTGCTGCTTGCAGTGGTCGGACGGGTTGAGTATCTTACGCGCCCGCGTCCGGGAGAGGCTGTGGCCTCGCTGCTCGAAACTAAAGGCAGAGCGGAACTGAATTGGGGCGATTAGCTCAGGGGGTACTATATCGGAAGAGCGACGTGTAGGGAAAGAGATTCTTCGC
>CAWUHY010000265.1:0-3913 GCA_963922215.1 uncultured Gammaproteobacteria bacterium | reverse complement strand
CACCCGTCCGGCCGTTACCGCGCATGCCGGAGGCGAGCGCTGAAAGAACGTCCGGCGGCAAGGCCGCGAGCACCGACTCGACGACCACGTCCTCCGGGACCGCGGACTGGTTCGGCGCGTTACGCTCTTCCGTTTCATCAGGTTCCGGCGTGTCGGGAGCTTCGGGCTCGGTCGGCATGCAAGTTGCTCGATGTGCGAGCACAAGCCTCGCGGCCAGCGCTGCGTCGTCTTCGGAAACGACACGCCGTCGTTCGAGCGCAGCAGCGGCGCGTGCGGCCGCCAGCATGAAATAGTCCGTGCGCAGTGAGCGAACGCCGAAAGCGGTCGCCGACTGGCAAGCCTGGAGCATCAGGGATTCGGGCACGCGAACACGAGCCCAGCGCTGCCGTGCGGCAGCAACGTCGCTCGCGGACCAGTCGCCCAGCGCGGCTCCGAGATCCACGATCGATGCGACCGGCACCTGAAACGCGAGACGCTCCTTCAGTGATGTCGCGAGCCCTTCATCGTCGTCGATGCCTTCGTCAAGTGTAACCAGCACGAAGCGACTCGCGATATCGCGACCTTGTCCGTCGCGTTCGATGACAAGCTCGCCGCGATCGAGTGCCTCGCCGATCAGCGATGCTTCCGCGGCCCCGAGTCGTTCCGCCATACCCGAGATAAGTACGCCACCGTCGGCCTGTTCCAGCAAACCGCGGGCGAACACCGGCTTCCCGGCATTCAGCGTCGCCGAGAAATCGAGCCCGCCGAGCAGGCGATCGATGGAGATATTGCAGGGGAATTTTCGCTGCGGACGATCCAGCAGCCGCTCAAGCTCCGCGAGCCACTCGTCGCGCTGCGGGTCCGGCATGCCGCGAAGATTTGCGCCTTTGAGCGCGTCCGGAGCGACAGTGAGAAGCAGCAGTGCTGCTGCCGCGTCGTCATCCGGAAGTGGCTTGCTACTCACTGACCCAAGGTTTCATCGAGGACGCGCCGGACGCGGACGCCCGCGCTGGAGTCGTCCAGCGGATTGCGTCGCAGCCGATGCCCGAGCGCGAGGTGTCCGACCGCCTTCAGGTGCTCGATCGTCAGGGTCTCATCGCCCTTCAGCGCAGCGAATGCACGCGCCGCGCGCAGCAGTGTGAGTTCGCCGCGGGAGCCGTCCGTTTCCAGTGCGATACAGACTTCGGCGGCCTTCGCGAGAACGTCGTCGGCAACGTCGATCGCGTCGAGCGATTCGCGAGCGCGCACGATCTGGCGGCGCAGCTTGCCGTCCTGGCGCGACCATTTCTTGCGGAACGCCGTGGGATCGGTTTCGTAGGCGTCGCGGCGCTTCAGCACCTCGACGCGTTCGTCGACCGTCTTCGATGTTGCGACGTCGACGGCGAGTCCGAAGCGGTCGAGCAACTGCGGACGCAGCTCACCCTCCTCCGGGTTGCCGCTGCCGACGAGGACGAATTTCGCCGGGTGCCGGACGCTCAAGCCTTCCCGTTCGACGAGATTCTCCCCCGAGGCCGCAACGTCGAGCAACAGGTCGACGATGTGATCCTCGAGCAGGTTGACCTCGTCGATATACAGAAAGCCCCGGTTCGCACGCGCGAGCAGCCCTGGCTCGAATGCCTTCTCGCCCTGCACAAGCGCCTTCTCGATATCGAGCGCGCCGACGACGCGGTCCTCGGTAACACCGAGCGGAAGGTCGACGACGGGCACGTCGCGCAGGCGATCCTTGCGCTTCGCGCGATCCATTCCGCACTGTGCGGCAGCGCAATGATTCGATTCGAGTGCACAGGCGTAGGGGCAACCGGTAACGGCGCGCATCTTCGGCAGCAGGTTCGCGAGTGCGCGAATCGCTGTCGATTTGCCGGTGCCGCGGTCGCCGAACAGCAGTACGCCGCCAATCGACTGATCGACCGCGCCGATCATCAGCGCGGTTTTCATATCGTCCTGTCCGACGATCGCTGAAAAAGGGTACATAGTTATCCCGCGGACGCGTCCGTGTTGTTGCGAGAGCGCAGACCGACCTTCCAAAGTGCATCGTCGTTGATGTCGGCGACCAGCAGCCAGTGTTCAATCAGCGCAAGTCCAAGGAGTGTCGCCAGCAAGGTTGCACCGGTGCGTTGCGCGATGTCATCGCCGGCGGAGACCGCGACGAATCCGAGCAGGATAACGCCGAGGCCGGACGCCGCAATTGACACAGGCAACAGCGAATTGCGTCGGCGACGGCGGACGAAGCTTTTGAGATAGGCGAGATGCTCCGGCCAGAATTCCTCGTGCAGGTTTTTCACACCGAGGAAGATGTTGAGCTTCGCGCTCCAGCGCATGATCCAGAGGATCGCGAAGGTCCAGAAGCCGACCTTGTTCGGTGCATTCCAGACCAGTGCCGCGATGCCGGCCACTGTTAGCAGGACCGCAATCTCGTGGTAGATGCAGGTCTTGACCCCGAGCACGAAGCGCTGCCAGCCGGAGACGCCGGGCGGACAGGCTTCGGGCTTTGGACCGCTGATGAATCCGAACAGGTAGGCAACCTCGTGCCAGGCCCAGATCGACAGCGCTCCGAAGAACGCGAGGTAGGCTGCGCCCACCCCGGTCTCGTAGCGCGACGTCACGAGCGCATACAGACCGAACAGCGCAACGACGGATGTTCCCGCAAGCGTCGCGATGAAGGAACCACGCGGAAGGCCGGCGCGATAAATGATCGCGACCGTACTCAGCCACCACGCTGCGAGCGCGAAAACGATGGGGAGGATGAAATCCACGGCGTTCGCCGGTCTACCAGGTCGGCGCCAGTCGAACGTTGCTCGGAATCTCCTGCTTCACGGCCGGCAAGGTGAATAACCTCGCGAAGACCAGCGCACCGCGCACCGAGTAACTGGCACGTTTCAGTGCGCCGACGAGGCCGCCCTGCGCTTTCGCAGCAGTCGTCTTGTCGTTCAGCTCGCGAAGCTTCTCCAACCCGGACCAAAAGCGATCGTCTTCGAGATTGAGCGTCACCGGGAAAATCTGCTGCGAGATTTCATTCGTCAGTTTCAGAACCTCAACATCGTAGGACGTCGGGTCGAGGCCGAGCGCCTTGTGCATTTCGGGACGTGTGTGATCACGCACGTACATCGTGGCGTAAACCGCGAGCAGGAAGAATCGAATCCACAGGCGGTTGTGACCCTTCAGGAGTTTCGGGTTCGCCTTCATGATCAGCGCGAAGACCTCGCCGTGGCGGAACTCGTCATTACACCAGTCCTGGAACCAGCGGAAGATCGGGTGGAAGCGGTACTCCGGATTGCGTTCGAGGTGACGGTAGATCGTGATGTAGCGCGCGTAGCCGATCTTCTCGGACAGGTAGGTCGCGTAGAAGATGTATTTCGGCTTGAAGTAGGTGTACTTCTTCGCCTTGCGCAGGAATCCCAGGTTAACCGGAACATCGAAATCTTTCAGTGACTGGTTGATGAAGCCCGCATGCCGGGATTCGTCGCGCGCCATGTAGCCCATAACCTCGCGCACGTCCTCATTCTTGCAAGCCTTCTTCATGTCGGCATACAGCACGTGCCCGGAGTACTCGGACGTGGCCGACGACACGAGGAAGCCTAAAAACTCTTCTTTCAATGCCGGCGGCAGATCCTGAATTTCACTCTCGAAGGACTCGTCGCGTTTGAAATGATTCTGGTTGTTGTCGTTGCGGAACTCGTCCATCAGTTCTTCCCACTCTTCACGGATGGGATCCATGTCGAGCCGATCCATCGCGTCGAAGTCCGTGGTGTAGAAGCGCGGCGTCAGCAGCGTTTCTGTTCGAGCCTGCGTTGTCGACTCGTTGTTGCGCGTATCCGTTGAAGTCACTGTTATTTCTCCTGTTGAGTCGAAGCCATCGCAGCTACCCCTTGCTGCGCGACCTCCATTTGTTGCCGGGCGATCGACTCTTCGATTGCAAGATCGAGGAGTCGGGCAA
>CAWUHY010000264.1:0-3975 GCA_963922215.1 uncultured Gammaproteobacteria bacterium | reverse complement strand
AAACTTTCTCGCCCGGACTGTGACAATCGATGCTCCGGTCGACGTGTTTGTGAAACGCTTCTGGGAGCACGGACAGCCGATGTACGGACTGACACCGTTCAGTGTTGAATCTTCCGAACTCCATTCGCAGACCTCGATAGAGGGCCGGTCGAAAGCGAAAAAACCCATTGCAATTTCGGTCTGGCGGCTGCTTCGCAGGTTGCAGACTTTTTTTGCGCGAACACTTTCGAATGCTCGGAGGTATCGTGCCGACAGGCAGTGTCGTTCGAGCATTCCTCGCCAGCGTACGGAACCGCATCCGGAAAGAAACCCATCGAGTCCCTAGCAGAGTCTTGCCATTTGAATTCATTGTTCACGGAAAAAGGCCATTGCCCCGAGGGACAATGGCCTTCCGATCGAACTGTGCTGGTCGTTGCGCCGCTATTGCTCGAGGCGAACTAGTTTTCGACCTCGAACTCGACTTCGGTCGCAGCAATCGTTGTATCCGCGACTTCGGAGCCCTCGGCTTTGACCAGTGAATTGGTCTGCAGCCGGTTAAAGAACTCTGTTGCCGAGATAACAGCGTCATTCTCATCACGAAAAACCGTGCTTGCGCTGGTGTTGATCGTTACGCCCAGGATGGTGAATGAAGGGTCGCTGATCGATTCGACGAAACCTTGCAAGGAGGTTTCCGGATCCGCGTCTTCGCGCTCGAAGATCGTTGCGAGAATATTTCCGCTGCCGGCCGGTACTTCTCCACCGCGAATTTCGAGATAGTCGCCGGCATTGATGTCTGCGAGAGTCAGGGGTTCGACGTCTGCGCTGCTCTTGTCCTCAAAACGCGTCAGTGCGTCGACTGTGACCGTGATGCCTAGCACGACAAGAGAATTGTTAGAGGCATCGACGGAATCGGCGTTGGCGGTCACACGTACCGCTTTCGCCCGGCGGATATCGACCTTTGTCGCCACAAGCACGCCGTTCCCGTCGAGATCACCCTCGACCTCAACCTTGATGTTCAGCCCGAGATCGGCAGCGGAGCCTCCCTCGAAGGCGGTGTTTGCCGTCGTCGTCACCGGCAGTCCGGCAACGTCGAAGTCCTGCGCGGACGCAAAGCGGGTGATAAATCCTTCGATCTCGATCCGGTCTCCGGCATTCGCGTTCGGCAGAATCGATTCGAAATCGACCTCCGTTGCCAACAGTTCGCCGGCGCCACCCAGCATCATGCCTTTCGCTTCGACGAAATCACCGTCGCTGATCTGGCCGCCGGGGAAGTCGTCAAGCGTCGCACTGCTGTAGTCGACGACGAGGTTGTTGAGGCTGAACGTCAGGTTGGCGCTGTCGAGATTGCTGACCGTGCCGTGAACTTCGAACTGCGTCCCGGTCGGCTTCGGTTCGATGCGCGTTGCGAGGATATTGCCGTTCGCGTCGAACTGGCCGCTGACCTCAACGATCTGGCCGACCGCAATGCCGCCGATAGACGGATCCGCGAAGCTGTCGTCGAAGGATGTGTCGGGGCCGACCAGCACCGTCTGGCCCAGAACCACGAACATGCTTCCCGGCACGTCGACACTGTCGACGGGACCAGTCACGGCGTCCTCAAAATTGACCGTCTGCGCTGTACCGGTCGTCCCGGTGCCATCATCATCGATGGTACCGCTCACAGTGACGATTTGGCCGACGCGCAAATCGGCTTCGGTGCCAGGTTCGTCATTGATCGTAAACGTCGCGCTCGATGTGTCATACCGCACACCGTTGACGACGATACTACCGAACGTCGAGATGGGGCCCACGGCGATGCCGCTACGGCCGATGCCTCCGACGGCCGGCGGGTTATTGCCGGGCTGTTGTGTTGCCCCGCTGTCTCCGCCACCGCCGCATGCGGTAAGTATTGAAAGAGCAAACGCTAAGATAATGGGTAGTCGTATAGTCATGACGGTGTACCTTCTGGCAGTTGGCCTTCGATGGCGTAAACGCCGAGGCCTAATCGAACGGGTAATTGACTGGACGCGTTGTCGTCGATGCGATGCCTGCTGAGCCAGTCGTCAATTTCTTCGAGAAATTCCTGGCCTCTCCGATCAAGAAAGGCGCGAAAGTCGTCGACGGCAGCCGGGTCGATCCGGTCGTCGACTGCGAAACCCTCCAGCAAGCGCTGGTCGGGACTCGACGTGAGGTTGTTGCCCAGCGTACGGGCGTGGTCGTGAAGATTGGTGCCGAAGAATCCGACGGTGAGTTCGTCGAGCTCTGCGGGCATGTGGTAGCGACGCAGCGCTATCAATTCGCCGGCGTCCGTTTCGGCGATTGAACCGGCGTTACGCAGCTCTCGTATCAGGGTCTGCTCCGGTGTGTCGCCGCCGTAGATCCGAAACAGCGCTTCGAAGCTTGGCGCAGGGCCTGATACTGGCAGCGCCAGTGGCTTCCTGGCGGCATCTGTAAACCGCGGATCCTGATGCCAGCCCGACAGGACGCGCGTGGCATCCGTGGTTTTGGACGACGGCGGCGGAGTATCTGCTGCCATTAAATCGCGCTGGCGCTTTACTTCCTTGCGTGCGATGCCGGTCAGGATCGACACGCGGGAGACGTTTGTCGGGCGCCCGCGAATACCGAATTCATCGGTCGCGACCGCAACGAATACCGACTTCGACAATTCCGCGAACTCCTTCCATGTCACACCGCCTTTAAGAAGCACGAGAGCGATCGGGCGCAGCAGGAGCCGGCAGGCGCTGATCAGCGAGTTTTTGACTGATTCTGACATTGTTGGGTATTTTTACCCCAATATTGGATCCTGTCAACGCTTTTTTGTGATTCGGGCTTGCGTTGACCTCAATTCACTGGCGGTCGCATGTTCAGGATCGCTGTGGAATGATCAGCGGATGCGACGCCTGTTCACCTCTCTTGCCGTCTTACTGCTGGCGACGACGCTTTTCGCGGGCTGCGAACGCGCAGAGAATGAAGGAGTTGGCCCTGACGCCGCGCAGGAACGAACCCTGAGGCGCGGCAACGGCGGCGATCCGGGCACGCTGGACCCGGCATTCGCCGAAGACGTCCATGCGTTTAATGTCCTCGCCGACCTGTACGAAGGGCTCGTCGCCACCGGTCCGGACGGCTCGGTGATCCCGGGAGTTGCCGAATCGTGGGACGTGAGCGAGGACGGCCGCGACTATCGCTTTTCGTTGCGCGCCGACGCCCGGTGGTCCGACGGCAGCCCCGTCACGGCGGAAGACTTCGTGAGGGGACTGCGTCGCGTCGCGCAGCCGGCTACGACGTCTGCCTATAGCTTTCTCCTGGAGCCGATTGATAACTTCGCGGCCGTCAAGTCGGGCGAAAAGGAACCAGCCAGTCTCGGCGTCATAGCGGAAGATGCCCAAACGCTTCTCGTCCGGCTTAGCACTCCCGCCAGTCATTTTCTTTCCGTGCTGGCGATGCCCGTCGCATCGCCGATGCACGGCGATGCAGCAATGCCGGAGAGCTTTGTTCGCACAGAGCGTTTTGTCGGCAACGGCGCCTACACATTTGAGAGCCGCACCGTTGGCGCCGAAATCCGGCTGCGTCGCAATCCGAACTACTGGGATGCTGACAATGTTGCCATCGGCAGCGTCGAGTACCTGCCGATCATCAACGAGACAGCCGAACTGAACCGCTACCGCGCCGGCGAACTTCATATCACCGCATCCATTCCGACACCGTCGCTCGAGCAGCTGCGCGCGGACAGCCCGGACGAGGTGCGAATCGCCCCGAAACTCGCGCTGTACTACATTGCCTTCGATCTGACCGAGGCGCCATTCAATGATCGTGCGCTGCGCAAGGCGCTGTCGATGGCGATTGACAGGGAACAGATCGTGCGCCTGATCGGACGCGGTGAGCGAGCCGCCTTCGGCATCGTTCCGGACGGCGTCGCGGGCCACGTGGCCGCACGCTATGCGTGGCAGGACGCGAATGACGCCGAGCGCATGGAAGCGGCGCGCGAAGCGTATTCGGAAGCAGGCTACGGCCCGGAGC
>CAWUHY010000263.1:0-3981 GCA_963922215.1 uncultured Gammaproteobacteria bacterium | reverse complement strand
CCGACGAGATTCTCGAGATGCTGCAACTGCTCAATACCGAGTACGGCAAGACCATCGTCATGGTCACGCATGACCCGGCTGCGGCGAAATATGCGAAACGCACCCTGCACCTCGACAAGGGCGAATTCGTCGAGAAGGACCTGGCGGCGTGAAAGACCTCTACCTGATACTGAAAAATCTCGTGCGGAAAAAGCTCCGGCTTTTCCTCACGGTTTTTGCGACGTTTATTGCATTCATGATTTTCGGAACGCTGACGGCTTTCTCGAATGCATTCGACTCCGGCGTCGAACTCTCGGCAGACGACAGACTGGTCGTCGTCAACAAGATCAACTTTACGCAGTCGATGCCGATTTCCTACGTGAACCGCGTTCGCGCGGTGGAAGACGTTGTCGCCGTCACGCATCTGAACTGGTTTGGCGGGTTTTACCAGGACCCGCAAAACGTCTTTGGCATGTTTGCGGTAGACGCCGAGAATTTTCTCCAGGTCTATGACGAGCTTGTGATCGACGACGCGGAACGCGAAGCCTGGATCGGAAATCGACAGGGCATGATCGCCGGCAAGGCGCTCGCCGCCCAGTACGGCTGGCAGAAAGGCGACCGGATTCCGATCAATTCGAACATCTTCTCGCAGCGGGACGGCAGCACGTCCTGGGATTTCGACGTCGTCGCGATCTACGAGGGCGAAGACGAGCAGACCGACACGAACAGCGCCTACTTTCACTACCAGTATTTCAATGAAACGCAGTCGTTCGGTGGCGACTTCATCGGATTCATGGGTGTGCGCACGAGCGATCCGTCGAAGAACGAAGCCGTTATCCAGCGCATCGACGACATGTTCGTGAACTCGCCGGCGGAAACGGAGACCGTCACCGAGGAAGCCTTCAACAAGGCGTTTATCGAACAGATCGGTAACCTGAATCTGATTCTGACGTCCGTCGTCCTGGCGGCGTTTTTCGTCATCCTCGTCATCGTCGGCAACTCGATGATCCTGTCGATCCGGGAACGCACGGCGGAAATCGGCGTCATGAAAACCCTGGGCTTCACGTCAGGGCGCATCTTTCGGATGGTGCTCGCCGAGTCTCTGCTCCTCGCGCTGATCGGTGGCGTCCTCGGCGTCGCCGCATCGGCCGGCCTGATCGCGCTAATCAACTCCGCACCGATCCAGCTCCCCGTGCTGCTGCTCGATGCTGCGGTCTGGACCGAAGCGCTGCTCTTCATGCTCGGACTGGGACTGATCACAGGAATAGTTCCTGCGATGAACGCGTTGCGCCTCAACATCATCACGGCACTCAGCCGAGGCTAGGAGACAACGATGACTGGATTTTTCTCACAGGCCTGGACCGTGATCGTCATGAACCTCCTGAGCCTGCCGCGCCGGCTGTGGATGTCGCTCGCCGCCGTATTTGCCGTTGGTGTAGTCGTGGCCGTCCTGCTCGCGTTCCTCGCAATGGCGAAGGGTTTCGAAAAAACGCTCGCGGGTACCGGCACCGAAAACGTCGCGATGGTTACGCGCGTGGGTTCGCAATCGGAACTCAACAGCGTGCTGTCGCGTGACGCGGTCAACAAGATCATAACGGCGCCTGGCATCGCCCGCGACGCCAGCGACAACCCGGTGTACAGCGCCGAGCTTTACGTCATTGTCGACGGGATCAAGCGCAGCACCCAGACGAAAGCTAATATCCCGATGCGAGGAATTTCCCCCGAGGGTCTCGAGCTGCGCGAGCAGGTCACGATTACCGACGGTCGGATGTTCGAAGCCGGGCGCAACGAGATCGTCGTCGGCGAAGGCGTGCTGCGCGAGTTTGACGGCTTCGAACTCGGGCGCGAAATTCGCTTCGGCAAAACGAACTGGGAAGTCGTCGGTGTGTTTTCAGCCGGAGGCTCGGCATTCGACAGCGAGCTCTGGGCCGATGCACCGACCGTACAGAGCCAGTTCCAGCGCGGCTCATCCTTCCAGTCCATGCGCGTCCTGCTCGAGACGCCGGGCGACGTCGCCCCGATCGAGGCGTTCGTCGAAGCAGACCCGCTTCTAAACCTCGACGTGCAGACCGAGGCCGACTACTTCGCAGGCCAGGGACAGGCACTGAACGCGATCGCCGTTTTCGGCTGGGGCATCAGCATCGTCATGGGGCTTGGCGCGCTCGCCGGAGCGTTGAATACGATGTACACGTCAGTGGCGTCGCGAGCGCGGGAAACAGCGACGCTGCGCGCGATCGGTTTCAGCAATTTCTCGGCATTCGCCGGCACGCTGGTTGAGTCACTGGTGCTGTCGATCATCGGCGGCGTGTTCGGCGCGCTAGCCGCATGGCTGTTCTTCGACGGCTTCAGCACCTCGACGCTTGGCGCCAGTTTCACGCAGGTCGTATTCACATTTGAGCTAACGCCCGAATTGTTCCTGGACGGCGTCGTGCTGGCGCTGTGTATCGGCTTGATCGGTGGATTCTTCCCCGCCTGGCGGTCGGCGCGTGTCCCTGTCGTCACCGCCTTCCAGGGCGGCGAGTAGGAATGCTTGGGATGGTAACGGGCTGAATCAGGGCCGCGGACGCGGCGCGTCGTTCAAGGCGTAGGCGTCGGCGACGTAAGCCGGCCCCTTCATGATGTGCACGATGACGCAACCGATCGTCACAGTGAACGCAGCGGTCCACACGGTGATAACCGACGTGATTGCGAAAATATCAATTGCGGTGATCTGCCGAATCGCATCGCTCGCAAGCGTCCAGCGAGCAATGACGCTCAGTGCCAGCGGCAGCGCAGTCCCGAGCAGCAGCAGTCCTGGCATCTTCCTGAGCAGACGCAGTTCGAGGCCGGGCGGGACTTCGCGTTCGTGAATCGTGTGGAGCCAAGCTTCCATCACATGACGTTAGCACTTTTGCCAGGAAGGATGACTGCACAGGGCGCGTCTTTTGGTAACGGTTTGTTTCGGCCGGCTGCGCGAGGAATGCTTAAGATCCTGTGACATGCCGGGCCAAAGGGCTGGCTTGCAGACGTCAGTTTGCCGACAATGATTCCAACGTGAATGATTCCCACCAGGAAATTACCGCAGTGTTCGACCCGCCCAAGAAGGTAAGTCCATGATTCGAACCGAGACCGACCCAAACGCCTGTAAGTCGCTCTGGGAGCAATTCTCGCCCGGCGACGGTCCATGGGACGACTGGGACCTGATGAATGCGTTCCACGATCCGGCAAAGCAGCATTTTCATTTCCTCGTGCATGAGGACGATGCAGGCAACGCCGTCGGCATGATCCCGCTGATCCGCGACGACGCGCTGGACCGCTTTACCTTGATTGCGGGCAGCTATCCCGACGGTCGCATCCTGTGGATCAGGACCGAGGACTTCCCGGCATTTTTCGACAGCCTGCCGGATCGAACTGCGCTCTTTGATTTGAAACACGACTGGGTCGCGGAGGTTCTCGGCGCACATCCTGGTTTTGAGACCAACTTCGCGGAGGAAGAAAAACGCTTTTTCCTAGTGCCCGCCGATTTCGGCTTCGATTTCCACAATCACATCGACACCTTCGCGCCGGAGAAGCGGCAAAAGTTTCTGTACGACCTCAGGAATATCGCGAAGAAGCAGCCGGCGTTGAATTTCAGCGAGGACAATGAAGCCGAATTGTTCATCGAGCTCGTCAATCGCAACTTTGGCGCGGAGTCCGACTACGCGACGGATGACGGCGCGAACGAACTACGTCGCGTGATCGAGGAACTGAAACGCAGCGGGCGGCTGAAGACGCTGACGATCGAGGTCGAAGGCAAGCAGCAGGCCGTCTCGATGTCCCTGGTACACAACAACCGGATGGTCGCGCTTTATGCAGCTAGTAATAACGGCTACAACAATTTAGGCAAGCTGCTGAATGTCGAGACGATCCAACTCGGCTGCCGCCTGCGAGTTGACGAGATCAGCTACATGACCGGCATGCAGTGGAAGGCCCAGTGGCAGATGAAAAGCGAACCGTGCCGGACGCTGCGCAAGCCGCCGGCAC
>CAWUHY010000262.1:0-4003 GCA_963922215.1 uncultured Gammaproteobacteria bacterium | reverse complement strand
TTGCCGGCGAGGCCGCCTGCCGCGGCGATCCAGCCCGCGTGGCGGCCCATCACTTCGAGGATAAAGACCTTGGTCGACGTCTCGGCCATCGACGCAACATCGAGCGCCGCCTCCTGGGTTGAAACGGCGACGTACTTGGCCACGGATCCGAAGCCGGGGCAGTTATCTGTGATCGGCAGGTCGTTATCGACGGTCTTCGGGACGCCCAGGCAGGTCACGGGAAAGCCCATCTTTTTGCTGATCTGGGACACCTTGTGTGCGGTATCCATCGAATCATTGCCGCCGTTGTAAAAAAAGTAGCCGATATCGTGCGCAGCGAAGACTTCGATCAGGCGTTCATATTCCGCCCTGTTTTCCTCGAGGCTCTTCAATTTGTAGCGAGCGGAGCCAAACGCGCCGCCGCCGGTGTGTTTGAGCGCGGCAATGGCGGCGGCGGACTCGCGATTCGTGTCAATCATGTCCTCCGTCAATGCGCCGATGATCCCGTTCCGGCCCGCATAGACGTTGGCGATCTTGTTCTTGTGTTTGCGAGCGGTCTCAATGACGCCGCAAGCGGACGCATTGATGACGGCGGTCACGCCACCGGATTGGGCGTAGAAGGCGTTTCTGGCGGACATCCAAGGCTCCCTGGTCTGTGATGGCGCGAGGATACCGAAAAGCAGGCGGCGCATCACGCGGAGCGCTGCAATTGACCTCTCACGGTCTTGCCGGTAGCGTACGCGAGCTTCGACGGCGCCGCTTTCGGCGCCCCATTCGCGACGAGAGATTTATTTAATGCGATTAGTACTCCTCGGGGCTCCGGGCTCCGGAAAAGGCACACAGGCCAAGAAACTCGAAATGGCGCGCGGAATTCCGCAGATTTCGACCGGTGACATGCTGCGCGCAGCCGTTGCGGCGGGAACCGACCTCGGCCAGAAAGCGAAAGCGATCATGGATGCGGGTCAACTCGTGTCCGATGAGATCGTGCTTGGCATCATTCGCGATCGTCTCGAAGAGCAGGACGCTCAGAAGGGCTTCATCCTCGACGGCTTCCCGCGGACCGCGCAGCAGGCTAAAGACCTGCGTGAGCTGCTCGAAGATCTCGATAAGCCTCTGGACGCCGCCGTGTTGATGGACGTCGACACATCGGTACTCATGAAGCGCCTGACGGGTCGGCGGACCTGCTCGAAGACGGGGCAGCTTCTGAATATCTACTTCTCGCCAAAAGAAGACATCGAGGCCGTTGCGGCTCGGGGCGGAGAGCTCATCCATCGCGAAGACGATAACGAAGAGGTTATCGGCGCGAGACTGGATGTGTATCGCGAGCAAACGCAGCCGGTCATCGACTACTACGAGAAGCAGGGCGTGCTGAAAACAATCGACGCGGAAGGGTCGATGGAAGAGGTCTACGACCGGCTCGTCGCCGCGATCGACGACTGACAGTCTCTAGCCGTCGATCGCCTTTGCGATCGTGTCGCCGATCAACGGCTGGCGAAATCCCTGGAACATCCGTGAGTTGCGCTCGCCGTTCATGATCGCAGCGGCCAGCTCTTTGCGCGATGCGAGCAATTCGGCGGCGATGCCGATCTCGTCCGCTTTCTGCCGGACGATGCGCTGCAACTTTTTCAACAACGCTTTTTCGTCTTCGTCCGGAATGCGCGGCGGTTCGTAGTCTGCGTGGCCCGACTCGGGGTTGCGGACGATCGCGAGGAGTTTTTCGCCGTTGCGGGATGCGACTTTCGGCGACATGCCGTCGAGAGCCTGCAGCGCCTTCATGTCTTTCGGCTGCCGCGCAGCAATGTCCAGCAGCGTGTTATCACGAATGATCCATTGCCGTGGACGATCGCGCTGGATTGCCTGTTCCTCGCGCCAGGCGGCGAGACCGGCGGCGATCGCGCGACGTTTGCCGCGGAAATTTTTTGCACCCTTAACGCGATCGATCGCGTCAGCCGGATCGACAGCATACAGCGCGGGATCGAGCAGCAGCATCGAATCCTCCCGTGCCCAATCCAGTCGGCCGAGTTTGTCGAGCTCTTCTGACAGCAGGTCCAGCATCGGCAGCAGATAGGTCACGTCATCTGCCGCATACTCGAGGAGCTCGGCCGGAAGCGGGCGCTGTGACCAGTCGGCGCGGGTGTGTGCTTTCGGGAGCTGGGTGTCGAAGAGATCCTCGACGAGGTTACCGTAGCCCATTTGCGGCGCCTTACCGAGAAACGCGGCGGCGATCTGCGTGTCGAACAGCTCGTGCGGCATCTGCCCCGCGGACTGGTAGATCACTTCGATGTCCTGCCGTGCCGAATGCACCACCCACTGGCTGTCGCAGAGCGCCTCCCAGAAATCCTTGTAATCATGCGGCCGCAGCGGGTCGACACACCACGTGGTCTGCCGCGTGGAAATCTGGACGAGGCACAGACGCGCGAAGAAGGTTTTCTCGCGAAGGAATTCTGTGTCAACGCCAACACTCGATTCCTTCTTTAACGTTTCAAGGATTGAGTAGGTGTCGCTGACGAACTGGAAGTCTGGCATCGGTTTTCTTGGAGGTCCAAATCGCCGGGCAGCAGGGTAACATGCAGGCAATTCGCGATGCGAAGGGAATCCCGCGCCGATGCTAATGTTGCTCAAAACCTTCTACGAGATCGTTCTCTTGCGAAAAGGGCCGGAGGTGATACCCGCGTCGCCGGTGCTCTTTGCAATGACTATCGTGATCTGGATCGTCGCTGTCTCGTTTCCGCTCGTTGCGCTGCCGGACTTCGGTGGTCGCGATGTCGCAATCGCAGCAATCAACACCAGTTTGTCCCTGCTGATATTCTCCGGTCTGCTCGCCTTGGCAGGAAAGTCGCATCGCACACTCCCGACGCTGACAGCAATGCTCGGCTGCGGCTCAGTGATCTCTCTCGCGATCGTGCTCTGGATAGTCATGCTGACGCCAACCGGCGACCCCATTGTGATCTACCTGGTTCCGCAGCTGATGCTGTACTGGTCTGTCCCGGTCAAAGGACATATCCTTGCCCGCGCATTGAACAAGCACTGGTTCGTCGGCATCGCGATCGCGTGCGCTGTGTTCGTCATGCAATATACGATCAGCATCACAGCTTCGGCGGGACAGTAGCTTGCACGTTCATATCCTCGGCATTTGCGGAACCTTCATGGGCGGCGTTGCGGCGCTCGCGAGAGCGGCCGGACACACGGTGACCGGCTGCGACCAGAACGTGTACCCGCCGATGAGCACCCAGCTCAAGGATCTTGGCATCGACATCACAGAAGGTTTCGGCGCCGAGCAACTCACGCCGCGCCCGGACTGCGTGATCGTCGGAAACGTCATGAGTCGCGGCCACGCTGTTGTCGAGGCCTTGCTCGACAGCGATATTCCGTACCAGTCCGGCCCCGCCTGGCTCGGGGAGCACGTCCTTCGCGGCCAGCATGTGATTGCGGTGGCCGGCACGCACGGCAAGACCACGACCGCGAGTATCGCTGCATCAATACTCGCGCGTGCCGGACTCAATCCCGGCTTTCTGATCGGCGGTATCCCGACGGAGTTCGGCGTTTCGGCACGATTCGGCGACGGTAAGGTGTTTGTCGTTGAAGCGGATGAATACGACACCGCGTTTTTCGACAAGCGCTCGAAGTTCGTGCACTACAAACCGACAACAGTCGTCCTCAACAATCTCGAATACGACCACGCCGACATCTTCCCTGACCTCGAGGCAATCCTCTGGCAGTTCCATAAGCTCATGCGCATCGTGCCGTCGTCCGGACTCGTGATTCGCAACGCCAACGACGAGAACCTGTCGACCGTTATCGAGCGCGGTTGCTGGACGCCGGTGCAGAGCTTTTCATCGACCGGTACAGACGGAGACTGGCGTGGCGACTATCTCGATGCTACGGAGCGTCGCCTCCAGATCACAGATCCGGCCGGCAAGGAACACTCAGCGAAATGGCAGCTCGGTGGCCGACACAACCTCGAAAACGCTCTGGCTGCAGTCGCGGCTGCATGCAACGCAGGTGTGAAGCCGGCGGACGCAAT
>CAWUHY010000261.1:0-4015 GCA_963922215.1 uncultured Gammaproteobacteria bacterium | reverse complement strand
TCGAGAGCCGCACCGACCTGACGCGTGATTTCGACAGCGCGTTGGACGTCCATCGCGTCGGAGTTGTCGAGGATGTCCGCGAGGTTCTGCCCCTCGAGCCATTCCATGATGATGAAATACATATCGTCATCACGGTCAAGATCGATGAAGCGCACGATATTGGGATGCGAAAGGAAACGGCCCTTAGCGGCTTCCTGCTGCAGCGCACGCAGCGCTTTTGCGTCGTTTGAGAGCTGCGGTGACAACACCTTGATCGCGACAAAGGGCGAGTCTTCGTCGGTTTCAGCAAGGCGCCGGTCCAGGGCTTTGAATACCACCCCCATACTGCCGCCGGAAACTTTTTCCTGGAGCAGGAAACGATCGCGTAGCACGGAGCCGATCTGCAGGCTCTGGTCCCGTTCTTTCTTGAGATCGTCGACGCTTTCGAGAACGGTTGTTGACGCGTAGTCCTGATCGTCGCCACCGAACACAGTATTGAATACTCCGGTCTCCGTGTCCTGCGGACTCGTCGGATCCTGTTCGGAGCTCATTGCCGTCAGCATCTCGTTGGCGACATCGACCGCCTCGATGTTGATGCTGCCCTGCGCTGCCCGCTGCTCGAGTTCGGTCCGGATTTCGTCCGGTTTCCGGCCGGCCTGCAGCAGGATCGCGAGCATCGAGCGTAGCTCGTCGAGCGACTGCTCTCTCCCGGCCGAATCGCCGCTTTCGAGGCTATCCAGCTTCTCAACCAGTTTGTCGTAGGGTGAAGGCATATCGGAGTCATTCCGGGCGACGCACGCCACTGAAATCTCAGCTTATTTGACAATATTACCGGGCGGCGGCGGCCCAAACCGGAACCAGTCGTCAAATTACCTTGCCGGGGTTCAAAATCCCTTTGGGGTCCAGCGCCGCCTTCAGGCTGCGCATCAGCGCCATTTCTTCCGGGCTGCGGAAGGTCATAAGCCACTCCCGCTTGAACGATCCGACGCCGTGTTCGGCGCTGAATGTACCTCCCAGATCGCGCACGATCTCGTACAGCGCCTCCGTGATTCCGGGACCGAGCGCCCTGAATGCGTCTGGATCCACATCGACCGGCTGGCTCACGTTGTAATGAAGGTTTCCGTCGCCAACGTGTCCGAACGCGCAGAGGCGCGCGCCCGGCGCTCGTTCCGAAAGCATCGTGTCGCCGCGTTCAAGCAGCTCCGGGATTCGGTCGATCGGGACAGCGACGTCGTGCTTCAGGCTGACCCCTTCCTGCTTCTGCACTTCGGAAATTGAGTGACGCAGTCGCCAGAGGTCGCCGGCCTCGCCCGCATTCTTCGCGACGACGGCGTCGACGAGCAATCCCTCATCGAGGCACTGCATGAGCGCTTGTTGCAGATCATCCTCGACGCGCCGTCCCGACACCTCGAGCAGCACGCACCACTGGCCGTCAATCGGAAGCGGGACCTCGGGTTTGTGTCGCTGCAGGAAGGACAGCGCGACGGGCGACATCAGCTCAAAGGCGTCGATCGCGTCGCCGCAGGCGGCTCGCAAGCGCGACAGCAGATTGATCGCGCCCGCAGCCTGCGAGAGACCGACCAAAGCTGTTACGCGCTGCTCCGGCCTGGGATACAGCTTCAGACAGGCGGCCGTGATAATTCCCAGCGTTCCCTCGCTGCCCAGGAACAACTGCTTCAGGTCATAACCGGCTGTGTCCTTCCTGAGTCCGCGCAGTCCGTCCATGACATCGCCATTGGCAAGGACCACTTCGAGACCGAGGACCTGCTCTCTGGCAGTCCCGTAGCGCACAACGTTGATGCCGCCTGCGTCTGTCGACAGGTTCCCACCGATCTGGCAGCTTCCTTCCGCCGCGAGACTCAACGGAAACAGGCGATCGTTGTCTTCAGCAAGCTTCTGCAGATTCTCAAGGATGCAGCCTGCACCGACGGTCATCGAAAAATTCAGCGGATTGACTTCACGTATGTCGTTCAGCCGCGAAAGATTCAGAACGACCTGTTCACCGGTTTCGTCCGGTACCGCACCGCCGCAGAGACCCGTGTTTCCACCCTGCGGCACGACGGGAATCCCTGCCTGGTGGCAGTAGCGAAGAATTTGCGAGACTTGCGCCGTGTCGCGAGGTTTCAGAACGAGGGGCGTCATGCCCCGAGCGATCCCTCGCCACTCGGTCGTGTATGGCGCAAGATCCTCATCCGGCCGGACAACGTCGCCCTCCCCAACGATGTCGATGAGCGGTTCAAGATTGGTATCAGTCATCGAAATCCGCCAACGCCTGCCAGGTATTCCAGTCGATGTTGCTGCCGCAGAAGGTCAACATGATGTTGCATCCTTGCAGCTCTTTTCGAAGCGGGCCCAAAAGAGCAGCCGTCGCCGCCGCGCATGCCGGTTCAACCACGACTTTCATCTCCCGAAACAGGAGCGCCATCGTGCTCGCCATCTCACGATCCTCGATTGTGATCATGCGATCGACGTGCGTCTTCGCGAGCTCGAAACTGTAGGGCATTGCGAACGGCGCCCCGAGACTGTCTGCAATCGTGTCGACGCTCGCCAGCGATTCCGGTTTCCCGGACGCAAAGCTTCGGGACATTGAGTCAGCGCCGGTCGGCTCCACGCCGATAATCTCGCAGTCCGGATTGATCTGTTTGACGGCATTCGCAATGCCGGAGATGAGACCGCCACCGCCGACGGGCACGATCAGCGCATTCATCTCGGGCCATTGCTCGGTCATTTCGAGACCGACCATACCGGTCCCTATTGCAACTCCCTCGCCTTCGAACGGATGCACAAAAGCGCGATTTTCATCCGACTCGATCTGACGCACACGCTCGAACGCTGCGTGCACGTCTTTTTCGAGCACGACTTCGGCACCGAGCGCCTTACACGCCTCGACGCGAGCCGGATTCGAGCGCTCCAACATGACGACTTTCGCTGATGTCGCGAATGCCTGCGCCGCGTACGCGACAGCAACGGCATGATTGCCGGCACTGACTGCGGTCACGCCTCGTGCGCGCTCCTCTTCACCGAGTCGATCGAGATTGACCAGCGCACCTCGAGCCTTGAACGTGCCGGTTTTCTGCAGGAATTCGAGCTTCCCTCGAACCTCCGAGCCGTTTCCCAGCAAAGACTCCGCCCACGGACAGACGATCACGGGCGTTTTCAGGATTTTCCCGGCCAATTCGCGCCGATAGCGCTCCACGGTGGAAATTTGCGGTCCACGCGTGTTCATTTTTGGCTCATTTGACCGATACCATGGTTTGAGAGGTGTCTGCGGCGGAAGAACGTCAGGAATCAGGTGAGATGTTGCCCGAAAAGCGAATGAATTCCACGCATTTTTGCGGTAACGTCGACGGCTTGGGTACCCGCGGATCCGCACGAGCTCGAACAGGGGAGAACTTTGGAGCTGGATGATCTGTCACAATCCGGCATTCGGAGCCTGGACGATTTCTCGCCGCATTTCGACCAGCTAGCCGGCCTCGCCAGCGAAATGGGACTGCGTCAGCGCAGCAATCTCGTGCACCTGGAGCGTTGCCTCCACCAGAACTGGGCGCTGGGCCAGAACACGATCCTGAGTTGGGCTGCACTCGACGAGGGCGTGCTCATTCTTGTCGTCCCGCACTACTCAGTCGCTGAATACACGTCGAAACGTGACGGCGAAAATCAGTCCAAGATTTCACCGAAATTCATCACCGACCTGATTTCCGGCGAGCGCCAGCTATCTTTCACGCAGATCCAGAAGGTCGCGCGGCTGCTCGAAGTCGACCCGGCCTATATTCAGCTCAGGCAGCCGCTGACCGGACACCCGGCCGAAACGCGAATCATTGAGAAAATGATCCGGCGTTACGGCATCAACTACATCGCGAGCCGGGCCGTCACGATGTTCGACATCGTCGGTTTCAGCCTGCTGTCTCCTTTCGAGCAAATGACGCAGCTCAACAGCCTCTCCTACTCGCTGAATTCGGCTCATGCTCGCATGCTCGAACTGGATCTCGATATCAATTTCGCGCGCTCCACGACCGGAGACGGATTCTACGTCTGG
>CAWUHY010000260.1:0-4040 GCA_963922215.1 uncultured Gammaproteobacteria bacterium | reverse complement strand
TCGCGATCACAATCGACAGCAAAAAAATCTTTAGTTTCGAAGGCGGAACGACGCGTGCCGGCGTTTACGTGCGAATCGTCCCGGCTGCTGTACAATCCGCGATTGAATTCACCTTCAGAACACAGGAATCGACCGTGAGCACTTTCGACCAACAACTCGATAAAGCGAAAAACAAACCCGGATTTATTGCTGCCCTTGACCAGAGTGGCGGCAGCACGCCGAAGGCACTTGGCCTTTATGGCGTCACCGAAGACGCGTGGAGCAACGAAGAAGAGATGTACGCGGTCGTGCATGAAATGCGCACCCGCATCATGACCAGCCCGTCCTTCGATGGCGATCGCATTCTTGGCGCCATCCTGTTCGAGAACACGATGGACCGGGAAGTGGAGGGTCAGCCGACCGCCCACTATCTGTGGAACAAGAAAAATATCGTTCCCTTCCTGAAGGTCGACAAAGGTCTGGCCGACGAAGAGAACGGCGCGCAGGTCATGAAACCGATGCCTGGACTGGACGACCTGCTCGCGAAAGCGAAAGACAACGGCGTGTTCGGCACGAAAATGCGCTCGGTCATCAAACAGGCGAACAAGGACGGAATCAACGCCGTCGTAAAGCAGCAGTTTGAAATCGGTCGCCAGATCGTTGCTGCAGGGCTCGTACCGATCATCGAACCGGAAGTCGACATTCACTGCCCGGACAAGGCCGAAGCGGAAGATATGCTGAACGCAGCAATCCTCGAGGAGCTCAACAGTCTCGATGACGACCAGCTCGTCATGCTGAAGCTGACTCTGCCGGAGAAAGACAACCTGTACGCGGACTGCGTGGCGCATGACAACGTTGTCCGCGTCGTGGCTCTGTCGGGCGGCTACTCGCGTGAAGAAGCAAACGACCGGCTCAGTCGTCAGAACGGCATGATTGCGAGCTTCTCGCGCGCGCTGTCGGAAGGGCTCAACGTCAACCAGAGCGATGACGAATTCAACGCGATGCTCGACGCATCGATCGCGGGCATCTTCCGCGCGTCGCAGACCTGATACATAGAGCCAAACGAATAAAAACGGCGGCCACTGGCCGCCGTTTTTTGTTGCGGTGCATGTCCTTCTGCGGACTGAGGGCGTAAAGAACGAAAAAGTTGATTCCGATGCCGAAACAGATCCGTAACGGATCACGTTAGAAACCATTCGCTTGCGCGGGTTTTCGAATCGAAGTCGCAGGAGGCGTGCCTGCCGAATCGCGTTTCGGGATGGTATGCTTCGCGCACAGAAAAAGTGTCGATATCGACGATAAAACCAATCACCTTCGGGGATCACCCACGTCATTCCGGCGCGCCTTGTTCACGGCTCTCGCCGGACTTTTCGGTATGCTGGCCGTCGGGGTCGCTGTAGCCCAGGAAACGACCTCATCCATGCGCATCACCGTTGTCGACGAGAACGGCAACAACGTCTCCGGCGTCAACATGCGCATCGTGCACACGCCAACGGGTCGCGAGATTACGCTGACCAGTAACGAGGCAGGGATCATCACCGCCCGCGGACTTGCCGTCGGCGGACCCTACGAAGTTACGCTGACCGGCAGCAGCCAGTTTGCAGCCGATGTGAAGCAGGGAATCTATCTCGAACTCGACAGGACCGGCGTCGTCGCATTCACGGTGCGGCCGATCGTCGAAGAACTCGTTGTCACGGGCGAGGTTCCCGAGGAAGAGCTGACGGTTGGCGTCGGTGCTGGGTTTGATCGTGCGACGATCGATGCCACACCTTCCATTTCGCGCGATTTCGTTTCGACTATCGCGCGCGATCCGAAAATCCTGGTCGATAACAGCGTGGCGCGCGGCCCGGCCGTTTCGATGGCAGGACAGAACTTCCGCTTCAACAGTGTGACGATTGACGGCGTGGCGCAGAACGACAACTTCGGCCTCTCGAAGAACGCATCGGCAACACAGCGTGCACCGATTTCGATCGACGCGATTGAAGCCATCAACGTCAATCTCGCGCCGTATGACGTGTCCTATGGCAACTTCATCGGCGGCAACATCAACATCGTCACGAAGTCGGGCACGAACGAATTCAGCGGCAGCGCGTTCTACCTGAAAACCGACGACGGCATGACCGGAGACACGTCAGACGGCGTCGACATCGATCTCGGTGACTTCGACGAAGAGGTCTACGGCTTCACGCTTGGCGGACCGATCATCAAGGACAAGCTGTTTTTCTTCGCGAACTACGAGAAATTCGAAACGACACGTCCGTCGAACGCCCAGCCGATCTCCGCGATCGCCGGCGTGACGCAGGCCGATGTCGACCGGGTGCGTAACATCCTGCAAAACGACTACGGATTCGATCCGGGTCCGTATGCCGCGAGCGACGTCGACGAGGATGAAAAGATTCTTCTGAAGCTCGACTGGAACATCAACGAAGATCATCGCGCAGTCGCGACCTACCAGATCGCCGACGGTGACGTCTCATTCGATGACTTCCCGACTGTCGCGGCGCTGCAGTCCAACCGCTACAACATTAACGAGAAGATGACTGCCTACTCCGCGCATCTCTACTCGTACTGGACCGACGCACTGTCGACCGAGATCAAGATCGGCACGAAAGACGTCGAGAACCGCCAGATCAGCTTTGACACGAACACGCCTGCCTTCCAGATCTTTACGGCAGCGGGCGGTACGATCAACGCAGGCGGCGACCAGTTCCGGCACTCGAACGAGCTGGACAACAAGTCCGACATTTTCCGCATCAAGGCCGACTACGCGGTCGGCGAGCATGTGCTGACGTTCGGCTGGGAACGCGAATCGAAGAGCGTGCGTAATCGCTTTCTGCCGTTCTCCAAAGGTCAGTTCACGTTCTTCTCGATCGACGATCTGGAGACGCGGACGCTTGGATTCGCACTGTACGGTAACTCGAACACCGGCATCGCAACCGACGCCGAGGCCGATTTCACGCTGGACACGGACAGCTTCTTTGTTCAGGACGAGTGGACGCCGGCGGACAACCTGACGATCACCGCGGGCCTGCGCTTCGACACGATGTCGAACGACGACCCGATCACGGACAACCCGAACTTCCTCGCACGTCGCGGCTTCACGAATGGTGAAAATCTCGACGGCAAAGACCTCGTCATGCCGCGGCTCGGCTTTACCTGGGACGTGAATGACCGCACGACCATTCGCGGTGGTGCGGGCCTCTTCGGCGGTGGCGCTCCGCTGATCATCCTGTCGAACAGCTATGCGGGCGACGGTATCAGCCGGACGTTTGCATCGTTCATTCCCGGTGGCTCCGGTCCCGAGATCGACAACGCCGTCGCGGCGCTGCCGGACCCGAACGCCGCATTCCAATTCCTGCAGCCCCTGATCGGCGTTAATCCCATCGGTCAGACCGATGCCATCTCCCCCGACTACGACATCCTGTCGACCTGGAAGTACAGCATCGGCATCGACTACACCGCCGACCTGAGCACCTTCCGCATGGGCGACGACTGGCAGCTCTCCGCCGACGTCATCTTCTCCGACGTCAACAACGGCTACGACATCTTCGAAGCCCGCCGCAGCGTCGTGGGACAGGCACCCGACGGCCGCCCGATCTACGACCTGCCGGCCGACGCCGACTACATCACGACCAACACGGACGAGGGCGAAGGGACAGTCATCACATTGAAGGCGAGTAAGGTCTTTGACACCGATTTTGGCGTTGTGGACCTGAATCTCGGTTACACGCACCAGGACATTGATGAGCTGCGTTCGTACAACCGCTTCGTGACTTTCGAGACTCTGGCGTTCGACCCCAGCACGGACCTCAATAATCCGGGTGTTGCCTCGTCACGGTACGAGGTTGAGCATCGCTACACCGCGCAACTGACCTGGGAAAACCAGATCTTTGGCGACAACTCGACGATGGTCGGGCTGGTTTACCAGGGCCGTTCCGGTCGCCATTACTCGTATGTCTTTGGCAGCCAGGGCATTCCGACATTCGGCGGCAACTTCCTCGCCGACTTCGGTTCCGAGGGTGACAACATCGGTAACCAGCTCTTCTACGTTCCGACCGGCA
>CAWUHY010000259.1:0-4043 GCA_963922215.1 uncultured Gammaproteobacteria bacterium | reverse complement strand
TCCTGTTGAGTCGAAGCCATCGCAGCTACCCCTTGCTGCGCGACCTCCATTTGTGCCCGGGCGATTGACTCTTCGATTGCGAGATCGAGGAGTCGGGCAAACGCGCCCGCGTTCGTTGGCCCGAATGCGCGCAGGTCGATCAGCCGGCCTGTTGCCGGATCGAATAACTGCACGCGACCGTCGGCTGTTCGCCGGATCGAAAACGGCTCTTCCGCGCCGATGCCCGCGCCGCGTCGTTCGCGAACGAGACTGCGCAGTGCGCCACGCACGAAGCCGTTCGACTCCGGCGGCAAGGTATCGATCGTCGTTGATGTGTCCGCATGAACGACAAGAACCGAGCCGTCTTCTAAGTCTTCGAAATACACGTTGACCGCTTCCGCCGCTGCTTCAATTTCCGGGCTGTCGCCGAGTGTGGCGAGCTGGTAGAGAGAAACGGCGCCGAGTGACATCACGACCATCGCGGCCGTCGCGATGATCGCAGTGTTCGGCTTCTCGCGCGGCGGCGGCTCATCGACGTGCACGATGCCGTCTGCGCGTTCGCGGAGCTGCCGCTCGCGATCGACGACCGCGAATTCCTTCAGCGCGTCCGACAGGATGTCTGCCACACGCTCCCCATCCTCGAGACCGCGTAGCACCGGCCGCACATGCAGCAGACGGAACGGCTTCACCATCGGCCACAGCAGGATGTAGGACGCACGACCCGAGCGGTCGAGCCCGATCGCGAGATCGCCGGACCCGTCGGCGTGAGCTCTCAAGTCCAGTGACTCGATCATCGCAAACGGGAGGTTGATCGTGACCGGCACGGCAATGCCGCAGCGAATCACGACACGTCGGGTCGTCACTGTGTATTTGCTTGCGGCCGCGGTGCGCTGTGCGAACAGCGCGAGCATGCCCATCGCAACGGCGGCCAGGACCACCAGCCAGATCGATGAACTGACCGCTGCTGGTAAGCCAACACCGTCCTGGACCTGGAAGACGATACGCAGGCCCAGAAGCGCCGCAAAGTAAGCGGCGAGCTTCCGGATGTGAAAGCTGTGGCGCAGCAGGCTCTGGAAGTCGGCACTGCCCTGCCAGAGTATCGATTCGCCGGGCGGCAGCTCCTGGGGCAAACCAGGAACCGGTTCACGGTCGTGTTCGTGCATCGGGTTCAATAGAGCGGCTCCCTGCGCGAATCGTCAGCAAACAAAAGTCCGCCGCCGAAGTAGCCCATGATCTTGTCTTCTTCGAGCATCGTGATCTGGTCCGGCGATGCGATCGTCGGAACGTTTGCGAACTGCTGGCTGTAGAGCGCGTTGACGCGGATGTTCGATCCGCTCATGTCGGCAAAGCCGAACGGGACCAACTTGCTGCCGCTGCCCGTCGCGACCTCGAGGAAATAGATCTGCGGTTCCGCGAGGTCGATCCAGACGTCGCTGACTTCGCCGACGGTTTCGCCGTCGGCGGCGACAACTGTCATGCCGCGCGGATCGGTGTCTTTCTCATCCACGTGGAAGCCCTCGGCCACGCGCAAGGGCACGATGCGCGGCTTGCCGTCCAGGGTTTTCTCAAAGATATCCGGGCGCTTCGACCATGCGCCGGGTCCGAAGCGCGCCTGCAGCGGATCGCCAACCGGATCCAGCGGTGCGCCGGGATGGCCGGCGGCAGGTTTCGCCTGGAAGTCATCGTCGGGACCTTCGTAGCTCGGCACGGTGACGGTGCGGCCACCTTCAACGTGGTAGGTCTTCGGCGGCGGCATCGCCGGGAAACCCTGCACGGTGATCGAGTCCGATCGGTCCGACACGAGCGGATAACCCTCGCGCTTGGACTCGCGGTGCAGGTAGAGCACGAGGCCGATAAAGAAGATCCAAAATCCGGTGAAGAGGATTTCGACAAGATCGATACTAGCTAATCCGCTGGACATGGCGGTTCTCCATTCAACTAAATGGGAATTCGGCTAAGCCGAATCGGTCATCGGTCGTCGCGTCGGATTTCGCGGAAAACTTCGCGAGCGGCCCGATGACGACAAGGGTGGCAAAGAGCAGGAACACTTCTATGTGATACACAAACGTGTAGCCGGTCTCCGGTCCCGTCAAAACGGGTCCCAGCATGCCGCTGTCTGCCATGTGTGAAACGACGTCGCGTAGCGTTCCGCCGACAGCAATCGCGACACCGGTCGCGGTTGCCTGGACGGCGCCCCACGCGCCTAGTGCGATGCCGCTATTCCCGTCACGGGTCAGCGCCATCGCGGCGGTCAGGCTGCCGACGGCGAATAACCCGCCGCCGAAGCCGATACTGATGACGCCGATCGAAAACAGCGCCTTGAATTTCAATGCGCTGACGATCGCGACGATCGCAAATGCGAAGACGCCAACGAGCGCCCCGTAAGCCGCAAGTCGATGTGGCTCCCAGCCGCGGGTGAGCGCTTTCGCCGCGACGGCGAAGGCGATCAACATGCCGCCGACGAGCATGGCCGTCAGCGTCGTCGTTTCGCTGACGCTCATGCCGAGTACGTGCCCGCCAAAGGGTTCGAGCAGGACGTCCTGCATCGCAAAGCCGGCGCTGCCGAGTGCTACGGCCAGTAGCAGACGCGGCGCGCCCGGGCTGCTTGTGAATTCCGACCAGGCAGCCTGGAATCCTTCAGATTGCTCATCGTCGTCAGGCGGTGTGCTGCGCGCCTCCTGTTTCCACAGCGCGATGAGATTGAAGACCAGCGTGACGACGGCTGCGCCCTGGATCACGCGAATCAGGCGGATCGGATCGAAGTCACGCAACAGCCAGCCGAACGCGAGGCTGCTGAAGAACATGCCCGCGAGCAAGGCGACAAACAGCAGCGCAACCATCCGTGGACGGTGTTCCGGTTTGGCGAGGTCGCTTGCCAGCGCGAGCCCTGCCGTCTGGGTCGTGTGCACGCCCGCACCGACGAGCAGAAATGCCAGCCCGGCACCGAGCTGCCCGATCCAGACCGCGCCCTCACCCGTCCCGGACAGCACGAGCAATGCGAAGGGCATGATCGCGAGGCCACCCCACTGCAGCAGCGTGCCGACCCAGAGGAACGGGACGCGGCGCCAGCCGAAGGCACTCTTGTAAACGTCGGAGCGATAACCGATCAACGCACGCAAGGGAGCAAACACAACCGGGAGCGAGACAACGAGCGCGACAAACCATGCGGGTATCGAGAGCTCGACGATCATCACGCGGTTCAGCGTTCCGGTCAGTAGCACGAGCGCCATACCGACCGAGAACTGGAACAGCGACAGGCGCAGGATGCGTCGCAGCGGAAGCTCTTCCGTTGCGACGTCGGCAAACGGAAGCCATCCCGGCTTCAGCCAGATCATGCGCGAGTTGTTCGCCGGTTCCGTCATCAGCGCGTGAGTTCGATTGCCTGTGAAATGTAAAAGCCGTTCTTGATGCGGCGGGTCTGTGCGGTGTGCCATCCCGAGTCTGCGAGTTGCGAGTCGAGTGATTGCGTCAGTCTTGGAATACGCGTCGGCTGTATCGCCGGCGCGCGGTTCTCGCCTCTGGGAATCAGCCGTCCGACGAAATGCATCGCCGACAGCGCAGGTGTCCTCGGTGCGATCGTAAACAAAACCTTCTGCTCGGCGCGTGCGCAGAGATCAGCCACTGCTTTTTGTACGTCGGGAACGTCGTAGTGAATCAGCGAATCCATCGCGACCACGTAGTCAACCTTTGCCGGTGCGTGGGCGAGCATGTCGCCAACCCGGAAATCAATTTCGCCGGGAAGGTCTTCTTTCGACGCCCTTTCGCGCGCGACTTCGATGAGATTGCCCGCAACATCGATCGCGATGACTTTCGCACCGCGTCTCGCTGCATCGGTCGCGAGTGCCCCGGTGCCGCAACCGGCGTCGAGCAGGGTCTTGCCGTGCATGTCTTCCGGCAACCAGTCGAGCAGCGTCTCGCGCATCGAATCACGACCTTTGCGAACGGTCGCCCGAATGCGATTGACCGGCGCGTTCGACGTCAACGCCTGCCATGCAGCTGCAGCCGTTTGGTTAAAGTAGGTCGTGAGCTGGTCACGGCGCTCGAGATAGTTCGAATGTTCCATT
>CAWUHY010000258.1:0-4068 GCA_963922215.1 uncultured Gammaproteobacteria bacterium | reverse complement strand
GGTAGCGCGACGCCATTGCGCGAACCGTCGTTTCGCGAGCGTCCTCGTGCTGCATCCGCCCGAGCAGATCGTAGAGGAGACCTTCGCGCAGCGCGCCGTCAGAAACCTGCACGCGATCGATGTTCAGTTCGCGGATGATTTCGGCAAGAATTGAAAGACCGCCCGGCCACACCTGCGAGCGCCGCTCAGTCAGCCCGTCGAGTTGAATATCGTCAGCGCGTTCGAATTCGAGCATGCGCGAAATCAACTCGTCAATCACCGAGAGGTCGAGCGTCGGCGTCTCCACAATGCCGAGCGCCATCGCGACGCTGGCAGCAGAGTTGATCGTCCCCGACGTGCCGATCACCTGTACCCCCTCGCTGTTCTGGAAGCGCGCGGCAATTGCCCGCAGCTCGAGACGCGCACGCGTTCGTGCCGCAATGAACCCCTCGAGCGAAAGGCGGCCTTCAGGAAAACAGCGCTCCGTCATCGAGACGCAGCCGAGGTGCAGGCTTTCGAGCGCCAATGTCTTTGGTCCCTCGCCGAGGATCAGCTCGGTACTGCCACCGCCAATGTCAATCACGATGCGTTTTCCCGTGTGCATGGGCAGGCTGTGCGTCACGCCCTTGTAGATCAGGCGCGCCTCTTCCATGCCGGGAATGATGTCGATCGGATGGCCCAGCGCGGCTTCTGCCTGGGCGAGGAAGTCCGTGTCTTCCTGTGCGCGCCGCAGCGTGCTCGTGCCCGCCGCCCTGACGTTGCCGACATTGACTTCGCGCAAGCGCTCGCCGAAGCGTGCGAGGCAGTCGAGCGCACGCTCGCGGGCTGCTGCTGAGATGACGCCTTTCTTGGTCAGGCCTTCCGCAAGACGGACGGTCTCGCGGATACGATCGATTACAGCGAGCTGGCCGTGGCGCAGCTCGGCAACGATCATGTGGAAACTGTTTGAGCCCAGATCGACCGCAGCGATGACTTCGCGGTCGGTTTCGACCGCCAGTGCATCACCCGGTGATGTGCTGATTACGGGCTCCGGGAATCAGACCGTGAAGGACTGCCCGCAACCGCAGGTCGTCGACGCGTTCGGGTTGCGGATGATGAATTGCGCGCCCTGCAGATCTTCCTTGTAGTCGATCTCGGCGCCCATCAGGTACTGGACACTCATCGGATCGACGACGAGCGTGACGCCCTGGTTCTCAACCTGGCTATCGCCGTCTTCGATGCTTTCATCGAACGTGAAGCCGTACTGGAAGCCCGAGCATCCGCCGCCCGAGATAAACACCCGGAGCTTCAGCTCGGGGTTTTGCTCTTCCTCGATCAGTTCGCTGACTTTTGCCGCGGCCGCGTCGGTGAAGACCAGCGGCGGTGGTGGCATTTGAGTCGTGTCTGCGTGCATTTCGCTTATCCCTCGTTGGCGACGGCGGCCGAGTCGTCGATTCGGTCGGCCTGCTCGAGCAGGGGCATCGTGCCCTCCGGCTGGTGTACGAGCTTGCCGTTAATTTCGGCACCAATCGCCATTTCGATCAGATTGTAATACACATTGCCGATGACGCGGGCCGTCGAGCCGAGCTCAACGCGTTGATTCGCGTAGACATCCCCGCGCACGATTCCGTTCAGCAGCAGGTACGGGACGGTAACGCCGCCGTCGATATTGCCGTCCTCGCTGACCGTGAGCTCCGCGTGGCCGTCCGGATCTGCGCTGACATTGCCCTTCACCGTGCCATCGACGTGGCAGCGGCCCGAGAAATGCAGGTCTCCGGATACCTGCGTATTGCCTCCAATCAGCGTTTCCACGGCGTTGTGGCGACGTTGTTTACTCCCGAACATGTCGGTCTCCGTTCGTTAAATCCAAGTGATGGACGCTAGCTGCGTGCCAGCGCCCACGGAAAGCTCGCCTCGATACTCGATATCGATCGCGTCCTCGAGCGTACTTCAATATTGACCGTAAGAGGTGTGAAGCCGTTCGGCAAAATCAACTCCCGTTCGAAATCCTGAAAGTACCGAAACGAATATGCCCAACCGGCATCCTCGCCTTCCGGCCTGAGATCCGCCCAGGTGTAGGTCGCACTTTCGCCATTTTCCTCGCCGGCCACGACGAGAACGACGTCGCCCGACACGCGGCGGTCGTGCTGCATCGCCTGGACGAGCACGAGCCTGAGCTCGAATTCACGCTCCGAACGGCCGCTTTCGATTGAGAAATCCTGCACGCGCAGCCCTGCACCGCCATCCGACGGCGAGACAATGCCGCGGTAAAACTCAATCGCATCGCGCTGCTCGCGGATCTTGCTCTGCAGGTCCGCGAGGCTCGCTTCGACTTCACGGTAGGCCTCGGCGTCGATCTGCTTGTGTGTTTCGAGGCGCGCGACTTCCTCTTTCAGGCTCCGGATCTCATCCTGCAGCGCGTCCACGCGGGCATTGTGCTCGCGAGTCATGGCGGCGACGTCGAGAATATTGTGGCCCGCCTGGATGCGGCCGAGCTCGAACGTCAGGTAAGCGGTCAGCAGCGCGAGCGCGACGATCAGGATACGGAAACCCCAGAGTCGGGATTTGCTGGTTTGTTGCATAAATACAGAAGGCCGATCGGGTGGCAGTCAAATGCGAGCGGGGAGTATAAACGCATGGCGCACCCTTTCGCGATTGGCAATTGCAAAGGCCGGTCGGCAGAATTGCGGCGACCTTCGGGAGATCTAAATGGCTGGCGCTTACCTCTGGTTTAAATCCTTCCACGTTGTGTTCATGGTGACGTGGTTTGCGGGACTGTTTTACCTGCCGCGACTGTTTATCTATCACCAATCCGCGGAGGACGCGATCAGCCGCGACCGCTTTATCATCATGGAGCGCCGGTTATTCGCGATCATGACGATTGGTGCCGTGCTGACGGCAATTCTTGGCATCGCGCTTCTGCTGATCAATACCGTCCTGCTCAGTGCGGGCTGGTTTCACCTGAAGATCCTGTTACTGCTGGGTCTTATCGCGTACCACTGGCGCTGCTACGTCTGGATGCAGCGCCTGAAGACGGCAGCGCCCGACCCTGATACGCGCTGGCTGCGCTGGTTCAACGAGATTCCGGTCGTCTTCCTGATCGGGATCATCGTCCTCGCTGTGACGAAAATGCCGTGAGAAAACGCGCGTTGACGGGCGCGCTTGAGACCTCTCAGCCGGCCTCGGCCTCGCGGATATCCCGATCGAACACGACGCGCCAGCGTTTTGGCCACCAGCGAGGGCGGCGTGGGAGGTTGTGCGGGTAGCAGGTCGTGCCGAGCTCATGCAGCGCGCGGGCGTAGACGCGGCGCTTGAAGTAGATCACTTCGTTGACGGGGCGCCAGTAATCGACCCATCGCACGCGGTCGAACTCCGGCTGGTCGCAGAGATCGAAGCGGACGCGGTCATCGGACGAGAGCAGGCGCAGCAAGTACCAGCGCTGTTTCTGGCCAATGCACAGCGGTTTGCTTTTCTTGCGGACGAATTTCTCCGGCAGGCGGTAGCGCAGCCAGTCGCTGGTGGCACCCAGCAACTCAACGTCGTCGGGAGACAGCCCGACTTCTTCTTTCAGTTCACGAAACATCGCATCGTCAGGGTCTTCGCCGTGCAGGATCCCGCCCTGCGGGAACTGCCAACCCTTCGACCCGACGCGGCCTGCCAGCATCAGCTTGCCATCGTCGTTGGTCAGGATGATGCCGACGTTCGCCCGAAAGCCCTCGTCATCAATCCAGTCGTTACTCATCGCAACGGTACTAAGCTTTTAATTGCCGATATCGTACACGATGGCGCGAGAAAAAAATCGGATGCAGTCGCGAGTTTTTTTGAAAAAAGCGAGTTTCGCGGTGTAGCGTAGCGCTCATTCGAATCCGCCGGACCCGTCGTGACCCGACTCCGACCCGTCAACCTGTTTTTGCTCCTCACCGTGACAAGCATTGCTGCGCTGCTCATCGCGATTGTGTCGGGGAGCGCGGGCCTCTCCGTTGCCGACAGCCTGTCTGCACTGACGGGTGGCGGCACAGACCAGTCGCGCTCACTGGTCTTGAGCTTGAGACTGCCGCGCGCCCTCACAGCATTCTCGGTCGGCGGGCTGCTCGCGGTCGCGGGCGTCCT
>CAWUHY010000257.1:0-4086 GCA_963922215.1 uncultured Gammaproteobacteria bacterium | reverse complement strand
GATTGGCGTCGGGGATTCCGCTGATGACCACGTTCTGGTTTGCCGTCAGGCGAAATGTTCCCGGATGCGTTTCCGCGATGCATTCGAAGGCCGTCAACCACTGCACCTCGTCGCTGTCACGCATCCGGCCTTCCGGGACAAACAGCGACAGGTGCCAATCACCGTCGAGATCGCGTGCCCAGCCAAATTCGTCGCCGCGCGACATGAACTGAAAATCGCGCGCGGCGCCAAGCGTGTAACCGAGCCGCAATTCGACTTCGCTGACGAACCAGGCGAGCGAGCGGTCGTCGATCGTGTACTTCAGCCGCGCGTGCTTGCGATTCGTTCGGTCGCCAAAATCCCGCTGCACAGTGACGACCTGTTCAGCGACCTCTGTCACCTGCTCCGGCGTGCAAAAGCCGATCACGTCGGCGACGCGCGGATAGGTCGCCGGATCACCGTGCTGCATGCCCATGCCGCCCCCGACCGTGACATTGAATCCTGCGAGCTCGCCGCCCTCCTCGATGGCAATAAACCCCAGGTCCTGCGAGAAGACATCCACATCGTTAGACGGCGGTATGGCGACGCCGATCTTGAATTTACGCGGCAGGTAGGTCGGTCCGTAAATCGGTTCCGACTCTTCGCCGCCGGCAACACGCTTCTTGTTAAGCCAGATCTCGTGGTAGGCGCTGGTGTTCGGCGTGAGATGGTCGCTGATTGCAGCGGCGGCTTCGTACGCCTGTTTGTGTATCGTCGACCGCTCGGCGATCGGCGTGCACATCACGTTGCGGTTCACATCGCCGCAGGCGGCAATCGTGTCGAGCAACGTTTGATTAATCGCGGCGATTGTCGGCTGCAGCCGTTCCTTGAAGACGCCGTGGAACTGGAACGCCTGACGAGTCGTTAGCCTCAGGCTTTCGTTGGCGTGCGTACGGGCAAGCTCGCTCATGACGAGCCACTGCTGCGGGGTCGCAACCCCGCCGGGCACGCGCACACGAATCATGAAACTCTGCAGCGGCTCCAGCTTGCGCTTGGTCCGCTCAGCGCGCAGATCACGATCGTCCTGCTGGTAAAAACCGTGAAACTTCGACAGCTGCGCGTCGTCATCGGCTAGCGTCCCGGTCGCGCCATCGGCGAGGCTGTCGACGAGCGTGCCGCGCAAAAATCCGCTGTTCTTCTTGATGCCTTCAACGGGTGTCGTTTTGTCCGCCATCAGTAAACATCCTTCTTGTAGCGCCCCTGCTCACGCAAGGCAGCGACGTAGTCAGACGCATCGTCTGCTCCGCGACGTCGGGCACGCTCGACGACCTGATGCAAAGCCGCATCCACATCGCCGGCCATGCGTTTCGCATCGCCGCAGACGTAAAAATGCGCACCCTCCTCGAGCCAGCCGTAGAGTTCCTCAGCCTGCTCGAGCATCCGGTGCTGAACGTAAATCTTCTCCGCCTGGTCGCGGGAGAACGCCGTGTCAATGCGCGTCAACAGGCCGTCCTTGCGGTAACGCAGCCACTCAAGCTGGTACAGAAAATCGTTCCTGAACGTGCGGTCACCGAAAATCAGCCAGTTCCGTCCAGTGTGAGCGTGCTGCCGGCGGTGCTCGACGAACGCCCGGTACGGCGCGATTCCGGTCCCGGCGCCGACCATCACGATTGGCGTATTGCCGTCTTCCGGCAGGCGGAAGCGAGGATTTGCTTCGACGAAAACTTGAACCGACTCTGCCTCGCTGGCGAGATAGCTCGATGCCGCACCCCAGTGCCGTCGCCCTCGCTCGATGTAATCGACGACGGCGACCGTCAGGTGAACCTCGTCTTCGTTCGTGTCCGGGCACGAGGCGATCGAGTAGGAGCGCGGCGGCAGGCGGCGGAGCGCGTCGACGAAAGCCTGAGCATCGAGCGACACGGGATAGTCGTGCAACACATCAATCAGCTGATTGGACTCGACGAATGCGGAAAGCCGGTCCCGATCGTCCGCCCGATCGTCCAGCCACGACAGCTTTGAATCGCCTTTGGCAAAAACATCGAGTGCCGGACGACTGAGCTTTGTGATCTCCAGCTTGTGTCGGAGCGCATCGTGCAACGTGAACATCTCACCGCCGAGCGAAACGTCGGCATCGCCGTCCAGGCCGCTCGCCGTGATCACAGCGTCGACAAGCGGCTCCGGGTTGACCGGCAGCACGCCGAGTACGTCGCCCGGTTCGTAGCGCAGGCCGGACTCTGAAAGATCGAGCTCGATATGACGCACATCCTTGTCGGAACCACTGTCCGTGATCCGTTGATTCGCGAGGACGGCGGCGTCGAACGGGTGCGTCTTCGAGTAGCGGTGTGCGGTTGGCAGAGCAACGAGTCGCGGACCCGGCTCGCGTGCGCTGCGCTGAAATTTTGACTCCGCATGCTCAAGAACCGCCTCGGTCCATCGCGCCGACGGTTCCTCGAAATCGAGATCGCAGTCAGTCCGTGGCGTTACCCGGCGTGCGCCAAGTTCCTCGAGGCGCGCGTCAAGACGCCGGCCGATCTCGCAGAAATCGACGTAGCTCGAGTCTCCGAGAGCAAGCACCGAATACACGAGATCGTCCAGTCGGGGTGCCTTCGGTCCGAACCAAAAGTCAAAGAACATCTCCGACCCTTCCGGCGCGTCGCCGACGCCGTGCGTCGACACCACGAACAAGGCGTGGCGCAGCGACTTCAGGCGTTTGGGTCGAAAATCGGCGAGGTCCTCGAGTACTACGGCGACACCGCGGGCCGCGGCATCACGGGCTAAGGATTCGGCGACCGACCGCGAATTCCCGGTCTCGGTCGCATACAGAACCGTCCATTCAACGGCTGTTTGAGTCGAAGCATCTGGCGCCAACGGCTGCACCGGACGCGCAGCGAGGCCCGCTAGATATCCGCTGCTCCACAAGAGCTGATCCGTCGAGAATTCCGAGACAGCGTTTTTCAGCGCGTCCATCGCGCCATCGCTGACCAGTGCGTGCGAGTCCTGCCCCATCGTTCCCTCCATCCGGTGACGAGGCAAAAACGCTACGCGCGAGGCAAAAGGGTGTGAACGACCGTGAATCTATGGGTATATAACCAAAATGAATGGCCGGCATCGCGGGGAGGCAAACCGCAGCGAAGTCTGTGCTGGAGACGTCGCTGAACGCCTTGCAGCCTAAGGCCAAGTTGCAGAGACTTGCCGGATGAGCGAACCGGACCACCGACGATGCGTCGCCTGCAGAAGCGCACTTCACGGCGAGTATTGCCACGCCTGCGGCGAGAAAGATCGGGACGGACCGCCCGCATTCCGCTCGCTGGTCGCCGAGTTGCTGCATGAAACCTTCGACACCGACGGACGCCTTCTCACGACCTTGAAGAAGCTCGCCTCGCGGCCCGGGCAGCTCACCGTCGACTACATTGCAGGCCGACGGAAGCAAAACCTCGGGCCGGCCGGACTCTTCGTCCTCGTCAACGTCGCGTTCTTTTTCATTCAGCCGCTCGCCAACATCAACACGTTCAATGCGACCTACCAGTCGCAGACGAGCTGGTACGCCTACAGCGACTGGGCCAAAGATCGCGTCGAGCAACGCCTGACTGAAACCGGTGAGGCGGAAGAGGAATTCGAGATCGCGTTCAACGCCGCATCCGAACGCTATGCGCGCACGCTGATCATCCTGCAGGTGCCTCTGCTGGCCCTGGGGCTCGCGCTGCTGCAGATCAGGCGACGGCGTTATTTCATCGAGCATCTTGTGTACTCGACGCATTTCTATGCCGCGGTGCTGGCGATGAACGTCATCGTCGTGCTCGGCGTATTCGCCTACTGGTCGTTTGGCATCGGCAATAATTTCGACCTGGAGATTCCGTTCCTGCTGTTCGTCGTCGGTTATGCGGCGCTATCGCTCAGGCGTGTTTACGACGACGGCTGGCTTGCGGTTGCAGCCAAGTCGCTGATGTTGCTTGTGATTTTCGGCCTGTCGATCCAGGTCTTCCGGCTTATCCTGTTCGCTGTGACGCTCTGGTCCGTGCCGGATCTGGCGAGTGCCTAGTCGAACTGCAGGCGACCGCGCATGCTCGACAGGCGATTGACCATGCCCCAGACGACGTTTCGCCAACGATCCTCGCCGCTGGAACTGCC
>CAWUHY010000256.1:0-4138 GCA_963922215.1 uncultured Gammaproteobacteria bacterium | reverse complement strand
CGCGGACCAGGTGCCGGCGACGATCGAGCAGTCCGCGGAAAAGCTGTGGTAGCCCAGCTGCCCGACGAGGTCGTCGGGTCGCCTTGGCGAACTGCCGCGGGGCGGCCAGGAAAACCCGATCGCTGGAGTCTCAGAGCCGAAGCGTGTCTCCCAACTCTCCCAGGCGCCGCTCAGGAACTCCAGGTATTCGCGTGTATGAACGCGGTGCAGAATCGCATCCGACGGTGCGCGGTCGACCACCGACAATGTGTGGCCCTCGGCCGTCAGGGCGTTGACAATCGACTCGGCGCGCTGCGGACATTCCGTCGAGGGCACGAATTGCCCACGGCTAAGTTCAAAGGCACTGTGCTGCCGGTAGTCGCTGGCGTAAAAAACTTCCATGGGCGTTTCAGACCTTCCGTATCGACGCATCGCGCGGTGAATGCGGAAGGATCAAAACGCAAGCTTGAGGCAATGTCCAGAAGTCGAGATGGCAAGAACAGCCCGCGATTGCGGCATCAGAGAATTTTCAGGGAACGCCGCTGCTGCGACTGTGCGTCGAGCTGACGAACGAGAGTTCCCAGATCGTCAAACGACAGCGGCTTGCTCAACAGGAAACCCTGGATGATTTCGCAGCCGTTCGCCTTCAGGAAGTCCAGCTGGTTTTGCGTTTCGACACCTTCGGCCACGACCGTCTTGCCCATCTCATGGGCCATCTTGATGATGGTCGTACAGATATTGGCAGACGAGTCCGTTTCCTCGATGCGGTCGACGAAGCTCTTGTCGATCTTGACGATATCGAACGGCAGATTTTGCAGGTAGCTCAACGACGAGTAACCGGTACCGAAATCATCGATCGCGACCCGCATACCCGCTGCGCGCAGCTCTTTGAGCAGCGCGATGACGGAATCCTTGTTGTGCGCGAGCGTCGACTCGGTGACCTCGATCGTCAGCGTCCGCGGAGACAGACCGTGCCGGGCCGCGGCACCGAGCAGATCCTTCGCGAAGTGCGCCTGCGTCATCTGGCGGGCCGAGACGTTGATCGAGACGTCTTTGATCTCGAGCCCGTTATCCTGCATGCAGGCGATGTCGGCGCAGGCGTTCTCAATCGCCCACGCTCCAACTTGCTCGATCAGTTCCGATTCCTCGGCGAGCGGAATGAACTCTCCGGGCGAGATTCTGCCGAGCGTCGGATGCTTCCAGCGCATCAGGACTTCGACGCCGCGGAGTGAATTGTCTACCGCCGAAAACTGCGGCTGGTACACGAGACTGAGCCCGCTTCCGTCGACAGCCTTGCGCAAGGCCTTCTCCAGCTCAACCTTTCGCCGGCCCTCGGCATTCAGTTTCGCGTTGAAGAATTCGAATGTCGCACGGCCGGCCTCTTTCGCGCGATACATAGCCGCATCCGCATTCTTCATCAGAACTTCGACGCTGTTGCCGTCGTCCGGTACAACAACGATGCCGATACTCGCGCCGAGGTAGTGGTCGACGTCGAAGACGGTATTCACGTCGGTCAGTCTTTCGATCAGCTTGCGGGCGACCTGCGAAATCTGCGCGTGATCAAGTACGCGATCGAGGATGACGACGAACTCATCGCCGCCGATACGCGCGACGAAATCGTAACGGGAGATCGAATTGCGGATGCGTTCTGCGACCTGGCACAGGACGCTGTCGCCGATCGAGTGGCCGTAGACATCGTTGATTTTCTTGAAGTGATCCAGGTCGAGGTAGAGGACGGCACCGCTGTGCTCGTTGCTCAACATCTCGGCGAGGCGTTCCTTCGAGAGCTGACGATTCGGCAGACCGGTCAGTTCGTCGAAATTGGCGCGGCGATGCAGCTCGTCTTTGCGGTCGAGAGCGCTCAGCGCAACAGCAAGTCGTTCGGCGAGATTGTCGAGCTGTTCCCGTATTCCTGCTGAGAGAAAACCTGCGCCGTGACCGCCGACGTAGAGCTGGCCAAACGGGACGTCGTCGAAGCACACGGGGACGAGCGCGACATGGCTGAGTTCTGCTTCGAGCAAGTCCTCGGCGACCTGATCGAACTCGAGTTCATCGACTGCCACAATGTGTGTTTCCGCCGCCGGTTCCGGGTGAGTAGAACGCAGCCTGACGACGGCCTCCCTGCCGCCGACGAGCGACGCGTAAAATTGATCATTCCGTGAGCCCGGACGTGGCAGCGCAACGACGCCCGTCAGCTCGCTGTCAGTAATGTCCTTGAGAAGATGGCAGGTGCTCTGGCAGATTTCGCGGAGATCGGCGCCGTTCAGAATCAGGCGATCAACGGCGGAGGCGGATTCGAGCAGTGTAATCTGCGAGCTGAGCCGATCCGCCATCGTATTGAAGATCTCGCCGAGATTCCCGAACTCGTCGGCGGATTCGATCGAAACTCGGCTCTGACGGTTTCCGGCTGCGAAATCGCGCGCCGCGCGTGTCAGCCGCTTGAGTGGAATGAGGTTTTGCCCGATTGCCTTGAAGCTCAGATAGGCCGTCAGCAGCAGAACCGCGAAGAACGCGGCAAAGAAGACCTGCCGGAAGTCTGCGCTGCTCTGCAGCGCCACGTCGGCGCGCTGGGCCGCGACGAAGATCAGCTCATCAGCATCGAACTGACCGCCGAGAAACAGTGGCCACGCGACCGCGAGGGTACGCGTTCCGCCTGCACGTTGGTCCTCGAGCCTGTTGCCGTCGACCGCAACCAGCTCAGACGGACGACTCGTTTGCGATTCGCCGCCGCAGAACAGAGGGGTGCTGGTATTCGTTCGGAAGACGCAGATGTCCGTCGCCGCGGGCAAGAGCTCGGCATGGGGCCAGACAGCCGTCGGCCGGATACGACCGACGAACCAGTCATTGCTCTCGCGCGACCGCAGCAGAATCTCGAGGGCGCCGCCCGAGAGGTAGCGAAGCACGGGCTTCGTGCCTGTGGAGTTGGCCGGCACTTTTGGCACCGACGTCGGCGTGAATCCGCCGGACAGCAAGGTCAGGTTTCCGTCGCTGTGGATTAACGCAACGGTATCGAAATATTCCGAAAGTATTTCCTGTCCCCAGCCAGCAAGCGTTGGATCGCGTGCGTGCAATGCCTCGATCTGGCGCGCAGCGCGTTCGATCTGCGTCAGCCGGGTCAGGACGTCGAATGCCTGGGATTTGGCGGACAGGCGCAGCGACTCATAGGCCTGCTCCTTTGTCGCGCGGTGCATTTCGTGATTGGCGAGCCAGGCCACGAAAAACAGCGGGATGACACCCGCGAGCAGGTAGCGCGTAAAGATTCTCCGCCCGACGCCTCGACGAAACGGTGCAAGAAACACCGAGCGTTTCATCAGTAGTCCTCGGCCAGTCCCAGGAAGGCACCGTTGTTCGCGCGGACGACGTCGTCACGGGCTTTTGCCGCGTTTAATGGCTTCGCCGTTTCGCCGTCTTTGCCGAGACTGTAGAGATCGTAGTCCGTATTGAGCGGATTGAGCGCGCCGTCCTTCCGAACGTCACCGACCGTGACGCTGCCGTCGATGATATTCAGGAACACGTAGTTCCGGCCCCAGGGGTCGACGGTGAGATTAGTGCCGAGCTCGGTCAGCGATGCAGGCACACGGTCGCGATTCGCAAGGCGGAAGCGCTCGATCTGCAGCTCGATTGACTTCAGATCGCCAATCGCCTTGTTGACCCGGCCGCGCTCGGCATATTCGCCATACATCGGCAGCGCAATTGCCCCCATCAAGCCGACCAGCACGAGCGTGATGAGAAGCTCGATCAGGCTGTAGCCGGACTGTTGGATGCGGTTGTCGTGCATTGTTGCGGTCGCGCAGTGTTCAAGCCAAGAAGTGTAACTACCTGACTTACCGACGAATGTGACGAATGTCGCAGCCGTAACAATTGTTGCAGCCGCGTTACGGTCACGCCTCCACGGCGTGTCAGCCGGCGGCTTTCAACATTTTGAGAACGGCGTCCCGGGCGTCCGAATCGAGGTTTTTGTTCCGCTTCGCGAGAGACGCCGGGCGAAACAGAACGAAGTAAATTCTTCGCTTATGCTCTGCGCCCGCATCCAGCAAACGGCTGACAACGGCGGGATTCGACGTACGCTCGGCGGCGAGATGGATCGGGGACCAACCGAAGCGATCCCGGGCATTGACGTTGGCGCCGCTGGCTAAGAGCGCGTCGATAACGCGAACAT
>CAWUHY010000255.1:0-4179 GCA_963922215.1 uncultured Gammaproteobacteria bacterium | reverse complement strand
ATCTCGGCGACTGCATCGACTGCACGCTGTGCGTCCAGGTTTGCCCGACGGGCATCGACATTCGCGATGGCCTGCAATACGAATGCATCGCCTGCGCAGCGTGCATCGACGCCTGCGACTCCGTGATGGACAAGATGAACTATCCGCGCGGGTTGGTGCGCTACACGACACATCATGCACTCAACGGCGGCAAGACGCGTCTCTTCCGGCCGCGGATTATGATCTACGGCATCCTGCTGACGATCCTGATAGCTGGTCTCGTGACCTCGATGGCAACGCGCACCCCGCTGATCGTCGACGTCATGCGCGACCGTAACTCGCTGTACCGCGAGGCCGGCGACCGTATCGAGAACAGCTACACGCTGCGCCTGATCAATCAGCGCAACGAGGCGCGCGACTATCGCATCGAGGTTAGCGGCATTGAGGGCTTGACGCTCGACAACGTCGAGCCGGTCGTCCGCGTCGAAGCCGGCGACGTCCAGACCCTGCCGATTCGCCTGAGCGCACCGCGGTCCGTTGCTGCCGGCGTGCATGAAATCGATATCCGCGTCACCGATCTTGAAACACTGTCCGACAACATCGTCGAGGACAGTCGCTTTGTAGGACCTTCTCAATGACAAGCCTTGCCGACACCCGAAACGCACAGGACACGACACCCTGGTTCCGCCAGTTCTGGCCCTGGTTCGTGATCTCAATACCGGCCGCCACGGTTTGCGCCTGCGTCGTGACAATCACAATCGCTGTGACGACGGCCGATGCTCTCGTCGTGGAGAAAGGCCGCGGCGTTGATGTGCAGACCGACGAGTTCCTGCGCCAGGAACAGCGCGCGCGTGAACTGGGCGTCCGCGCCAATCTGTCGGTCGACTCTGTGAGCGGCGCGCTGATCCTCGTGACGGAGCGCCTGCCTGTGGCGACGATTGGTCCGACGCTTCATCTTGAGTTTGCGCATCCGACGATGGCCGATCGCGATTTCTCCCTGGCGCTGACGCCGACAGCAGAAGAGAACACGCACACGGCCTTTCTCCCGTCGCGTTTGAACGGCCGCTGGTATGTCAGCCTCGAGCAGGCCGGCGACTGGCGCATCACCGGCATCCTCGACGGCGATTCGAGCATCCGCCTCGACGCGGTGAGCGTAGGCCGCTGATGGTCGCTTTGCCACACAGCCTGTGGGAGCGGCTTCAGCCGCGATTGCCAGCACCATGAACTCCTGCTTCCACTGCGGCCTCGACGCGCCGGACGAAACACTCGTCGCGCGCGTGCAGGACCGCGACGAACCGGTTTGCTGCTTAGGCTGCAAGGCCGTTGCGGAACTCATCGACGGCTCCGGACTCGCCAGCTACTACGCGCTTCGTGATGCGCCGACCGCCGGTGCGCCGCCGGAGTCCGGGCGTTACGCGCAGTACGCCACTTCCGAGGCGAACTACGTCGCAAACGATGGCGAGTTCAAGACGGCGACGGTCTTCATCGAGGGCATGCACTGCTCGGCCTGCTGCTGGCTCGTCGAGTCCGCGCTGGGCCGGCTCGACGCGGTCACCGACGCGTGCGTCGATCCCGTCAGCCATCGCCTGACCGTCAACTGGCGCGACATGCCGCTTGTTCAATTGCTGGAACACATCGACGCCATCGGCTACCGGCCGCATCCAATGACCGGCGACTCCGAGCCTGAAACACTGGAGCTCCGACAATCGATGAAGCGTCTCGTTGTCGCCTCGCTCGGCATGATGCAGGTCATGATGTTTGCGATCGGGCTCTACTCCGGCGCCGCGCAGGGGATATCCGCGGACATGGAGCATTTCCTGCGCCTGGTCTCGCTCGCGGTGACGATCCCGGTCGTCGCCTACAGCGCGCGTCCGATCTTCATCGGTGCGCTGCGTGGAATCGCTGCGCGTCAGCTTGGCATGGACGTACCGGTTGCGCTGGCGATCAGCCTCGCCTGGCTCGGGTCCGTGTATTCGACGTTCACCCACGGTTCCGACGTCTGGTTCGATTCGGTCGCCATGTTCGTGTTTTTCTTAACCCTCGCCCGACACTTCGAGCTGAAGTCGCGTATCAACGCAGGCCGGCGCGCCGACGCGCTCTGTCCCCTGCTCCCCGGAACGGCCGAGCGCATCGTCAACGGCGCCATCGAGACAGTGCCGTCGTCCTGCCTCGAGGTTGGTGATCACGTACGCGTCAAGCCCGGCAGCTTCGTGCCCGTCGACGCTGTGCTGCAGGCCGAACGTGCGACTTTCGATGAGTCGGTGCTGACCGGTGAGTCCGAGGGTGTCGTCAAACAGCGCGGCGACACGATTGTTGCGGGAAGCATCTGCCTCGATGCGTCAGTTACCCTGGAGGCACTGCGAACCGGCAATGACACAGTTCTCGGGCAGATCCGTTCCATTGCACAGAAGGCATCGCGGCCGGCTGCGCTGCGTCTCGCCGACCGCGTTGCGAGCTATTTCGTCGCGGCAGTCCTCGTCGTCTCCTGCGTCGTCGCCGCAAGCTGGGCAATTCTCGATCCCGATCGGGCGCTGGTGGTGACGCTGTCCGTTCTCGTGATTACCTGCCCCTGCGCGCTGTCGCTCGCAACCCCCACGGTCTTCACGGCGGCAAGCCAGCGCTTCGCAAACGCTGGCCTGTTACTGACGCGCAACGATGCCCTCGCGGCACTGGCGAAAATCGATACCGTCATTTTTGACAAGACCGGCACATTGAGCTCGGGGCAACCGAGCGTCGTCGGCTGCGAGACAGTGCAGGACGAAGACGCGGACGCAGTATTCCGGATCGCAGCGGCCCTGGAGCGCCACTCGGCGCATCCGCTTGCGCGGGCCTTTGCGTGCGACAGCGAGCTTCCCGACGCAAGCGACGTCAGGACTGTGCCGGGACTCGGCATCGAGGGTATCGTCGACGGACGGCGCTGGCGGTTGGGGACGGATGTGTTTGCACAGGAGATCGCGGCTGAAGCCGCTCCCACAGTGAACACCGCAGAAGCACCCTGTGGGAGGGGCTTCAGCCCCGATAGCGCCGACGCCACAACATCCGTCTGCCTCGCAAACGACGCGGGCGTCAAGGCACGCTTCTCGATCGCCGATGCACTGCGTCCCGAGAGTGCCGCCGTCGTCCGCGAGCTGAAGAATGCAGGCATCGATGTCCAGCTCTTAAGCGGCGACCGGCCGTCGGCGGTTGCCGCGGCTGCCACTGAGCTGGGTATCGCATCTTTCACTGCATCCCAGCGACCCGAAGACAAGCTCGACGCAATCAGCAAGCTGCAACGTCGCGGTCGCATTGTGCTGATGATCGGCGACGGCATTAATGATGGTCCGGTCCTCGCCGCGGCGGACGCCTCGATGGCAATGGCGTCAGGCGCGGATCTCGCGCGACACCAGTCTGACATCGTGATGACGCGCGACGAGCTGGGCGGTGTTTTGACAGCCATTTCCGGCGCCCGTGATGCTACGCGCATCCTGCGTCAGAACCTTGTCTGGGCGGTCAGCTATAACGCGCTCGCGCTGCCTGCTGCAGCAATGGGCATTGTTCCGACCTGGCTCGCCGCGATCGGCATGAGTGCAAGTTCGCTGGTGGTCGTCGTCAACGCGATGCGCGCAGGCAGCGAGGTCGATCAGAACATCGAAGAGCGCGAGTCACGCGTCCACAGTTCGCTAACTCCGGAATTGCGCCGCAGCGGAGCCTCCGCATGAGCATTCTCTATTTACTGATCCCGCTGGCACTTCTGCTTCTAGGCGGCGCCGTTGCGATCTTCTTCTGGGCCATCGGCAACGGCCAGTTCGACGATCTCGACACGCCCGCGCTCAGCATTTTCTCCGAAGACGGAGAACCGCGGTGAGCGACGTCCTCGCGCTGAGCGTTGCTGCATTGACCGCCGGCCTCTTCGGCAGCCTGCACTGCGTCGCGATGTGTGGTGGACTCTCCGGCCTGTATGCCGTGCAGCAGGGTGCAAAAGCCACGCGACGCGTGCTCCCGCTCGCGATCGCATATAACCTCGGCCGCCTGACGAGCTATGGGATGCTCGGCCTCGCGGCCGGGACCCTCGGTGCGTCCTTGTTGTCGGCTGCGCCCGCACTTGCGCTGCCGCTGCGTCTCTTCGCCGCCGCTGTCATGCTCGCGATGGCTCTGTCGCTGGTGACGCGAAGAAGCGTCGCGGTCGAACGCATCGGTGCTGCGCTCTGGCCCCTGATTGCG
>CAWUHY010000254.1:0-4193 GCA_963922215.1 uncultured Gammaproteobacteria bacterium | reverse complement strand
TCGCGGATGCAGTGCGCGTGGTCGTGTGCACGATTGACCTTCGGGTTTTGACGTTGATCGGCCAGCGATCTGTCCATGAATCGATGAAAAGGCATTGTAGCGCGCCCCGGCCTCTATTGGACGGCGGATCGCGCGTGTACAATTCCGCCCCTTGTATTCACCGCTTTTGAAAATCTGATGCCCAATATTACCCTCCCCGACGGTTCCGTCCGGAACTACGACGACGCCGTGACAGGCGCGAAGATCGCGGCCGACATCGGCAAGCGACTCGAAAAGGACGCGGTTGCAGTCCGCATCGACGGGGAATTGAAGGATCTCACGCGACCGATCGACAGCGACGTAGAACTCGAGATCGTGACACGCGACTCGGAAGACGGCCTGGAGCTGCTGCGCCACGACGCCGCCCATGTGCTCGCCGAGGCCGTGCAGGAAATCTGGCCGGACACACAGGTCACGATCGGCCCGGCGATCGATAACGGCTTCTACTACGACTTCTCGCGTGAGGAGCCGTTCACCGAAGCTGACCTCGAAAAGATCGAGGAACGCATGCGGGCGATCGTGGATCGCAACGAGGAGATCACGCGCGAGGTCTGGTCGCGTAACGACGCGGTCAATCTGTTCCGCGACATGGGCGAAGACTACAAGGCGGAAATCATCGAGAGTATTCCCGAGGACGAGACGCTGACGCTCTATCGCCAGGGTAACTTCGTGGATCTCTGTCGTGGGCCGCATCTGCCATCGACCGGCAAGCTCGGCAAGTCGTTCAAGCTGACACACGTGTCCGGTGCCTACTGGCGCGGTGACTCGAACAACGAGATGTTGCAGCGCATCTACGGCACCGCCTGGTCGAACGACAAGCAGCTCCGCCAGTACCTGCATATGCTGGAGGAAGCGGAGAAACGCGACCACCGTCGGCTCGGCAAGATCATGGACCTTTTTCATTTCCAGGAAGAGGCCCCGGGCGCTATCTTCTGGCACCCGAAAGGCTGGGCGCTATTCCAGCAGCTGATCGGCTACATGCGCGCGAAGCAGGATGCAGCCGGCTATCGCGAGATCAACACGCCCGAGCTGATGGATCGCTCGCTGTGGGAGGCGTCCGGTCACTGGCAGTCATTCGGCGACCACATGTACACGACCGACACCGTCGACGGTCGCGGCTACGCGATCAAGCCGATGAACTGTCCTGGCCACGTGCAGGTCTTCAAGCAGGGCATCACGAGCTACCGCGAACTCCCCTACCGACTGGCGGAATTCGGGAAATGCCATCGCTACGAGCCGTCCGGCGCGCTGCACGGCATGATGCGCGTCCGTGCCTTCACGCAGGACGACGCCCACGTGTTCTGTACGCCCGAACAAATTACGGAAGAGTCGATTGCAATCTCGCACCTGATTCTTTCCATTTATCGCGACTTCGGCTTCGAAGACGTGCGCATCAAGTTCGCAGACCGGCCAGAGGTTCGTGTCGGCGACGATGCGGTCTGGGACCAGGCCGAAGACGCGCTGAAGACGGCGCTCGAGCGCTCCGGTCTCGACTACACCTATAACCCGGGCGAAGGCGCGTTTTACGGTCCGAAACTCGAATTCGTCCTGCGCGATGCCATTGGGCGTGACTGGCAGTGCGGTACGCTACAGGTCGATCTCAACATGCCGGGTCGTCTCGGCGCGACCTACATCGGTGAGGACGGCAACAAGCACACGCCGGTCATGCTGCATCGCGCGATCTTCGGCTCGCTTGAGCGCTTCATCGGCATTCTCATCGAGCACCACGCCGGCAACCTGCCGCTGTGGCTCGCGCCGACCCAGGTCAAGGTATTGACGATCACCTCCGACGCGGACGACTACGCAGCGGAGATTATCGATGCGCTGAAATCCCGCGGAATTCGTGCCGAGGCAGACTTAAGAAACGAGAAAATCTCCTACAAGGTGCGCGAACACAGCGTCGCCAAGGTGCCTGTCCTGCTGGCGATCGGCCAGCGCGAGGTCGACGAGCGAACGGTCGCGATGCGGCGTCTGGGCTCGAAAAAACAGCAGGTTCTGACGCTCGACAACGTTCTCGATACACTTGAAACCGAGATTCGCGAGCGCGGCGCCGGCACGGCAGATTGAAGGAAATCTAACGCTCCGGCGACTCCAAACGTGAACTAACCGTCACTTTGCCTGTGCGCTTCGTCACATATTCTGTGACGAATCGACCTGTCGTTTTTCTGTGTCTGCCGACTCAACATATACTGCTCCGACGCGCGTATACCGATTGAATTGGACATAAGACTCAGGAGACCGAAGGTGCCGTTGGAGCAAATCAAGACACAGGTACTGTTGCTGCACAGCGAACAGACCGCGCTCGACAGAATGCGCGCCGGTTTCAACGACCGCTACACAGTGCATTGCGCCACGAGCGGCTTCGAGGCCCTGAATACACTCGGCGAAACCCCAATTCACGTCATCGTGTCCGCGCAGGCACTCCCCGGTATGAGCGGCGTTGAAGCGCTGCGCGAGGCGAATAAGCGTTCCCCGGAAACCGTCGGCATTCTCCTGACCGGCGACGAAGACCCGCAAATTGAGGGCCTCGCCGGCGACAAGGACATTTTCCAGATTATTCGCGGCGGCGTGGACCCGCGGCACATCACCCAGCTCGTCGACGCGGCGACCCAGCAGGTCGGCATGATGCCGTCGGCAGCGAACGACCAGGCCGCCGACGACGAAGGCACCGCCGAACACATCGTCATCGAGACCGGTGACAATGGCTCAACGATTATCTCGGACGGCACCGGCACGTTCGCCACACTGCCGGCGGAAAAAATGGCGGAACGCCTGCCGGAAGGCGCACAGGCCGTCGCCGTCCTCGTGATGACGAAAGACGAAGACTTCCTTCAGACAATCAAGGACTGCTGCCGCGGACTGCACGACGTGCATTTCGCTGACAGCATTCGCAAGGCGACCGAACTGCTGACGCGCAACGCAATCGGCGTCAGCGTGATCGATGCTTCACTCGTCGGCCCGAACGTCGAGAAACTCGCGCTCCATCTGCAGGCCGCGAAAAAGCGGCTCGTCCCGATCGTTGCCGGCCGGCGTGAAGACGGCGAAATGCTGATGGACCTGATCAATCGCGGCAAGGTCTACCGCTTCCTGTTGAAGCCCGCCTCGCCCGGTCGCGTCCGGCTGGCTCTCGAAGCATCGGTCAAGCACCATCTCGAGGGTCCCGACTCCGCATTCAAGAAGGTTGCCGCGGCTCCTGCGCCGGCTCCGGCTCCGAAAGCCGCGCCGAAACCAGCGCCCGAACCCGTACAAAAAGTCGAACCGAAACCGGCCGCGCCTGCGCCGACTCCGGTGGACAACAAACCTTCGAAGCCGTCAAAGGACGAAGTCGAAAAAGGACTTTCAGGCGCCTTCGACGACGACGATTCGCGCTTTGCGGGTACGGTCTCGATGATCGTGTCCGGCCAGACGGCCGAGATTAAACCGTCCGTCGCCGCCGTCGATCCGCTCGACATCGCGAGCGACGGTGACGATTCGTTGCTGCAGAAGCCGGCCGTACTTGGCGGCATCGCCGTGGCGATACTGGCGGCAGCCGGAATTGGCTGGTACTTCATGTCCGGCGGCGAAGACGTCGTCGAACCCGTGCTTCCGACGACGGTCGACGCCGCGCCAGCGAGCGAAAGCACCCAGCAGGCGACACCGGAACCTGCACCTGCGACGCCCCCGGAGCCCGTCGTAAACGAAGAATCTGCCGCAGAAACTGTCTCGGACGATTTGGACCCCGTCGATGTCGTCGACGCGCCGGCAACCGAACCCGCAGTCGCGACGGCGACGGCTTCAGACGCCAATGCCGCGCGTGCAGCCTACGAAGACGGCCGGCTGTATCTGCCCGTTGGCGATAACGCCCTCGAGCTCTACTCCGCCGCCATCGCCGCCGATCCGGGTAACGTGGCACTCGTGACGGAACTCAATGCTGCGCTTGACGCAGCGCTCATCCAGATCGAAACCGCGCTGATCGACGGAAATCTCGCCGAAGTCCGGGCCGGCCTGGACCAGGTAACGCTGGTGAAGCCGGACCATCCGCGTCTTCCCCTGCTGCTCGCGCAGCTCGGCAAGGCGGAAGCACGTGACGCGCTCGACTCCGCGCGAAGCGCAGTTCGCGCCGGACAGTTCTCCGAAGCCCGCGCGGCGCTGAATCGCGCAGCGACGCTCGGTGC
>CAWUHY010000253.1:0-4229 GCA_963922215.1 uncultured Gammaproteobacteria bacterium | reverse complement strand
CAGGAGTGCTAGAAATACCTCCGTAGCAACCTTTCTTTCGTTCGCGTCTGTCGCAAGGTGAGAATTCGACATCATGAATCTTACGAGTATTCGAGCGACCCAGAGGTACACGAGAATGAGTAGCGCGGCAGCAGAGGCCAATGCAGGAGAAAACTCACTCATAAATGCACCATTTTTGATGACCCAAAGACCCGCATATGTCGCCGCCACAATGCCGATAATTGCCCAAAGAATCGCAGGAACGGAGAAGCCAATCGCGAGCTTTTTGTGCCTAAATGCTTTGTTGCCCCAATATTCGACCGCGTTTCTGAGAGCGATATTTTCTCGAAAACTCCTATCAAGGTTTGTCAGGGTAGTCTTCAAAGTTTCCCGCTGGTCATTGTGATCTTGCTCAAATGCCTCCTTAGCACGGCGAATCTCGGAAACAAGTCTTGCTTGCTGGTTTCGCAGCGTTTGTAGCGATTCAGAGTAGCGTTGCTGCAGGTCTCCAAGCGCTTTGGTTGCAGAATCAGTAGTGTCAGTAAGTGCATGCCGGTAACGATACTCTTCGAGAATCGCTCGCAAATTCCTAGTTGTATCGGGAATAGTGAATTGCCAACGCACACTTGCAACGTCGATTCGCAGGATCCGGTCGTCTATCGTGTTCAGGAAGGACGCGAATGGTGAGCTTGAAACCATGCTTGAATCTGGAATCGTGAATTCGCAACGACGAACGTCCTGCACGAATGGTTGAATACTAGGGTGGCTAATCTCAGTTGCATCTTCAGGTGCTTCGTCAACAGCTCCTTTTAAAACCTCCGCTCGATCTGCAAGCATGGACATAGGCTTGAAGAAGCTCTGTCGTATTTGACTGTACGGCTGGTTGTTCCACGCAGGTTCTCCGAAGATCCCGCTCCAAAACTCTCGCTCTTGGCTCGACCATTTGGCCAGCTCATCTGTGTCGAAGAATCGTAGAGGGTCAGAGTCTTGGATTGCAATTTCTACAATCGGTTCTTCGAAGAGCATATCTCGGCCTCGTTGCGCGGAGCGAAGCGGAGTATAGCAACCTGCGAATTCCGGAGAACCGCACCATGCTCAGTCGAGGTACGAGCTGCCTATGAAATAGAGTCTTTAAAAGCCTCAGATCGCTTTCCTTATTGTTATAGTCATCAAAGTCCTTATCCTAGCGATCCCGTGATTCGGGCTTCTTGCTCGGCGTCGTCGTACTCTGCGGCAGGGAAATAGAAACATTGGCTGATCACTCTCTACCCAGTTCGTACGAGGAAGAAACACCTTTGGTGCCGAGAAGAGGACTTGAACCGAGCTCAGAGAACGGCGTCCTTCCAACTCATCGTGAACTTACTGACGCCAGTAGGGTAGCCACGGGAATCGTCTACGCGGCGAGTTTTCGGGGAAGCTGCCAAAATCAACTTGGCCACCCTGGCGGGCAGTCCCACACGCGTCCCCAAACGCAAACGGCCCCCTGCAAAGGGGGCCGTTAGTGTTTGGTGCCGAGAAGAGGACTTGAACCTCCACGGGGTTACCCCCACTAGCACCTGAAGCTAGCGCGTCTACCAATTCCGCCACCTCGGCAGGGCATAACCGCGTACAATCGCGGCATGGCAGGGGGCGGGACTTTACTCAGAGTTCCGGATGCTGTCAAACACGATACGCGGCGCTGTTCCGCGCAAGGATTCATCACTTTTGACCCGCAAGAAAACGAAGAAAAAATACAAACACCCGATCCCCGATCGCAACGCATTGGTTGAATTTCTGGAGAACGTCGGTAAGCCGGTTCGCATTGACAGGATTCTCGATGCCTTTGGTCTCAAGGGTCAGCGCATGCTCAGCCTGCTGACTGACCGACTGAACGGCATGGTGCAGGCTGGGTTGATCATCGAGAATCGCAAACGCGAATTCTGCCTGACCCGGAAAATCGACATTCTGACCGGTACCGTCATTGGGCACCGGGACGGATTCGGTTTCGTCGCGCTCGACGAAGATGGCGATGACGTCTACCTTTCCGCACGCGAGATGCGCTCGGTCTTCGACGGAGACCGGATCGCGCTGAAGATTGTCGGCCACGACCGCAACGGCCGCCCGGAGGGCGATGTTGTCGATGTCCTCGAGCGAGCGCGGCAAACCGTCGCGGGGCAATACATCCGCGAGCGCGGCATCGGCCTTGTCATACCCGACAACCCGAAGATCTCCCACCGCATACTCGTCGCCAAGGGCGAGAACGCCGGTGCGAAGCACGGACAAATGGTTGTCGTCGAAATCCTCGATTTCCCGACGCAGCACGAGCAGGCCACCGGCAAGATTGTCCGGATTATTGGCAGCCCGGAACAAAAGGGCATCGCAACGGAACTCGCGATCGAATCGCACGGGATTCCGACGAAATGGCCGAAGGACGTTCGCAGGCAGGCCGAGAAATTCGGCAAGACCGTGCCGACCGATGCGAAGAAAGGCCGTGTCGATCTGCGCGGCACAAACTTGATTACGATCGACGGCGCCGACGCGCGAGACTTTGACGATGCCGTGTACTGCGAGCCGAAGAAAGACGGCTGGCAGCTCACGGTCGCGATCGCCGATGTCGCTCACTATGTCGACATCGATTCGCCGCTCGACAAACAGGCGATCACGCGCGGTACGTCCGTGTATTTTCCCGACCGCGTCGTGCCGATGCTCCCCGAGGTTTTGTCGAACGGTCTGTGTTCGCTAAACCCGAAGGTCGACCGGCTGTGCTTATGCTGCCGGATGGATGTTGACAGCAATGGCAAGGTGACCAGGAGTCGGTTCTTCGAAGGCGTCATGCGTTCGAAGGCGCGACTGACCTACAGCCAGGTCGGTGAGTTCCTGAACGGCTCGAAGGACAGCGGCGTTCCGAAAGACGTTCGCGACAACGTGCGTGCGCTACACGACCTCTACAAAAAGCTTGCACAGGCGCGGGATCGCCGCGGCGCGATCGAAATCGATGTGCCGATGACGAGTTTCGTGCTCAACGATGCCGGCGAGATCGACCACATTCGAACGGTGAAACGTAACGATGCGCACCGCCTGATCGAGGAGTGCATGATCGCCGCCAACGTCGAAGCTGCGCGCTTCCTCAAGCGGCACCGTATCCCCGGCCTGTACCGGGTGCACGCACGACCGGATGTGGAACGCTTCGATGAACTCAGGCTGTACCTCACGTCGCTCGGGCTGAAGGTCCCGCATTCGGAGCATGTGACGCCGAAGCAGTTCAACGCACTGCTGCAGGCGGTCAAGGATCGGCCGGACGCGTCTGCGATCGCGATGACGATGATTCGCTCGCTGACGCACGCCGAATACACGCCGGAAAACATCGGGCATTTTGGCCTTGCGCTTGATGCCTACGCACACTTCACATCGCCGATCAGACGGTATCCCGATCTTCTGGTGCACAGAGCAATTCGCCACATCGTCCGTGGCGGCAAACCGGGCCAGTACGCGTACGACGGCAAGCGTATGCAGCGGTTGGGCGAAATTGCGTCCGCGCACGAGCGACGCGCGGAGGAGGCAAGCCGCGAGGTCGAGGCATGGCTGAAATGCCAGTACATGTCCGAGCATGTCGGCGAGGACTTCGACGGTGTGATCACCGGCGTGAAGAATTTCGGCGTCTTCGTGCAGATACCCGAACTCCAGATCGACGGGCTCGTGCATGTCAGCAATCTCGTCAACGACTACTACCACTTCGAGTCCGACGGGCAGCGGCTCGTCGGCGATCGCAGTGGTCAGGTCTACGGTCTCGGCGATGCGCTCAGGGTGCGCGTACAGAAGGTTGATATGGAGACCCGGCGCATCGACTTTCGGCCCGCCGACATGGACCCGCCCACCTCGCGCCGCCGGGGACGGCGTTGAGCAAGTCGCGCTACGTGACGGGCTTGCGGGCGGTCGAACAGTTGATCGCGACGCATCCCGACACCGTCCGGCGCGTCTTCATCGAGTACCGGTCGAAGAATCCGCGGGTCGAGGCGATCGAAAAACAGGCAGCCGCGCTTGGAATCGAGCAGAAGTCGGCGAACCGCGCGCGACTCGCACAGATGTCGGGCGAGGCGCGGCACCAGGGCGTTGTCGCCGAGGTGTCCCGGACGACACTGCTCGACGAGGCTGCGCTCCGCTCCCTGGTCGAAGACGGGCTGACGTCTGACCGAGTCATGCTGTTTCTGATCCTGGACGGCATCGAAGATCCGCATAACCTTGGCGCCTGCCTGCGGACGGCGGATGCGGCC
>CAWUHY010000252.1:0-4244 GCA_963922215.1 uncultured Gammaproteobacteria bacterium | reverse complement strand
GTCGGCAGGTTTCTTGGCAAGCATGAGGTTTACAAGCATCTGGTAGTGCGCAACGCGGGCGGGCAGCAACGGTACCGGAGCACGCGCGTGCTTGTAAATAATGCCCATCGCGCTGTCCGACTCGAATGGCCGTTTGCCGGTCAGCATTTCGTAGAAGATGATGCCGAGGCTGTAGATGTCGCTTGTCGGACCAGTCTCGTGTCCGTGGCCCTGCTCCGGGCTCATGTAGTAGGGCGTCCCGAAAATATCGCCCTTGTCCGTCAGCGCGAGCTCGAGGCGCATACGCTTCGCAAGTCCGAAGTCGATCAGTGCGAGTGAGCCGTCGTCGCGAAACATCACGTTCGATGGTTTGAGATCGAGGTGCAGAATGCCGAGCTTGTGAATCGCCGCGAGAGCGCTCGCCATCTTGGTGAGATAGATGCGCGCGTATTTCTCGCGAATTCCGGCGGTAATCTGGTGCCGCAGCGTGCCGCCTCCGAGGTACTCCATGACGATGCATGAGCTGTCGTCGTGAATAATCTGTTCGTAGATGGTGACGATGTTTTCGTGCTCCACCGCAGCGACGAGCGCGAACTCCTGGAGGAAGCGTTCGTAGGCTTCCATGTTGTCCGCCGCATCAGCGCGGCGCTGGAATACCTTGAGCACGACCCGCTCGCTGTCGTCTTCCCGGTCCGCGAGATAGACCGCCGAATGTCGCGTGGAAGCAAGCTGTGTCACGATCTTGAAGCCGTCAATCATCGGCACTGGTCGGGCATGGCTGGTCCTCCACGAGGACGAATCAGGTCTGGGGTCGTGCCTGCCAGTGTAGCGGCGGTGGGCGCATTAGTCCCGCACCCGGAACCGGTATTGGCTCGCAGGAACTGAAAAAGTGCAGCCCTTTAGAGATCGCTAGAGTGCGACGATCTTGCCGTCTTCCGCCACTTTGCGCGGACGATTCCTGTCATTGTCTCGCTGCTTGGCGAGATCGTTGCGCCGCTCTTCCAGGGCATCGAGATAGTCCTGCGTGACATCGCCGGTGATGTACTCGCCGGAGAAGCAGGATGTATCGAACTTGTCGATCGCAGAATGATTGTGCCGGACCGACCGGATCAGCCCGTGCAGGTCCTGATAGATCAGCTTGTCCGCTCCGATCAGTTCCTGCACTTCGTCGATGGAGCGCCCGTTCGCGATCAGCTCGGAGGCGGCCGGCATGTCGATTCCGTAAACGTTCGGGCAGCGAACCGGCGGTGCCGCCGATGCGAAATACACCCGTCGTGCTCCTGCTTCGCGGGCCAGCTTGATGATCTGGCGCGATGTCGTCCCGCGGACAATCGAATCGTCAACGAGAAGGACGTTTTTGCCTTTGAACTCAAGGTCAATCGCATTCAGCTTCCGGCGCACAGATTTCGCACGTTCGGCCTGGCCCGGCATGATGAACGTCCGGCCGATGTAGCGATTCTTGATGAAGCCTTCCCGATATTTCACACCGAGGTGATAGGCAACCTGTAGCGCGGCCGTGCGGCTGGTATCGGGAATCGGGATGACGACATCAATGTCGTGGCTGGGGAAATCGCGCACGATCTTTCCTGCAAGCTCCTCGCCCATGCGCAGCCGCGCCTTGTACACCGAGATGTCATCGATGATCGTATCGGGCCGCGCGAAATAAACGAATTCAAAGATACACGGCGTGTGCTCTTCGGTGTCGACGATCTGGCGGCTGTGTAGCGTTCCATCGTTTTCGATATACACGGCCTCGCCCGGGCGCACGTCGCGAAGTCGTTCGAACTGTGCGACGTCGAGAGCGACGCTCTCCGACGCGACCATATAGTCGACTCCGGCGTCGGTTTCGCGACTGCCGAGTACCAGCGGCCGGATGCCGTTGGGGTCCCTGAACGCAACAACGCCGAAGCCAACTATCATCGCGACAACGGCATAGCCGCCCGTGCAGCGTTGGTGCACGGCCTCGATCGCGCCGAAAACCTGCTCGGGCGTGAGTTCACCTTCCGCGCGCACGTGCAGTTCGTGCGCGAGGACATTGAGCAGGACCTCGGAATCGGAATTCGTACTGAGATGGCGCCTGTCCTGCTCGAACAGGTGGTTCGCCAGCTCCTCAAAATTCGTCAGGTTGCCGTTATGAGCGAGGCAGATTCCGTACGGTGAATTAACGTAAAACGGCTGTGCCTCGGCCGAACGCGAGCCGCCGGCAGTCGGGTAGCGCACGTGGCCGATCCCGACGTTGCCGCTCAGTCGCACCATGTGACGGGTCCTGAAGACATCGCGCACGAGCCCGTTGGCCTTCCGCTGTTTCAGGCCCTCCTCGCCCCAGGTCACGATGCCGGCCGCATCCTGTCCACGATGCTGCAACACGGTCAGCGCATCGTAGATGGTCTGGTTAACCGGGCTGTTACTGACTATTCCAACGACACCGCACACGTTCCGCTCCGCGAATCAATCTTGGTCGTTGCCAAACAACGACGTGGGTAGTTCGACCGGCAGGCTTTGTGCCTCGCCGTCGGGATTGAGCATTTCGAGGCCTTGCGGCGCCATCACGCGAATCCACTCGACAATGATATCGAACTGGGGAATCAGCGTTGAATCCTGCCACCAGGCATCGTTGTCGAAGCCCGCGAATTCACCGCCGATGATAAACACAGCGACCAGCAGAATGCCGCGTCCGAAGCCAAACAATGAGCCCAAAAAGCGGTCCATGCCGGAAAGAACCGACAGCCTGACAAGCTTGCTGATGCCCCAGCCGAGCAGTCCACCGATCGACAGGATGACGGCGAAGACGAGGATGCGCCCAAACCAGATCTGCAGCTCGCGCGAGCTCAGCCAGCTGTCGCTCAAGGCGCCGACCTCGGCGCCGAAATACATCGCCGCCCAGATTGCAAACAGCAGGGACGCGATTGAAATCGCTTCCTTGACGAATCCGCGAAACAAGCCGATGACGATGGACAGCACGACGGCGGCGGCAATGACAATGTCTAAAACGGCCATTCAGAATTGGTGGTTCGAGATCCGACGCTGGGATTTGAGCGGCGATTCTAACAGAAGCCTCTCTGGCAGGAAGCCCGCGATTTGACGAAAAGCCCTCAGGGGTGTGGTACGACCTGGCCCTTCTGGCCGGCGTCCTGAAGGCGGCCAAGCATGGCCTCTGCGGTCGGGCGATCTTTCTGAGGTCCGACACGCACACGATGCAGCTGGCCCGACGGCCCCGATGTTTCACTCAAAAAAGCGGCGAATCCCTGTCGCCTCAGGTCTGCGGCCAGTCGGTCGGCATTGTCCTTGCTCGAGAATGAACCAAGCTGCACGGCCCACATACCGGTCGCCGAATCGACGCTCTCCTGGATCGCCTGCGCCGGCGATGGGCGCGGCGTGTCATCCTGCTCCGTCGTCTCTGTCTCGGCCTGCACTTCGACCGGATCAGCAACGGCCGGCGGTGGCTCTCGCTCGGGTTCATCACGGACCGCAACGACTTCGTCTGCGGTCTCTGCGGACGTTTCCTCGCTCGTGACAACGGCGGCGGTCGGGACCGGCTCGTCACGGTCACGATCGAGAATGATGGTCTTTACCGGCTGGTCTTCCTGGCCGGGCAGCGGAATCCGCTCTGTCACAACCGTCGCTTCGGTCTCGGGCCCGTCGAGAAAGACGGGCACGATCAGGACCGCCAGTGCGACAAGCACGATGGCACCAACGATGCGTTCTTTCAGAGCTCTGTCCATGGACTCAATGCGTTTGAGAAACGATCCGGAGTATAGACGAAACCCATACGACGCAACGAGCCGGCGCGACGCTTACGCATCGAGTTCGTCCAGCGCAGGTCCGACCGTGAAAAACGAGCCGGTCACGAGTATGCGGTCGTGCTCCCCGGCCGTTCGTCTGGCCTGCCGGATGGCATCCGGAATCGAATCGGCGACCGTAACCGATTCTGAGCCGCGCTCTCGAATCAGGTCTGCGAGCTCATCAGCCGACAATGCGCGCGGTGAGTCCGGTGTGACCGCCAGCCAGTCGTCGACGACCGGCGAAAGTGCGTCGAGCACGCCGGCGACATCTTTGTCTTGCAAGACGCCGATCAACGCGATCGTTCGCCCGTCGATCCGAGGGAGCGCCTGTCGCAAGGCGTTCGCGGCGGCAGGGTTGTGTGCGACGTCGAGAATCCAGTTCGTCGCACCGTCGATCCGCTGCATGCGACCCGGCACGGACAGCGTTTCAAGTGCTGCGGCGACCTGCTCCGCCGGGAGCGTGCCCAGCAGGCCCGCCGCGTC
>CAWUHY010000251.1:0-4278 GCA_963922215.1 uncultured Gammaproteobacteria bacterium | reverse complement strand
ACGCTGCACGCGATCGACCGCAGCGCGCACTATCCGCAGGACAACTGGCTGCAGCGCGGGCCGGACATGCCGCTGCGCGGCTTCGTCGACTGAGTCGTCGCTGCGCGATCAGAAAAATTCTAAAAGGAAACCCCCCATGCTGTTCACCGACACGATTCGACTGAAGCGCGACGGCGGTCGCCTGGATGCGGAGCACATCAGGCACTTCGTCGACGGTCTGGCAGACGATTCACTGCCGGCGGAGCAGGTGTCCGCGCTCGCGATGGCGATCTTCCTGAACGGCATGGACTTCGACGAGGCGGCGGAGCTGACGCTCGCGATGGCGAATTCCGGCACCGTTCTGGACTGGTCCGGTGAGGGACTCGACGGCCCCGTCGTCGACAAACATTCAACGGGCGGCGTCGGCGACAAGGTCAGCTTCCTGCTCGCGCCGATCGTCGCGGCCTGCGGCGGTTACGTGCCGATGATTTCGGGTCGCGGGCTGGGTCACACCGGTGGCACGACCGACAAGGTCGAGAGTATTCCGGGCTATGCGTCCACGCCGGACTTCGACCTGTTTCGAAAAGTGGTCCGCGAGGCGGGCTGCAGCATCATCGGCCAGACGGCAGAACTCGCGCCCGCCGACCGCCGCTTTTATTCGATCCGCGATGTGACAGGGACGGTCGAGTCGATTCCGCTGATCACTGCCTCGATACTTTCAAAGAAAATCGCGGCGGGCCTCGAAGGCCTCGTCATGGATGTGAAGACCGGCAGCGGCGCGTTCATGGAGACCGAGGAGAAGGCGCGAGCGCTCGCCGGCAGCATCATTGAGACGGCGGCTTCTGCGGGGCTCACGACGCGCGCGGTGATTACCGACATGAACGAAGTGCTTGGGCACACAGCAGGCAACGCGCTGGAGATTGAAGAGTGCGTGCGATTCCTGCAGGGCGAGGACCAGCACGCCGCGCTCGGCGAGGTCGTGTATGCGCTCTGCGCCGAGATGTTGCTGATCGGCGGCATCGAGAGCGAACAGGACGCCGCACGAGCAAAAGTCGCGGCTGCGGTTGAAGACGGCAGTGCCGCCGAGCGTTTCGCCCGGATGGTCGCTGCGATGGGCGGTCCCGCAGACTTCATGGAGCGGCACGACGACTACCTCGCGAAGGCACCGGTGCAGCGCGCGGTTCACCTCGACGGATTTCTCGAAACGATCGACACGCGTGCGGTTGGCAACGCGATTATCGCGCTGGGCGGCGGCCGGCAGAAAGTTGGCGAGAAGCTCGATCTTGCAGTTGGCTTTTCCGCGTTTGCCGACGTCGGGGATCGCCTCGATCCGGACAAGCCGCTGGCGATTATTCATGCGGCCAGCGAGGACGCGGCTGACGAGGCCGAGCAGCGCCTGCGCAACGCGTGCACGGTCTCCTCTGACGAAGTCGCGCGGCGGTCGGCCGTCATCGACATCCTCACACCCGACAGCGCGTCCGCGTGAAGCTGGTATAGTCCGGCGGTCATCAGCACAAGGCGAGACCCATGCAGGAAAAACTGATCGCAGTGATCGGTATCGCAACCCTTATCGGAATCGCGGTTCTCTTTTCGACCAACCGGCGTGCGATCAACCTGCGTATTGTAGGTGCCGCGTTTGCGCTGCAGGCAGCTATCGCAGCGCTCGTCCTGTACGTCGATTTCGGTCGCAAGATTATCGACACATTGAGCGCCGGCATTCTCGCAATCATCGGTTATTCGAAAGCCGGTATCGACATGGTCTTCGGGCCGCTCGCCGACGCCGGCGGTATCGGCTTCAGCTTCGCGCTGAATGTGTTGCCGATCGTCATCTTCTTCTCCGCGCTGATGTCCGTTCTCTATCACCTTCGTGTGATGGAGTTCGTCGTCAAGATCGTGGGTGGCGCGCTGCATAAAATCATCGGCACCGGTTCGATCGAGTCGATGAACGCCGCCGCGAACATCTTCGTCGGCCAGACCGAGGCGCCGCTCGTCGTCAAACCCTATCTCAAGGGCCTGACCGATCAGCAGATGTTCGCCGTCATGACGTCCGGTGTCGCGTCGATTGCCGGCACGGTCCTCGCAGGCTATGTGCTGATGGGCGCCGAGGTGAAATACCTGCTGGCGGCAAGCTTCATGGCGGCCCCCGGCGGGCTGCTGATGGCCAAGCTCATCATGCCGGATACCGAGCCGCAGGCGGCGTCGATCGACGAGATGAAAATGGAACGCAGCACGCATGCCAACGTGATCATGGCCGCTGCGAACGGTACGTCCGACGGCCTGCGTCTCGCCGTGAACATCGGCGCGATGCTGCTCGCGTTTGTCGGGCTGATTGCCCTGTTCAACGGGCTCGTTGGCGGACTGTTCGCCACGTTCGGGATCGAGGGCATCACGCTGCAGTTCATTCTCGGCAAGATATTCCAGCCGCTGATGTTCCTGTTGAGCATTCCCTGGGAAGAGGCGGAAGCGGCCGGCGCACTGTTCGGTGAGAAGATCATTCTCAATGAGTTCGTCGCGTTCTCGAATCTTAACGACTACCTCGCCGGGATGAGTGAACGCACCGTCGCGATCGTCACCTTCTCGCTCTGCGGCTTCGCGAACCTGTCGTCGATCGCCATCCTGCTCGGCGGACTCGGCGTGCTCGTTCCGGAGAAGCGCGACCTGATCGGCCGGTTCGGCATGCGCTGCGTCCTCGCCGGATCGCTGTCTAACCTGATGAGTGCTGCGCTCGCCGGATTGCTGCTGACGTTCTGATGTCTCCCCGCCCGGTGATCATCGACTGCGACCCCGGGCAGGACGATGCGGTTGCGCTGTTTCTTGCGTTCGCATCGCCGGACGAACTCGATGTGCTCGGCGTCACGACCGTCGCAGGAAACGTACCGCTCGAACTCACCTCACGTAACGCGCGCCAGATGTGCGACATCGCGGGCCGCGAGGACATGCCTGTTTTTGCCGGTTGCGATCGTCCGCTCAAGCGGGCGCTCGTCACCGCGGAGCACGTGCACGGGCGCACTGGCATTGACGGCGTCGACGTCATCGACCCGGTCACTCCACTGCAGCCGAGCCACGCGGTTGATTTCATCATCGACGTGCTTCGTGAGCGCGATGACGTGACGCTCGTGCCGACCGGGCCGCTGACCAATATTGCGACGGCGATCCGGCGCGCGCCGGAGCTCGTTGGCAACATCCGCGAGATTGTTCTGATGGGCGGGGCGATGCGCGAGGGCGGCAATATCACGCCGTCCGCCGAATTCAATATTTACGTCGATCCGCACGCGGCGGAGACCGTGTTGCGCTGCGGCCGGCCCATCGTTGCGATGGGGCTCGATGTGACGCACCAGGCGCTGTCGACGCCGGCACGCGTCGAGATCATTCGCGCTCTGGACAATCGTGTCTCGGAGGCGACGGCGGGAATGCTGAGTTTCTTCCATCGCTTCGACTCGGAGAAATACGGCGAGGAGGGCGCACCGCTGCACGATCCGTGCACGGTTGCGTGGCTGCTGGATCCGGAGCTTTTCAAGTGTCGGGACTGCAACGTCTCCGTCGAGACCGAATCGGAGCTCACGATGGGACACACGGCCGTGGATTTCTGGCGCGTCACCGATCGGCCGAAAAACGTACACTGGGTTCATGCCGTCGACAGCGACGGTTTCTTCGAGTTGCTCACCGGGCGGCTCGCGCGATTTGGTGATCTATGAACGTCATTGTTGTGGGGTCCGTCAATCTCGATCTGTCGGCACAGGTGAAACGCCTGCCGAAGCCGGGCGAGACCGTCAGCGATGCGCGCCTAAGCCGCTTTCCGGGCGGCAAGGGCGGTAACCAGGCCTTGGCGGCAAGGCGGCTGGGCGCTGACGTCACGCTGATTGCCAGCGTCGGCGAAGACGAGGCGGCAGTAGCAGCTCTCGCGCTGCTCGACGCGGATGACGTCGATCTCTCTCGAATCCTGCGGCATGCCGACACACCGACCGGCATCGCGATGATCGCTGTTGCCCAGTCCGGCGAAAACCAGATCGTTGTCGCGCCGGGCGCGAACCGATTGATCGACGAGGCGTCAGTGGCCAATCTCGACGCCGATCTTATGATCTGCCAGCTCGAGGTTCCGGCTGATGTCATCGCCGCTGCCGCGAAATCCTTCACCGGATTTTTCTGCGTCAATCTCGCACCGGCGAAGGAAATCGACGTCGCAGTCCTGCAGCGCGCCGACCTCGTCGTGGTCAACGAGACGGAAGCGGAATGGTACGGCGCGACGCTCGCCGCGTGTTCGGGTCTCGTGGCAACGACCTTCGGCGCGGCCGGGGCTGT
>CAWUHY010000250.1:0-4282 GCA_963922215.1 uncultured Gammaproteobacteria bacterium | reverse complement strand
GGCCCGCACGGGCATCATCACTACGATGCCTACCACGCGGAAGGGATGCCGCACTGGCTGCGTCGCAAACACGGTTTTACGCGCTGGTATTTCCGTACGCCGTTGCGATTCAACTACCGCCTGGACTGGGGCGAGCTGTACTCGATCTATCGCTGGGAAAAGCGGTATTTCCATCAACGCCGGCCACATCACTACGCGCATATCCACGATCGCGGATTCCGTTTCTACAAGCGTTACTGGAAACACGACTACCACCGCGGCCACCGCAAAGGCCATCGCCAGCATCGCAAGGCGTACCGTGATGATGACTACGACCGCAGAGAGCATCGCCACAGAAAGCACCGTTCCGACAAGGACCGGCGATACGGTGACAAGCGTCGGCGCGATTCGCGGCGTGATTGAAGAGTCCGGCAGCCGGGCGTGATCCAGCGGTCACGCCCGGCTTCTCTTGTTCCTGACAGTCCTGTAAAAGAGGCGTGAAAGGCACAACGAGAGCACGGATGGAGCTTGATACCCTGCGGACCGAACTGTCGGCCGTTGACCGGAAAATTATTGAACTGATTGCCGAGCGCCAGCGACTCGTCGGCGAAATCGGCCGCCATAAACAAACGTCCGGCACAGCGACCCGCGACTTCGCACGCGAAAAAGAAGTCATCGACATGGGCCGCGATCAGGCCGAAGCGCTGGGGCTCGATCCCGCGCTGGCCGAGAAAGTTCTGACGGCGCTGATCGAATCCTCACTCGCGAGCCAGGAGCGCGACCGCGTGATCGCCGAAGGAAAAGGCGACGGACGCACGGTCCTCGTCATCGGTGGCGGCGGCAACATGGGCGGCTGGTTCGCCAACTTCTTCCGCTCACAGGGCTTCGGCGTCAGTATCGCGGACCCGGGCGTCGAGGACGGGCCGGGGCGTTTCAACCGTTGGGTGGATGCCGGTGTCGACTACGACGTGATTGTCGTCGCTGCGCCGCTCGCGGTCTCAGGCCGCATCCTCGCGCAGCTCGCCGTATTGAAGCCGCGCGGTCTGGTCTTCGACATCGGCTCACTGAAGACACCGCTGGCGGACGGGCTGAAAGAACTCGAGGCGGGCGGGGCCCGCGTGACCTCGTTGCACCCGATGTTCGGCCCGTCAACGGAATTACTCTCGGGCAAGCACCTGATTGTCTGCGACGTCGGTAACGCCGAGGCAACGGACGCGGCCAAGGAGCTCTTCGCCTCGACGATGGTCGAGCAAATCGACATGAGTCTCGAAGATCATGACCGCCTCATCGCCTACGTTCTGGGCCTGTCGCATGCGCTCAACATCGCATTCTTCACCGCGCTCGCAGAGAGCGGGGAGGCCGCGCCGAAACTTGCGAAGATGTCGTCAACGACATTCGATTCGCAGCTCGACGTGTCGCGCGGTGTCGCGCACGACAATCCGCACCTCTACTTCGAGATCCAGGCGCTGAACAAATTCGGGCTCGGTCCGCTGAACGCTCTGGCCGACGCCGCTGATCGTATTCGTGAACTCGTCGTTAACGATGACGAGAATGGCTTCGTAGACTTGATGGAACGGGGACGAGCGTACTTCGAGCTGCGACGCTAGACTGTCTCGAAGGGGCAACGAGCCTCGCACGAATCAAGTAGGGAAGACGTGCAGTGTCTGGCTGCCCGTCCGGTTGGAGATTCGCTTGGCATTTCTTTCGAACAGACGGAATACCAAAAGCTACGAAGAGCTCGCGGACGAACTTCGGGAGACGAAGCGTCAGCTCGAGGCGATGCGCGACGAGGCGGCGCGCAACGACGAGAAATTCCGGCGCAGCCAGCAGCGCGAACTCCGCCTTTTGCAATCGCACGACCTCGGAACGTTGTTCCACGAATTGATTGACGGACTGAAGGACAGCTACTCCCTCGACTATGTCAGCGTCGTTCTTTGCGATCCCGACCACGATGTCCGACACCTTTTGAGCGCCGGCGGCACACCGCTGGAGCGCATTCCGCACCTGATGCTTGTCGAATCCTTAAGCGGTCTCGCGCCGCAGTACGTCGCGCTGCGCCGACCATGGCTCGGCCCGTTCGCGGGTTGCGATCATCAGCTGATTTTCCAGGGCGCCGACAAACTCAAGAGCGTCGCGATGATCCCGCTTGAACACCGCGGCCACCTGATGGGCAGTCTCAACTTCGGCAGCACGCTTTTCGACCGGTTCACATCGAGCCATGCGACCGATTTCTTCGAGCATCTCGGCGCGATTGCGTCCTTCTGCATCGAGAACGCGATCAACCGCGCACGACTGCTGCGGAGCGGCTTCACCGACGCGCTGACCGGCTGGCATAACCGTCGCTACCTGCAGGTACGCATGAAAGAAGAGCTTGCGCGTGCGAAGCGCGACAAGACGAATCTTGTCTGCCTCATGCTCGACCTCGATCACTTCAAACGCGTCAACGATACGCACGGGCATATCGCCGGTGATCAGGTGCTGCAGGAAATGGCGCATCGCGTCGAAACACAGGTGCGTGCGAGCGATGTCGCGGCGCGCTACGGCGGCGAGGAATTTCTCGTGCTGTTGCCGGACACAGATCTCAAATCCGGGCGACTGCTCGCGGAACGCATCCGCAAGGCGGTCGCGGATTCGCCGGTCACACTACCGAACGGCGAAACGATCGAGATGACCGTGTCCGTTGGCATCGCGTCCATCGAGGTCGACAACGATGACGACGACCTCAAGACGACCGGTGACGCGCTCATCGCCAGAGCCGACGTTGCGCTGTACAAAGCGAAGTCGTCGGGTCGCAACCAGGTGGCCGTCGATGGCGAGTAAGCTCATGCGTGCGGGCCGAATCATGCGATCGCTTGCTGTTTGCACAGTGCTCGCGCTGGCAGGTTGCGGGCAAGACGAGACGGAGGTCGCCTACGACGGCCCGCCGCTGATCGTGTATTCCGCCTACGACGACGTGGATTATCTGCCCGCCCTGTTCAAGGACTTCACCGCCGAGACCGGCATTCCCGTCGTCGTGCGCCATCGCAGCGACGAAGACAACCTGCGCGATATGCAGATGAAGTCAGGAGGCGCGCCTGCCGATGTGCTGCTAAGCGCGTCGCTGGCAACGATCTGGACGGCCGCGGACGAGGGCTTGTTGCGCCCGTTTTCGAACGAGTCGGACGCACACGAGCAGCCAGCGCATCTGCGCGACCCGGATGATCTCTGGGTCGCGGTGTCCATCGATCCCGTTATCGTCGCAGCGCAGAAATCGCACGACGCGGATCTCGGCTATGCTGCGGTCGCCGACTCAGCATACGAAGGCAGGCTGTGCCTTGCATCGTCAGCGCTACCAGCCAATCGGCATCTCATCGCCATGCTGATTGAGACCCTGGGCACACGTGAAACCGAGCTACTCGTACGACGTTGGGTCGGCAATCTCGCGCTGCCGCCGCGGGAGTCCCATGCAGCACTGCTCGAGGACCACCGGGAAGGGCGCTGCGAGGTTTTCGTTTCACGATACAGCGCGCTTGGAGCATCGCGCGACGGCGTGCGCTTGAGCGGCGAGCCAATGTTCTTTGACGTCGAGGCGGTCGGCATCGGACGTCATGCCGAGAGTCCTGACGCTGCGGAACGCCTGATCGACTGGCTGCTGTCGGCGAAGGTCAATGAACGTCACGCGGCGTCGCAGTCCGTTCTCCCGGTGACCGGCGACGCACCGATCGTCCTCTCTGATCGTTTTATCGGCAGCGGCGGTTTCCGGCAGGACGAGGCGGCCGCGCTCGCCGAGCGCGCCCGCTACCGCTAGGAAACCGATTCCTGGCGGTAAGCGCGAACCCTGTTCATCAACAGCAGAAAGACGGGCACCCCGATCGCTGCCGTCAGCGCGCCGACCGGCAGCTGCCGTGGCGCAAGCAGCGTACGCGCGAGCGTGTCGGCGAGGACGAGCAGCGTGCCACCGGCAAAGACGGAGGCGGGCACAAGCACGCGATGATCGCTGCCGGCGAACAGCCGGATGAAGTGTGGAACGACCAGCCCGATGAAGCCGATGACGCCGACGGTCGTTACTGCAAACGCCGTCGCGAGTGACGCCGTGACAAACACCAGGTAGCGGAACCGGACCACGGGCAGGCCCACGATCGACGCCTGCAGTTCGCCCGCGGACAGAACATTCAGGTGCCGCGCCGCGAGCAGCGAGACGACAGTCACGATCGCAAGCAACAAGAGCGTCCGTCCTGGCTCGAATGCGAAGCTCAAATCACCCATCAGCCAGAACAGCATCCCGCGCAGATGCTGGTCCGGGCTTAAGGCAAGGATCAGTGTC
>CAWUHY010000249.1:0-4284 GCA_963922215.1 uncultured Gammaproteobacteria bacterium | reverse complement strand
ATCTTTATAAGGGTGTCGCCTACATTCATGATCCCGATCTCTTCTATCTCGGCATGCAGGACCAGTGGTTCACCTTCAACATGTTCGACGCCCAAGCGTGGTGGGCGCGCGACGTGATCATGGGCAAGACGGGGCTCGCCTTCTCGCACCATGACCCGGACGTCCTGTACGCGACGATTGAGCTTGCGAATCGCGAGGGTGGATTCTGGCGCTCCGCCGACGGCGGTGAGACTTGGGAAAAGAAAAACGATTACCTGTCGGGAGGCACCGGGCCGCACTACTACCAGGAAATATTCGCGAGCCCTCACGCATTCGACCGCGTCTACCAAATGGATGTGCAAATGCACGTGACTGAAGACGGCGGCGAGAATTTTGAGAACCTCGCGCACGACAGCAAGCATTCCGACCATCACGCGATGGCATTCGATCCAAACGACCCCGACTACCTGCTGGTGGGCGTCGACGGTGGACTGTATGAATCCTACGACCTGGGCGAAAACTGGCGCTACATCGCGAACCTGCCCATCACGCAGTTTTACAAGGTTTCGGTCGACTACGATCTGCCCTTCTATAACGTCTACGGTGGCACGCAGGACAACAACACGCAGGGCGGCCCGTCCCGCACGATGAGTGCACACGGTATTACGAACGAGGACTGGTTTATCGCAATGTTCGGCGATGGTCACCAACCTGCGGCCGATCCGAACAATCCGGACATCGTCTATGTGCAATGGCAGCAGGGAAATCTCGCGCGTTTCGATCGCGCGACGGGTGAACAGGTTTACATTCGACCGCAGGCAGAAGAAGGTGCGCCGCCGGAGCGCTACAACTGGGACGCACCCATCATGATCAGCCCCCATGATTCGAAAACGCTGTTTTTCGGTACACAGCGAGTCTGGCGCAGTGACGACCATGGTGACACCTGGAAAGCCATTTCCGGTGACCTGACGAGAAACGAGCGCCGCGTCGATGCACCTTTGATGGGCAGGACGTGGAGCTACGATTCTCCCTGGGACATGTACGCGATGTCCGAATTCAACACCGTTGCCAATTTGTCCCAGTCCCCACTGGATCCGGATCTTATTTATGTCGGAACGGACGACGGACTGATCCAGGTGACCGAGGATGGCGGCGATACGTGGCGGCGCATCGACGAACTGCCTGGCGTGCCAGCCCGCTTTTTCGTCAACGACATCAAGGCAGACCTGCATGATGCAGACACCGTGTACGTCGTTGTGGACGACTACAAGTCCGGTGACTATTCACCCTATATCCTGAAGAGCGAAGACCGCGGAAGGCGATGGAAAAGCATCGCGTCCAACCTGCCGGATCGTCACATCTTGTGGCGTGTTGTGCAGGACCATGTCGATCCGGACTTGCTTTTTCTCGGCTCCGAGTTCGGTGTCTTTTTCACCGTCGACGGCGGCGGACGATGGACCGAACTTGCGGGAGGAGTCCCGACAATCGCGTTCCGGGATCTCGCGATCCAGAAGCGCGAGAACGATCTTATTGGCGCGACCTTCGGTCGAAGCTTCTATATTCTTGACGACTATTCCCCGCTACGGAATCTCGAGTCGCGAACGCTGGAGCAAGGCGCAACCCTGTTCCCGGTGCGCGATGCTCCGTGGTACGTCCCGCGCCGCGATCTGGGGTGTAGCGAAAGTGGCTGCAAAGCGAGTCAGGGCGATGCGTTTTACGTTGCTGAGAATCCCGACTTCGGCGCAATCCTGACCTATTACCTCGCCGACACCATGCAGACGAGTCAGGAGCAGCGGCGAGAGTCGGAGAAGGAAAAAGAGAAAAAAAACAGGAACGTCCGATTCCCCGACTTCGACACAATTATTCGCGAAGCGCGGGAGGATGCACCGGCGATCGTGTTGACGATCAGGGATGCGTCCGGCGAGATCGTACGCAACATCGAAGCGCCGGCCGAATCCGGGTTTCACAGAGTCGCCTGGGATCTCCGGTATGCGGCCGTCGACGCCTGGTCTCCCGACGAAACCGAAGACGATTCCGGGCCAGGACCGGGAGTCATGGTCGCACCCGGTGAGTTTACGGTGAGCATGGCCCGCCGAGAGAACGGCGTACTGACGGCCGTCGATCAGACTCAGCCGATCCGCGTCGTCTCGATTCGTCCCGCCCCTGCGATTGAGGGGATGGAGCAGCAAGAGCGGGTTGTATTTGATCGTCGTCTGGACGAGCTGTACGGAGCAGTTGCCGGAACTCAAAAGGCAATTGACCGACTGGCAGAGGAACTGACAGCGGTGAAACAGGTTTTGTCACGCGGAGCCGCGAATGCACGCCTGTACGAATCCGCGAATTCCATTCACGAACGCCTGCTCGCTCAGCGTGACCGCCTCGCCGGCAATGACACCCGGAATATCTTTCATGAGTGGGACGAAGTCTCTGTCACCAACAGGCTGTGGCACGCACGTTTCTCCCCAGGCACAAACGTATACGGCCCGACGCCGGCACAGCGTGAATCGTTCAGAATCGCGTCCGCACGCTACGCGGAGATTTCGGAAGAGCTCGACAAGTTGGACGATGACTACACGCGTCTCAAGAGAGAGATGGATGCGGCGGGTACCCCCTGGACACCGGGGCGATAGCGACTGCGATACTTTTCGGTAGTTCTTAAGGTGCCCCGGCGTCAGCCGGGCGTCACCAGCTCGAAGACCGCAGGCATCGCGCGGGCAATGCAATCCGGGGTCAGTTCAATGCAGAATTGATCGTCACCGGACTTCGTTTGCGCGAATCCTGCCTGCTCGTAGAACGTGCGAATCGGTGCGTTCCTGGCGGTCGGTACGAACCGCGCACGGAGGCTGGTAACCGCCTGGTCGTCCAGGCGCGCAATCACGTTTGCGAGCATCGCGTTTTCCACCTGGCGATTCATGACCCGACAGCTCATGAGGAAGGAATCGAGTAGTGGGCATTCACCGTCAAGTCGCACGATGGTGAGTCCGACGATGCCGGAATCTCCGAATTTGTCGGAGACGCGATACGTCTGAATGTCGACGCCATCATCCTCCATCATCGCGGCGAGCTCAGCTGTCGAATACCGCTCTGTCGATGCATTGAATTGATTGGTCTTCGCGACGATTTGCGCGGCGCGCCCGAGACTTGCTTCTGTCAGCGTTCGAACCTCGAGCTTCATGTCCAGCGACGCCAGGAACTCGTCCATCGTTTGCGCAGTCTCGCGAAGGCGCGTGCGCTGCGACTCATCGTGGTACATGCGAGCCTTGAGTCGGTCTTCGCGAGTCACGAAAGGCGTGTCGAAATGACCTGACGTCAGCAATGCGCGCCGATACTCCAGCGGATTTTCCGGAACCTCGATAACACGGACGTCCGGCGCATTGATGCGAACCTCGTGACGCTCGACCGGGTTGTCGTCGAAGAATGCGAGCGCGTCCATGCCGATATTTAGAGTTTCCGCGATGTGCTGCATCGACTCACTTTTCGGATGCCAGCCGATCTCTCGCGCAGAAAAATCGTCCCAATCGAGCACCATGTCCGCATGTTCGCGAAACGCACGTTCGACCAGGGAAGGCTCGTTCTTGCTGGCGATAGCGAGAAGAACACCCCGCTCTCGAAGTCTCGCCAGGCAACGCTGAAAGGCCTTGAACTCGTTTCCTGGAAAATCATCGCCGAGTCGAATGCCTTGAATACCGTCCTCTGACAGCACTCCGCCCCAAAGGGTGTTATCAAGATCGAGTACGACGCACTTAGCTCGCGGAACGGTAACGGCCTTGATTGATCGAACGAGGTGATTCGCGGCAATCGGGAGATTTGCAGTCGAGACAGTTTGCCGGGACATCAACCACAGTCGCTCATCGGTCCAGCGATGCGCCCCGACGGCGCTGACAAGACCTGCGTAGTCCCAAACGTACACATCCGATTCCTGAGACGCAGCTCTGCTCAGGGATTCGTTCGCGGACGCGACAGCTGATTTCACGTCGGTCTCAGTGTGGTTATCAAAAAGGCCGGCCGCAATATCGTCGACTGGCAATTGGAAGTTGGCCAGCAGGATTGTTGCGTCGCTCCGCTGCCGGACCAATTCGACAATGCTCAGGACGCGTTCAACGATTGCCGCTAATCGCGAGTGGACGACTGTCGCGCCGTCCGCATCCTGCACGCTGTAAATGTCCGCATTCAGGTCTTCCGGACGCACAGCGACGACAACCACGCGCGCCTCCGATTTGTCGAGGATACCGCCCGTCGCGACGACGGACTGCTCAAGCTGCCCGTAGTCGGCGACGACGAGGGCGTTGCCCTCCTCTGCGATGA
>CAWUHY010000248.1:0-4366 GCA_963922215.1 uncultured Gammaproteobacteria bacterium | reverse complement strand
GATCAGCACGTAGGAGCAGGCACCCATCGACAAAAGAGGGAACGTGCGGAGACCCATCGACCGGCTCTTCGACTCCCTGTTGAACGCGATCGGCAGCGCGAGCACAACGGCCGCCAGAAGCTTCAACATCCATTCGAACTCGTTCTCCATGTGCAATCCCGGGGTGAAATCCAGACCGGAGCATACCTGAGAGCGGCTGAATTCGAGTTTGTAACAATTTATGACATTTTAATCCGGGCATTTTTATCCGGATATTTATTTCCGGTTTTGTGTGTCATACTTTGCTGGCCCATGCCGCACGTGGAGAACGGCTTATCGCAGCGCAACCGCACAACTGGACGTTTTTCAGCAACTACGCGCACGTGCTCGTGTGCCTTGCTGAAAATCCACAGGCGCGGCTGCGTGACGTCGCGGAGCGGGTCGGCATTACCGAACGCACCGCGCATCGCCTGATCGTCGAGCTTGAGGAAGCAGGCATCGTGGAGCGGGAAAAAGAAGGGCGCCGCATCCATTACGTGATCCATGCTGACGCGCACTTGCGGCACGAGATCGAAGAACATTGCACCGTCGGCGAGCTGCTGCAGACCGTTCTGCAGCAATCGCCGACGAATTTGACGAACGGAGACTGAATCATGAAGCGACTAGCCATCCTGATCGGATCGCTGACACTTTTGCTGTCTGCAAACGAAGCGCAAAGCGTTGAGCCGCTGTCCACGCCGGAGCTAGCGGGCCACTGCGCGCTCTACTACGAAGACCGTGAGGGCAAGGATGCGATCTTCTGCGTACGCTATGTTCAGGGATTCATTGACGGCGCTGTCGCGACGGACGCGCGCGTGCTGGAAAACATCGCGAGCGAATTCGACGAGGATGAGACCTTCGCCGATCGTGCGATTCGCACGCGCATTGGCAGCCGGATCAACCTGAAAGGCCCGACGGTCTACGCAGATTTCTGCCTCGGTGAGGCAGACTCGCTGGAGTCGGTCGTCGAAAAGGTCGTCGACGACCTGATGAATCGTAAAGTGCTCGACAAAGACCTGCTCGCCCGCGATGCCGTCTTCTCGACGTTGCAGAACAACTATCCCTGCGATCCGGACGACGTCGAGTAAGACGTGGCGAAACAATCCGTCATCATCCGGCGCGCGGTCGTCCTGTTTCTGCTGCTCATCGCGGCATGGCTGCTCTGGTCCGGCCTCTACAAGCCGCTGCTGCTCGGGCTCGGCCTGTTTTCCTGCGTGCTGACGATCTATGTCACGCGCCGGATGCAGTATTTCTCGACGGATGTGTTCGCGCTGCGTTTCGGTGTGCGCCTGCTGACTTACTGGGTGTGGCTTGCGAAGGAAGTGGTCAAGTCGAGTCTCGACGTCGCGAGAATCATTCTGACGCCGAGCCTGCCGATCAGCCCGACGGTTGTGAAAATCCATCCGCACGCGAAGCAGCCGGTCGACCAGGCAATCCTCGCGAACTCGATCACGCTGACCCCGGGAACCTTGTCGCTCGACGTGCATAACGACGTCATTACCGTTCACGCCCTCACCCGCGAAGGCGCCGTCGAAGTTGGAAAAGGCGAGATGGACCGGCGTGTATCCCGGCTCCGGAGAGGCTGAGGCGTGTATTACGTCGTCACGATCGCAACGCTGATCACTATGGGGCTCGCGCTGGTTCGCGCGCTGCTCGGGCCGTCAATCTATGACCGGGTCCTCGCCGTCAATATGTTCGGAACGAAAACGGTGCTCCTCTTATCGATCGTCGCGTTCCTGTCCGGGCGTCCGGACTTCCTGGACCTTGCGCTCGTTTACGCGTTGATCAACTTCGTTGGCGTCATCGCGGTTCTGGAATTTATCCGCGTGCGCGAAGTTGAGGACGCTGCTCAGAAGAAGGAGTCCACGTGATGGATTCCGCCATCGATATTGCGAGCTGGATTCTCATGACGCTTGGCGGCGTCTTCGTCTTTATTGGCGGCATCGGCGCGCTGCGCATGCCGAATTTCTACACCCGCATGCACGCGGCAAGCCTCACCGACACGATGGCGGCCGTCCTCATCCTTGGCGGAATTATGCTGCAGGCTGGCTGGACGCTTGCGACCATCAAGCTCGCCATCGTTCTTCTGTTTCTTCTGCTCACAAGCCCGACATCCTCGAACGCACTCGCGAGTGCCGCGATCCTGTCAGGCATGCAGCCCGATGAAGGCGAGGTGAAGCCGCCGGAACCCGTGGAGCCCGCTCAATGACAATTCTGTTCGGCGTGTTCCTGCTCACCCTGCTCGTCATCACCGCGCTCGCAATCGTCCGCAGCGAGAGCCTGTTTGCGGCAGTCATCCTGACCGGCATCTTCAGCCTGTTGATGGCAGCGAACTTCTTCCTGCTCGATGCGGCAGACGTCGCACTGACGGAGGCGGCGATCGGAGCCGGTATCTCTACCGTCCTGTTTCTGAGCGCTCTCGCGCTGACGGGCGAACACGAACGCGCCAAGTCGAACAATCGCCTTGCGGCGCTCGGTGTCGTCACGGTGACGACGCTGATTGTCATTTACGCGACCTTCGACAAGCCGGCATTCGGCGACCCGAATGCGCCCGTGCAGCAGCACGTCGGACCGTGGTACCTCGAAAAAACTCCCGAACTGATCGACATCCCGAACGCCGTCACCGCGGTACTCGGCAGCTTTCGCGGGTACGACACGCTCGGCGAAGTGTTCGTCGTCTTTACAGCCGGCATCGGCGTGCTGTTTCTTCTGAGCGCGCGACCGCCGGTATCGATGAAGCAGTTTGAGCCGTCCGGAGACCCCGGCACGGGGCTGCGCCACTATCTCGTTCCGCGCGTCGTCGGACGCCTCTTGATTCCTTTTATCTTCCTGTTCGGGCTGTATGTGCAATTCCACGGCGAATACGGGCCAGGCGGTGGATTTCAGGCCGGTGCGATCATCGCGGCGTCGGTCATCCTGTTTGCGCTGCTCGAAGGCGAGAACCGTGCACTGCGAGCAATTCCCATGCACGTGCTGAAATGGCTGATCGCGAGTGGCGGAATCCTGTACGGCGGTGTTGGCCTCGTCTGCATGCTGCTTGGCGGGAATTTTCTCGACTACTCGGTGCTCGCATCTGACCCGGTCAAGGGCCAGCAGTACGGCATCATCCTGATCGAGCTCGGCGTCGGGATCACTGTGACCGGCGTCCTGCTCGCTGTCTTCCACGCGTTCGCTGCGCGAGGCAAAGTCTGATGGAACTGCTCGGACTGTCTTACTACTGGGTGTTCGCCGTCCTGCTGATGGTCGGTTTCTACGCAGTGATCGCGAAGCCGAACTACGTAAAGAAGCTGATCGGCCTGTCGATCTTCCAGGCGGCCGTTTTCCTGCTCTACATCACCGTCGGCAAAGTGGACGGTGGCACCGCACCGATCTTCCAGGAAGGCGTCCAGAGCTACTCGAATCCGCTGCCGCAGGTCCTCATCCTGACGGCGATCGTGGTCGGAATCTCCACGACCGCTCTCGGGCTTGGCATCGTCGTTCGCATCCGTGAGGAATACGGGTCGATCGAAGAAGACGATATCCAGGAGAGCAACCGGGGATGAACGGACTGTCGCTCCATCTGCCGGCACTGCAGGTTATCGTGCCGATGCTGACCGCGCCGCTTGTCATGCTCCTGAGGCCGGCCGGACTTGCGCGCGCTGCCGCGACCGCGGCGAGCCTGCTTGCGTTTGCGATTGCGGTCGCAATGACCATGGCGGTCCTCGATGGCACAACGCTGACCTATCGCATGGGCGGCTGGCCCGCGCCCTACGGAATCGAGCTGGGCGTCGACCGTTTCAGCGGCCTGTTGCTGCTCATTGTCACCGGCGCGTCGACCCTCGCCCTGCTGGCAGGTCAGCGCAGCGTCGATGCGGATATCGATGAGCACCGCCAGCCGCTGTTCTACTCAGCTTGGCTACTCGCGCTCGCCGGACTCTCGGGAATCCCCGTCGCGGCCGACGCGTTCAACATCTTCGTGTTCATGGAAATCTCGTCGCTCGCGAGCTACGTCATCATCGCCGGCGGCTCCGACCGACGCGCGCTGCCGGCCGTCTTCAAGTACCTCATCATGGGAACGATCGGCGCGACCTTCTACCTGATCGGCATCGGTCTTATCTACCTGATGACGGGCACGCTGAATCTCGCGGACATGGAGATCCGCATTCAGGACGTCGGCGACCAGACGCCAATTCTCGTCGCCGCCGGCTTTATTACCGTGGGACTCGCGCTGAAGGCTGCTCTGTTCCCTCTGCACAAATGGCTGCCGAACGCTTACACCTACGCACCGAATACGGTCACGGTGTTCCTTGCTGCGTGCTCAACGAAGGTTGCCCTCTATCTTCTGCTGCGCTTCGATTTCTTTGTTTTC
>CAWUHY010000247.1:0-4415 GCA_963922215.1 uncultured Gammaproteobacteria bacterium | reverse complement strand
CGCGAACGGGTTGATCACTGCGGGCAAGGAGACGGCCGTCGGACTCCTGCCGGTCGGGACCGGCAATGACTTTGCCAGAGCCTGCGGCATTCCGGCCGACCCGAACCGGGCCGCGCTCGAGCTCGGGCAACGCATCGCCGGTGACACGCCGCTGCGCCGCATCGACATCGGGCGTTGCAACGATCGTTCGTTCTCGAACGGCTGCGGCATCGGCATCGATGCGACGGTGGCGCGTATTGCTGCACCAGTAAGGCTGCCGATCGGCGATCTCGTCTATATCTATGGCGTGATGCGCTGCCTGTGGGACGGTATCGCGACGCCTGCGATGACGGTGACAGTCGACGGCGAGCAGGCCTGGTCCGGGCCGACGACGCTCACGAACATCGCGAACGGGTCGTGGGTTGGTGGGAAGTTTCACATCGCGCCGACGGCAGATCCGTCCGACGGTCAGCTCGATGTGGTTATTGCCGCGGCGGTCTCGCGCGTGCGGGTGATGCAGCTGCTGCCAGCGCTGATGCGCGGGCAGCATCTCGGTGCTCCAGAGTTGACGCACATCGACGGCACGCGCATTACCGTCGACTGTGAAGAACCCATCGTGGCGCATCTGGACGGCGAACTGCAGCCGCCGACGACACACTTCGATATCGAACTGAAGGCCTCAGCGCTCTCGCTGCTTTGAACGGGCGCTTGCGCTCAGGAAGATGGCGAAGAGCGCGATGGATGCGCCAATCAATTCCTCGACCGTCATCGCGCGGTCGAAGATCAGCACGTCCCAGACGAAGCTCAGGGTAGGCTGCAGGAGCAGCGCGATGCCCGCTTCGGTTGTCGACACATGCTGCAGGCTGCTCGCGATCAGCAACCAACCGATGCAATGTGACAGCACGCCGTAGCCGAGCAGCCAGCCAAAGTCTTCAGCCGACAGCGCGAGTGTTTCGCCCTCCCCGACCGCAAGCGCGCCGAGCACAGCCGCCGTTGCAATCGAGACGACAAACACCTCGCGCGTCGGCAGCCGATCGGTCGCATCGCAACGCGAAGCCCGCAGGCTCAACAGATAGCCCGCGTAGGCGCAGGCCGTCAGCAGCCCGAGCACGACGCCGATCCGGTAGTCACTTGGGAGGTCGGACCAGTCGAGGCCAACGATCAGCGCAAGGCCCAGGATTGCGAGCGGCACGGCGACGATCTGTCGGGCGTGCGGTTTCTGTTTGAGAAAGACAATACCGGCGAACATCATGATGAAGACCTGGAAGTTCGCGAGCAGCGTCGACAGCCCGGGGCCGATGTAAAGAATCGAGCGGTGCCAGAACCAGAGGTCGGCCGAGAAAAACAGCGTGGCAGCAGCGAGCGCAATCCACACTCGACGGGACAACGCCATGCTGCGCCGCGTGGCCAGCAGGTAGATCGCAAGCGCGAGGCCACCGAAGAACACCCGGTAGAAACCGCTCGTCGTCGGCGAGACGTCGACCAGCCGAACCCAGACCGGTGACAGGCTGATCAGCGCGGCGCCGACGAAAAGCCGGACTTGCATGTTCTGGGCGAGCGACATGGGCGAACTGTAGGTCAGTTTCAGATGCGAATCACGCGGTTGGCTTGCGTCACTCCTCGTTTCGGGCCTGCCATTCGTCCCGCAACAAGGCGTACCTGACGATGTCGACGTAGCTGCCCCACTTCTTTTCCGCCTGTCGCGCGGTGCCCTCCAGCGACATGCCAAGCTTCTGCATGATCCGGCCCGACGCGGGGTTCTGCGAAAAATGCTGTGCCTGCAAGCGATTCAGCGACAGCTCGGTGAAGCCAAAGTGCATCACTGCCTCGGCTGCTTCCGTTGCGTAGCTGCGACCCCAGAACTCTTTTCCAATCCAGTAGCCGAGCTCACCGCAGTCCGCTTCGCGCTGGATGCGAATACCACACGCGCCGACAAGGATTGCTTCAGCTTTCTGCGTCACGGCAAAGGTCACGCGCTCATCCTCATTCCAGGCGGTCTCGTTAGACGCAATCCACTCCTCTGCCATGCCGTCGGCATAGGGGTGCGGGATATTCAGCGTGGTTGCAGCGATCTCATGGTCGCCGGCCAGGCGCTGCACGTCGGCGGCGTCGCCGGGAACGAACGGCCGGAGGAGCAATCTGGATGTTTCGATGGTTGGTTGGCTCATGCGGCACTGCGATAAGGTGTCAGGCTTATTTTGCATCTGATGAGAAAATTTGGCATCAGGCGTCGCGTCGAGCGGCCATCTAAAATAAACCTGACAATTTTTCCACAGGGGGAATCGGGTCTTTCCAGAATTGGCCAATCGCAGTTGTTAATGATGTGAGGTCAATCGTCGGGAAAGTTAACGTCTTGACCTAGCAAAACTCCACGCATGACCCAAGGCATCATCGTCTCGTGCACAGGATTGTTTGAATACTTTCGCGATAACTCAGCACGGGCAACAGATATGTCTTCGTGTTCGCAGTCCAGAGTCACCCGGTAAATAAGATCTCCGGTCCAACTTCGATGAAAATACAAGGTCGGAGGCTCGAAGTAGATGAACCACTTGTCCTCCATCGCCTCGGGCAAGAGACCCAACTTGATGGTTTCGTATTCGGATGCACTAAACGTATCCGTATAGTCGAAAACGACAAACCCTTCTTCGGGCTCAACGGTCTTCCAGCATCCACGAGTAATGACTTTTGTTCCCATTGATTCCTCGGTTCGCCCTGGGGCCAGAAGCCAGTGATATCAGCATCCGCAATCGAGAGACTGCATTCGAATATGAGTCGGTCGGTCAAAAAAGTTACCGCGGTAACGCGTGTTCGAATGTTAGCTCACCGCGGTAGGTGGTCGCGTGATAATCATTCTGGCGGTCGGCTCGAAACGGCCTCTAGCGCATGTGCCGTGACTGACTCACTTCGCCGCTTCTCGACGTCCGTAGAACTCTACCGAACCGAAACTGACCGCAATAAGGTGTCAGCGACGTGGGACGGGGAACGTCAGCTTGCGCGGTGGGTCGTAGCTTCAGTCTGCCATGCCGGGGAAAGGGAGCCTCGATGCACTTTGTCACACGAATGACGCTGCTGGTCTGCCTGTGCGCACTCGCCCATTCGACAAGCGCGGCCGACCGGCCGCAGCCGTTCGAGATCACGCAACTCACTGAGCGCCTGCATGTGATTCACGGCGGCAGCGGATTCGGCAGCCACGTTGGGGTCTGCGAAGGTGACGAGAGCCTGTTGCTGATCGACACGATGAACCCGAATGCGACGGAGCGTCTCGCCGCGGCGATCCGGACGCTGTCCGACAAGCCGGTTCGCCAGGTGATCAACACGCACGCGCATCGCGACCACACCGGCGGCAACCCGTATTTCGCAGAGCATGGTGCGACGATCATCGCACACGAAGGAGCGCGCTACGGCAACTCACTCGTCCATGTGTACACCGCCGGCGGCTTCTCGCTCGCCGCGTGTGACGAGACGATCACGGCAGTGCCGCTCGTCGCACACACCTACGACGATCTGCTAATCCGCTTCGAAACCAGCAACGTGCTGTTCATGGGTGACACTTTCGCCAACGCCTACTACCCGTCCGGGTATGCGCGAGGACGTGACTCGGAGCTTGCGACCATGGCGCTTGCGGAATCGCTTTCCGACGAAGAGACCGTCATCGTCCCGGGACACGGCTTTATCGACGACACGCACGGGCTCGACCGATACCAGCGGCTGGTTGATGCCTGGTTCGACAGGCTTCGCGAGATGACGAAGCAAGGTGCCACGTTCGACGCGATGCTTGCTGATCAGAAGCTCATCGACATCGGAAGCGAGTTTCTCGAATGTATCGAACCACAGTTCGATGTCCAGCCGCGCTTCGAGCGCTTCCTGCGACGCACACTGTCTGCGGAGCGCGAGTCACCCGAGGCCTATCGCAACGCACCACCCGAACGATTCGCAGGTTCTTACAGCACGGGATCAGGTGCGCCAATTACGGTAATTGCGCAACCAGGCAACCTGCTGATGGCGCAGGAAGGAAGCTTTATCGAGGAACTCGTTCAGATCGGGCCTCGCGACTTCCATATTCGCGGTTCGCTTGGCGGCACTGTCCGATTCGACCAGGCGGCCGAGCGTCTCGAAATCCGTGGTGAGGGCATCGCGATTGACGCGACCCGGACCGGCGTCGCTGAGGACTAACCTGGTTCGGGTTGAAGTCAGTCGGTGAGAGCAGCCAGACGCGAAATCGTCGATCTCCGGCTAGCTATCTTCACCTTGAGCTAGAGGGAACAGCTTGAAAAAGTACGCTGCGTCTTGCCAGGCAGGGTCGTACCTCATCTCGTACCGCCACGCGAGTTCCCACTCCTGTGATTTCAGAAGTTGTTGCAGCGATTTGTGTGCAATGTCGGGGTCGTGTACCTGAAAAGCCAGTTCCCGAATGCCACTCCAAGTGCTCCTCGCGA
>CAWUHY010000246.1:0-4431 GCA_963922215.1 uncultured Gammaproteobacteria bacterium | reverse complement strand
CCAATGAAGCCACGGTCGAAGTTCTTACCCCAGGCAGCGCTGAGCGTGTGGTTTTCACCTTCGGTCCAGTGCGGCAGACGGGAGTAGGTTTCGACTTCGAAGCCGTCGAAATCCTTACGGAGGATGACGTTCGCAACACCGGCGATTGCGTCAGAACCGTAAACGGATGACGCGCCGTCGAGCAGCAGGTCGTACTGCTGAACGAGCGATGCCGGGACGAAGTTCAGGTCGGGGGCAACCGGAGCGCCTTCAACACCAGCCGGTGCGAGGCGGCGACCGTTGATCAGGACCAGCGTACGGGCTGCGCCGAGACCGCGAAGGTCAATGGTCGTGGCACCCGGGCCGTTGTCCAGAACGAAGCCCTGGAAGGTCAGGTCAATCTGCTGGCCGTTGGCGGCAGTTGATTCCTGGAGAATATCAGCCGCGTCGATGAGACCGACTTCGCGGGAAATCTGACCCGAGATGATCTGCAGCGGTGAAATGGAAGAGTAGGTGTCACGCTTCAAGCGCGAACCGGTGACAACGATTTCCTCGGTTTCTTCAACCTCTTCTTCGTCGGTGTCATCGTCGGACTCTTCCTGAGAGAAAGCAGCCGGCGAGAACGCCAGAGAAGCAGAGACAATCAGACCACCAAGGAGTTTGAGCCACGGCGACTCATCTGGTCTATCGGTCATGGTTGTTCCCCATAATGCCATTTTGTGTTTCTTTCAGCGCCGCATGATCTGTTGACGTAACGTGCAGCGCTGGCCTCGTCCGAATTGCAGACCCGCTCCAAGCGCTGTTTCCCGCGCTTTTCTTGGTGTTTCCGGTGGGTTGAGCGGATTCTGTTGTCTCAGAACCACAATTCAGTGCGACGATACTAGCAACCCCTTCATAGGCTGTCTACGGTCGAAAAACTATATGTTGCAGGCGTACAACAAACGAATGTTTCAAACTGTAACTACATTGCGTCGGTCGCAAAGGCCCGTAGGAACAGGCGTGCCGAGACCAGTAGCAAAAACGCGCCAAACAGGCGCTGCAGGGTTTTCTCCGGGATCGAGTGTGCCAGTTTTGCACCGAGCGGCGCCGCAAGCACGGTCAGTGGGGCAATCGCGAGCACCCCCGGAAGGCTGACGAAGCCCGCCGTCCAGTCCGGGAGCCGCGGGTCGTCCCATCCTGCAACGACCATCCCGAGCGTGCCGGGGACGGCAATCGCGAGGCCCAGAAGTGCCGCCGTGCCGACGGCGCGACGGACCGGCTGCCCGAAAACGCGCAGCGCGATCACTGACATGACACCCCCGCCGATCCCCATCACCGTCGACAGGCCGCCGATGCCGACCGGGATCAGGCCTACAATCGGCGTTGCGGGAACGTGACGGGCAATTTCGGCCGGCTCGTAGTGCGTCAGCGTCCGGACGGCGATCGCGAGCGTAACCACGGCGAAAATGATCGCGAGTACGGATGAATCGACGCGCGCCGCGAACCAGGCACCGAGGATCGTGCCCGCGATGACATAGCCCGCCCAGCGCGCGGCGATCGAGAGATCGACTGCGTCGCGCCGGTAGTGCGCCCGCGCGGAGGCAATCGACGTCGGGATAATGGTCGCGAGCGACGTGGACACGGCGACATGCATGCGGATCGCGGGATCGACGCCGAGAAAACTCAACACGGCTTCCAGGACAGGCACGATGACGATCCCGCCCCCGATCCCGAACAGCCCGGCAAGAACGCCTGCAAAGAGACCCGCGCCTGCCAGCGCTGCAATCAGTGTGAGCGTCTCCGCTGTCATGCAATTGGCCGGTCAGGCCGTCAGGACGGCGTGATGGCGCCGGAGGTGGTCTTCGATGAACGTCGAGATGAAATAGTAGCCGTGGTCGTAGCCTGCATGCTCGCGGTAGTCGATCGCGACGCCGCTGTCGGCGCACGCAGCACGAAAGAGTTCGGGCTTCAGCTGTTCGACAAGATACGGATCGTCGGCGCCCTGGTCGATGAGGATGGGGGGATACGCGGACGCGTCGGCGACGTCGCGTGCGACCTCGCAGGCGTCGTATTGCCGCCATTTTTCGGCGTTGGCTTCGAACGGGCCGAGATAGTGGCCGAGCGCTTTTTGCCCCCAGGGCGAATCAATCGTCGTACAGATTGGCGCGAAGGCGCTGAGTGAGCGAAACAGCGACGGATTGCGCAGACCGATCACGAGCGCTCCGTGTCCGCCCATCGAATGGCCGGTCAGCGCGTGGCGTTCGCGGTCCGCGGGAAAGTTGGCGAAGATCGTCTCGAAAAATTCGGTCGTCACATAGTCGTACATATTGTAGTGCGTCGACCACGGCGACTCGGTCGCGTTGAGATAGAAGCCTGCGCCGAGTCCGAAGTCGTATTCCTTGTCCGGATCGTCCGGAACGTCGTCGCCGCGCGGACTCGTATCAGGCGAGACCAGCATGATGCCGAGCTCGGCCGCGACACGTTGCGCCCCACTCTTGACCATGAAGTTTTCTTCCGTGCAGGTCAGCCCCGACAGAAACGTGACGACCGGGACGGGACCTTGACTGGCGGCGGGGGGCGCGAAGACGGAAAAACGCATGTCACAGTTGTTCGCGGCAGACGCGTGGCGGTAAAAGCCCATCGTTCCGCCGAAACAGAGCGTTTCAGAAAGGGTCTCGATCGTCATGCGCGTGCCTTGCGATAGAAAACGGCAACGCTACCAGCAGCGCAAAGAATCAGCCAGCCTGTAGGAGCCACTTCAGCGGCGAGCGACCTCAATCCAGCTTCTGCATCACCAGCGTCGCATTCGTGCCGCCGAAGCCAAAGCTGTTGCTCATCGCCGTGCGAATGCCGGCATTCTCGACGCACTCCGTGACGAGCGGCATGCCTTCGACAGCCGGGTCCGGGGTAAACACGTTAATCGACGGCGCGATGAAGTCGCCTTCGAGCATCAGCAGGCAGAAAATCGCCTCCTGCGCGCCCGTGGCACCGAGCGAGTGACCGACCATGGACTTTGTTGATCCGAAGCGCGGGATGTCGTCACTGAACACGGCGCGAATCGCCTCAAGCTCCTTAACGTCGCCGACCGGCGTGCTCGTGCCGTGCGTATTGATGTAGTCGATCGGCCCCTCGACCGTCGACTTCGCGATCTCCATGCAGCGCTCTGCGCCCTCGCCGGACGGCGCTACCATGTCGAATCCATCCGAGGTTGCGGCGTAGCCGGTGAGCTCGGCGTAGATTTTCGCGCCGCGCGCTTTCGCGTGTTCGAGTTCCTCGATCACCAGCATGCCGGCACCGGCTGCGCTGACGAATCCGTCGCGATCGACGTCGTAGGGACGCGATGCTTTCGCGGGCTCGTCGTTGTACTTCGTCGACAGCGCGCCCATCGCGTCGAACATACTCGACAGGTTCCAGTGCTCTTCCTCGCCGCCACCGGCGAATACGATGTCCTGCTTGCCGAGCTGGATCTGCTCAAGCGCAGCACCGATGCAGTGTGCGCTCGTCGCACAGGCCGACGTGATGGAGTAGTTGACGCCCTTGATCTTGAACGGCGTCGCGAGGCAGGCCGAAACCGAGCTGCTCATGGATCGCGGCACCATGTACGGACCGATCTTGCGGACACCACGCGAGCGCAGCGTGTCCGAACTGGTGATGATGTTTTCGCTGGACGCACCACCCGACGACGCAATCAGTCCGCTGCGCGGATTCGAGACGTCGCTCTCCTCGAGCCCCGCGTCTTCGATCGATCGCTGCATTGCGATATAGGCGTATGCCGCGGCATCGCCCATGAACCGCAGCACCTTGCGATCGATGTGTTCCTTGATGTCGATATCGACGGAACCCGACACGTGGCTGCGCAGGCCCATTTCCTCGAAATTCGAATTCGCAACGATGCCCGAACGTCCGTTGCGCAGAGCGTCCGAGATGTCTTCCTTGTTATTGCCAATGCAGCTGATTGCACCAATGCCAGTCACTACTGCTCGTCGCATGAAACTCCCTCAGAAGTCGTCGGTTGATGTGAACAGGCCGACGCGCAGGTCGTCAGCCGTGTAGATTTCACGACCGTCAACGGACATCGAACCGTCGGCGATCGCCATTGTGAGCTTTCTCGAAATAATACGCTTGATGTCGAGTTGGTAGGTGACAAGCTTCGCCTTCGGCAGCACCTGGCCAAAGAATTTAACCTTGCCGACGCCGAGCGCACGGCCGCGCCCTTCGTGACCGCCCCACACGAGATGAAAGCCGACGAGCTGCCACATTGCATCGAGCCCGAGACAACCGGGCATCACCGGGTCGCCCGCAAAGTGGCACTGGAAAAACCACAGGTCGGGATTGATATCGAGCTCCGCCTTGATTTCGCCGCGACCGAACTTGCCGCCATCCGTGTTGATTTCGGTAATGCGATCGGTCATCAGCATGTTTGGCAGCGGAAGCTTGCCGTTCTCCATACCGAAGAGTTCGCCGCGCGCACAC
>CAWUHY010000245.1:0-4436 GCA_963922215.1 uncultured Gammaproteobacteria bacterium | reverse complement strand
AACATCAAGCCGCAGGTCGACCACATTATCCGTCCGGACGGCCGCCGCATCATCCTGCTGGCCGAAGGCCGTCTCGTGAATCTCGGCTGCGCAACCGGTCACCCGAGCTTCGTCATGTCGAACTCGTTCACGAACCAGGTGCTCGCACAGATCGAGCTGTGGAAGAACACGGACCAGTACGAGAGAAAGGTCTACGTACTGCCGAAGCATCTCGATGAGAAAGTCGCCCGCCTCCACCTCCAGCGTATTGGCGCCAAGCTCACGGAGCTGTCGGACGAACAGGCGAAGTACATTGGTGTTAAGAAAGAAGGTCCGTACAAGGGCGACACCTACCGCTACTAAGCGCAAATGCCTTCGATGAACGGCCTCATGCCCGACACGGCATGCAGGCCGTTTTTCGTTGAGCACATTGCTCGCCTGTCCTGACCGCCGCTACTATCGAGGCCTGACGCTCGAACAGACCGAAGGCAACGCACATTCTCAACGTCCTCCACCTGACCGACACACATCTGTTCGCCGACGAGCAGGCTGAACTCCGCGGCACGAATACCGCGCAATCGCTGGCTGCAGTGCTTGCCCACTACGCGGCGGGCGACTGGACGGCCGACTTCGTTATCGCGAGCGGCGATATCGTGCAGGACGATTCCGCCGGCGCGTACCGGCAGTTTTGTCGCCGCCTGGAAACGCTGGGTATCCCGGTCCTCGTTTGCCCCGGCAACCATGACATCCCCGCGATCATGCAAGATGAACTCGCGCGAGAGCCGTTTTCAATCAATCCGACGACGGACATCGGCGCGTGGACTGTCATCGGTCTCTCGACCTTCGAGGGTGAAACCGCGGGCGGAACCCTGCCCGACGAGGAACTGGAACGCCTGAAACGGGACGCGTCGACGGAACGACCCGTGCTGGTGTTCCTGCACCATCCGCCGCTGGACCTCGGCAGCCGCTGGCTTGATTCTGTCGGCCTGTCCAACAAGGAAACATTCACGAACGCAGTCACGAATCTCAAACAGGTTCGCTGCGTCCTGTTCGGCCACGCGCACCAGGACGTTGAGACTTCAATCGGGGATGCTATGGTTCTCGGAACGCCATCGACCTGCCGCCAGTTCAAACCGAAAAGCGACACGTTCGCCGTTGACGACCTGCCGCCCGCCTATCGACGCCTGACGCTGCACGACGACGGCACTATTGAACACACTCTCTACTGGGTAAGAAATGATTAGACATATCGCGATCACCACTCTGTTGATGCTTGCATCGCCCGCTCTTCGGGCGGACACGCCGTTGAGCCTGTGGGAAGTCCCCGGTCAGTCGAATACGGTCTACATTCTCGGCTCCGTACATTTGCTGCGCGAACAGGACCATCCGCTCGCGTCGAGAATCGGCGAGGTCTACGACGAAGCCGAAGTGCTGTACATGGAAATCGACATGGACGACCTGGACCCGCTGGCCGCGCAGGCAGCCGTGAATCGGCTCGGCGTCCTCAAAGACGATACGACGCTGGCTTCACTGCTTGGCGCCGAGGCATACGGTGCCGCGATTGCAGCCGCGCGGGATGTAGACATTCCGATCAAGCTGCTCGAAAAGACGGAGCCCTGGCTTGCAGCGATCACCGTCGAACAGATGATGCTCGCCCGCCTCGGATTTAATCCCGCCTACGGAGTCGAGATGACGATGCTTGCGAAGGCCGCGGCGGACGGCAAACCGATCTACGGCTTCGAGGAACTGGAAGAACAGCTTGCGTTTCTTGACGGCCTGTCGATGTCCGCGCAGACGGATATGCTCCTGCAGACGCTCAGCGAGTCAGCGAAACTCGAAGGACTCATGGACGGACTGATCGACGCGTGGAAGACCGGCGACATCGCGTTCTTCGAGGAAACGATCCTCGAAGACATGCAGGACTATCCGGAGCTCTACCGGGTCATCGTGTCAGAGCGCAACGAGCGCTGGGTTGAGACAATCGAGGGTCTTCTCCAGAACGAAGACGACTACCTGATCATCGTCGGCGCATTGCACCTGGTTGGCGACGACGGCGTTCCGACACTGCTTGAGAATCGCGGCTACGAGGTTTCCCAGATGCGCGAGGCAGCCCGATGAGTCTGTACACGGATGCACGAGAAGTCATCGCCGGCGGCGTCAACTCACCGGTGCGCGCGTTTGCCGGCGTCGGCGGCGAGCCTGTCTTTTTCAAGAGCGCCAAGGGTTCGCACCTTCAGACCGAAGACGGCCGGGACCTGCTCGACTACATTGGATCCTGGGGTCCGATGATCCTCGGCCACTGCCATCCGGAGGTGATCGACGCCGTTTGCAAAGCGGCACAGCGCGGCATGAGTTTCGGTGCGCCCACGGTCCGCGAGACCGAGATCGCGAAGAAGATCATCAGCATGATGCCCGCGATCGAGAAGCTCCGAATGGTGAGCTCCGGCACCGAAGCGACGATGAGCGCGATTCGCCTGGCGCGCGGCCACACGGGCCGCGACAAGATCATCAAGTTCGAGGGCTGCTACCACGGCCACTCCGATTCGCTGCTGATCAAAGCCGGTTCGGGAGCGCTGACCCTCGGTGTCCCAAGTTCTCCCGGGGTACCGGCAGGTCTGGCCGAGCACACGATCACACTGCCGTTCAACGACGTCGATGCGCTAAACACGGTATTCGACGATGTCGGAAAGTCCGTGGCCTGCGTCATCGTCGAGCCGATCACCGGCAACATGAACATGCTGATGCCGGAAGACGGCTACCTCGAACGCATGCGCGAGCTCTGCACCGAACACGGCGCGATCCTGATTTTCGATGAAGTCATGACGGGATTTCGCGTCGCGGCCGGCGGCGCGCAGGAATATCTCGGCGTCGAACCGGACCTGACGACGCTCGGCAAGGTCGTCGGCGGCGGCATGCCCGCAGCCGCGTTCGGAGGCAAGGCCGAAATCATGTCGTCGATCGCACCGGACGGCCCGGTCTACCAGGCAGGAACGCTGTCCGGAAACCCGGTCGCGATGGCGGCGGGACTGAAAACGCTGGAACTCGTCAGCGTCGATGGCTTCTACGAGGATCTGGACCGCAAGACGAAGCTGTTAACTGAAGGCTTGAAGGCGGCCGCTGCCGACGCCGGCATCCCGATGGCCGTCGAACAGGCCGGCGGTATGTTCGGCTTCATATTTACTGACGACGGACCGGTTCGTACTTTCGAGCAGGTGGCTGCCGCCGACATCGATCGCTTCCGGAAGTTTTTCCACGGCATGCTCGACGAGGGCGTCTATCTCGCGCCGTCAGCGTTTGAGGCTGGCTTCATTTCCGCCCGACACACGGACGCGGAAATTGAAGAAACGATTGCCGCAGCGAAGGCAGTCTTCGCCCGTATCGCCTGAGATCAGGAGCTGCCACCCGCATCGGGCAGGTGGACATGGTGCAGAACGGAGCGCACGAGTTCGAGGCGCTCCTGGATTGAGGCGCCTTCGAGGGCGGCCTGTTTCTGCTCGAGCGCAATCGGCAGGATTTCCATGAGCCGGTTGGCGACCCAGCCGGCATCGTCGAGGTGCTCTTCGGCGCTCTCGTAGAGCCTTCCGAGGTCGTCCATGATCGCTTTCAGGATTTCGGCGAGCGGCGCGTAGTCCTCGGGCAGCGCCATCGGCGTCTCCAGCGGCAGAAGTTCAATCTCGCCGCAGTTCAGGTGGTCCGCATTGCGCTCGATCGATCGCAGCCGGAAGCGCTCTGTGCCGATCGCGGTCACGCCCAGCAACCCGTCGCTGCCCTGGTACCAGTCCACGACGTGCGCCAACGTGCCGACCATCGCGGTTTTCGGTGCCCCGCTCGTTTCCGTGCCCTCGCGAATCAGCACGACGCCGAAGGACGAGTTGTCCCGCACGCAGCGGCTAATCATGTCGACGTAGCGTGTCTCAAAGATCCGAAGCGGCAGCGGGCCGCCGGGAAACAGGACGGTGTTCAAGGGAAAAAGCGGGACCTGCAAGCGACTGTCCTCGAGGTTGTCAGCCTTCCCAGTATACGGCCACCAGCGCCCTGTCAGGCACGCATCCGCTGGAGAACCGCTGTCAACGTCTGTCGTGCTCCGCCGAACGAGCCGTTACTCATGAAGAGAATGTGGTCGCCGGGCTTCGCGGTTCGGGAGAGATCGGTGACCAGTGCGTCGTAATCGCTGAAGCCGCGCAGCCTGTCGCCGAGACTTTTGACTGCGGGATCGATCGACTTCGCAACATTCTTGTCGCGGTACAGCCAGATGCCGTCGGCGAGATCGAGAGACTCGGCGAGCCGGTCGTTATGTACACCGCTTTTCATCGTGTTCGATCTCGGCTCTAGCGCGACGAGCACGCGGCCGTCAGGGAAGCGTCGGCGAAAGCCCCTCAGCGTGCGCTCGATCGCCGTCGGGTGATGCGCGAAATCGTCAAAGATGGCGATATCGCCGACCGTCGCGGTGCGCTCGA
>CAWUHY010000244.1:0-4524 GCA_963922215.1 uncultured Gammaproteobacteria bacterium | reverse complement strand
TCTCAAAATCACATTGTCGTCGTATCCGACACGAACACCGAACGCGCCACGCAATCTTCGCTGCCATGGCGTATTGACATTGATCTCACCCAGCCGGTTCGACGCAAGGATTCGAATTTTTTCATCGTTCGAGCTCAAGCGATACGCGTTCAGAAAATGCTCGGCTGCTGCCGTCTCGTCACCGCTCTTCCTCGCGATCAGGCCGAGATTGTATTCGGCGAGCCCCGCCATTTTCGGGTACTCGCTCGCCAGCTGTGAAAAGTTTCGTTCGGCGTCGCGATAGCGTTCGAGTTTGTACTGGCACACGGCGATGTTGTAGAGCACGGCGGGGCCGGTCTGGCCGGCATCGCGTGCATTCTCGAAAGACCGGAGTGCCAAGAGATAGTCTCCGCGCGCGAATGCCGCGTTACCGTCGGACCAGTCATCGGCGAGTGCCGGCCCGATACTGGTGCAGAGGAATGCGAATACGACGAATCGTCTGAGTGAGAAAAAGCGTTCGATGTGCCCCTGTCCTTTACTCGCGCGACGAAGATTCAAACAGCTACTCTACCTGCGGGCACGGTCGCTGCAAGCATGTCTGACCGGCTGCAGCCGGCGCTGATCGTTATTCCGGCGGGCCGCGCGGCGGATCCGGCGGATTCGGACGGTCTTCGAAACGCCCGCGGTTCTCGCGGTTCTGGCGCGCCTCTTCCGCCATCTCGGAACCGCGTTCACGGGCCTCCTCGGCTTTGTCGAGGCCCTGCTCGCGATTCTCTTTTGCCTCGCTCGCTTTCTCGAGGCCTTTCTCCGCTCTTTCGACGGCCGACGCGTTTTCCTTTGCAGCGGGCGGGAGTTTGATCTCTTTGGTTACCGCATCCGGTAGCTCCGCCTCTGCCGCGCCCATGAGACGAATCGTCGATTCGGCGTCATCATCTTCCTGCGCAAATCCGAGGCTCGGTCCGGCCAGCACCAGCACGATGCTCAATACCAGCAACCCGATAGCACGATGAATAGGACGCTGCGTCATTTCAGGCTCCATTCGCCGACTCCAGCGGCAGGTTAACAACGAACAGCTGGGTACTGTCCGGATGACTCAGGCGGACGACGACCTGTCCTCCACCAAAACCGTTGGCAATCAGTGGCAGGCTCAGACGATTCACCCCGGCATCAAGGTCCTCTGACCATGACAGTTCTCGCTGCGCACCGTATCCGTCGATCTCGACGTCTCCGGACACCATAATCGTAATTGTAGCGCCAGCGAGAGGTCTGCCCGTTTCGAAAGCGAGGTTCATCGGCCGCGCCTCATCGAGGGAGACGACGAACTCCGGCAACGCACTCGTTGTTTCCGGATTGTCCGGCCAGGCGAACAGCAGTGCGGCGGCCAAAATGGAGGCAGCAAGCGCCCCAAATCCGGCTCCTCGCCAGAATTGTGATCGCTGAGGTTCAGCGGAATCAACTGCGGCGGCAACGATGTCGTCAAACAGGCCGTCGCGCGGTGCCGGGGCTGGTCGTGACGCAATAACGGCAAGCGCTTCCGCACCTTGCATGGCCATACGGCAGTCGGCGCACTCTTTGACGTGCGCAAGCAGACTGGCCCGTTCGTCGTCGCCAATGCCGTGCATAGCCAGCCTGTCAATAGATGACTGAAAAGTCTCGCAGCTCATTGGGTGTCTCCGATCACCTTCAGATGCGGCCTAAAGGTCTTGTCGCTCGACAGCAGTCGACCCAGCCGTTCCCGACTGCGGTGCAGTTTGGATTTTATCGTGCCGGATGGCATGCCGGTCATTTCTTACAGCTCGCCGATCGAGAGCCCTTCGATGTCGCGCAGGGAAACGAGCGTCGCGGACTCCCGGTCAAGCCGATTCATCGCCATCAGAATTCGAGTCACGCGAATCTCGCGGTCCAGGGTCTCCTCAGGCAGCCAGGCGCTCGTACGGCTTTCGTCCGGCTCCTCGGATTGCATGCCTGTCGCAGCCTGGTCCACTGGGGACCGGTCGGCGTGACGGTGTGTGTCTACAAATCGGTTGTACATGACTCTCAGTAACCACGCTCGCTGAAACTCGATCTGCTCGAGCTCGTCCAGTTTCTCGAAAGCTTTCAGAGCGACGTCCTGGACGAGGTCCTCCGCATCTGATTGCGTGCGCGTCATACGCCACGCTGCCGCGTACAACGCATCGAAGTGCGGCCGGAAGACAGTCTCAAAACGGTGTTTGCGAGAGTTCTGCGTCATATCGATAACGTTGCACAGGTTAAACGGCGAAACGAGGACTTTGGTTGCATGAATTAAACATAATGTTGATCTGGATCGAATTGAATTATGTAAAAACAATGCAACCGTTTGGCTTCTCCGTCGTTAGGCCCTCTGTACACACCATTCATGTGCTCTTTTTTAGGCTCATCGTTAAGAGTCAGAGGAAATCAAGCAATGCAAAAACTGATGAAGCGATCCGTTATCGCACTGGCCGGCGTTGCCGTGACAGCTTTAGCTGGCTGCGGCGGCTCCAGCTCCGACCCGGGTGCAAATCCGGTCGAATCCACCGGTGTCTTTAACCTGAACGTCAGCGACGGCCCGATCAAGGATGCGGCGAAAGTCTGCATCAAGTTCGACGGCGTGCAGCTCAAGCAGGCCGGCGAAGAAGCGCCGATTTCCATCGATTTCGACGCACCGGAAATGGTTAACCTGCTCGCCAACCAGGGTGCAAACTCGCAGCCGATCGCAAGCGAACAGGTACCGGCCGGAACCTACGAATGGATTCGCCTGATGGTCGACGCCAGCCGTGGAACCGGCGCCGGCTCCGCCGATTCGGATCCGACCAGCGACACCTGCCTCGCTGACGACGGCTCATACCTGATTCGCGACAGTGGCGAGCTCTTTAATCTCTTCATCCCAAGCGGCGACCAGTCCGGACTGAAGCTGATCAAGGACATCACGATTCCGGCCAACGCGTCCGGCGACTTCACGGCGGAGTGGGATCTTGGAAAGTCATTTATTGCGCCTCCGGGACTGAATCCGGACGTGATTATGAAACCGGTCGTAAAGATCGTTTCGAATAACGAAGTCGGTACGCTGGTAGGACAGGTTGACGATCCGCTCGTCGAGTCGGAATCCTGCGATGCCGAGTTCGCGCCGTCCGTGTATGTTTTCAATGACGACGTCACGCCGAATCCGCTCGACTTCCCCGCAGAAGGTGAAGACGATTTCGTGCCTGACCCGGACGACGCCGTTGCAACAGGTCTTGTGGAACGGGACGAAGCTGCCGAAGGCATGCCGTACCGCTACTCGATCGGCTTTTTGCTGGCGGGCAACTACGAAGCTGCATACACCTGCGACGGCGAAACCTTCGTCCCGGTCGACGGCAAGCCAGCGGAAATTATTACCGGCGGAGTGACTGAGGTGAATTTCACCGTGGACGACCTGCCCGCGACATCAGGCTCGTAAGACTCGCGTGGCAAGTAATGCAGACGGCTCCTTCGGGAGCCGTTTGTTTTTGCGGTCATCGCGTTCTCAATGCGGGTGCATCTGCGAGCGCAAGGATGCGGTGCGAAATCTTTACGGCTCGTCAGACGGCGACGCGCCGAGGCATCGTTGCGCGTTCACCCGGTCAGCAAGTCCTTAAGTTCCGTACGGTCCACGCCGTCCTGCGACGCGACCATGGCCATGAGCAGTTCTGCCGTCGAAATCGCATCGACGAGAGCGTCATGCGCCTGGTAGCGCGGCAGTCCGTAGACATCGCGCAGCTCGCCGAGACGGAGGCTCGCATTGTCGGCCACGTGATGCTGTCGTCGGCGACGCTTCAGCTCCAGCGCAAGCGTGTCGACGACCGGCACCGGCAACTCGCAGCCGTAGCGTTCGCGGCACAGCCGATCGAGCATGGCCTTGTCGAGACCGGCGTGATGCACGACAAGCACCCGGCCGGTTAATGCATCAAGAATCCCATCAAGAACTACGCCCGGATCCTCACCGATGCCGACCTGCGTGTCCGTCAGTCCATGAACTGTCGCGCTGTCGCCGACGCCGCTCGTCGAGCGCACAACGTGGTAGCTGCAGCTCGCGAGCGAAACACAACCATTCCGAACGATGACCCAGCCCGCGCTCAAGAGCTCGGCGGTAGACGCGTCGAGTCCGCTCGTCTCGATGTCGAGACAAACGAACTCGGTGTCTCGAAAGCTGTTGCGTTTCGCCGGAAGCGGACTCGAAAGCAAGGTCGCAAGCGGGCCGGCGTCAATCTGTCGTGCGAGCCGTCGCCGTTTTCTGTCGAGCCAGAAGAGGCTCATTGGATGTGGAATCGATTCTTCAGCGCAAGCTGGCTGACGCGGACCTGCGAGAAGGCGGCTTTGAGATTCTGGCGAACGAAGGATGACAGCGTTTGCGGTGCCAGGTGATTGTCGGGCTTCTCTCCATGCTGCATCTGCCGGCTCTGGTGCTCGAGCCGGAGCTTCTCAATGAAGTCCAGCGAGTCGATAAGATTGGAAGCGTCCTCGTCAGTCAGCTCGCCGGAGGCGGCAGCGGCTCGCAGTCGCGCGCGCGTGCCGGACCGCATGTGG
>CAWUHY010000243.1:0-4544 GCA_963922215.1 uncultured Gammaproteobacteria bacterium | reverse complement strand
TTCGGTCTGCGTCACGGTCGCGGTCAGGCGACCATTCGCGAGTCGCGCATCGAGGACATCGCCTTTTTGCACAACGCCCGCATCGGTGACGGCCTTGCCGTCCGCACTGGTCAGAATTGCGTAGCCGCGGGCGAGGGTGGCGAGAGGGCTGACCGAATTCAGCGCGCGAGACGCCAGCGCGAGCCTGTGCTGGCGCTCCGCGACGAACCTGGTCGACGCTGCCGCGAGGCGCGCGGCCAAGGCGTTCCGCATGGACGACAGGCGCTCCACGCGCAATACGGGCGATCGGGCGCGAAGCCGGTCGGCGAGATCTCGTAAGCGATTCTTCCGCGCCTGCAGCGCATGCTGTGCCGCCGCCGCGAGCCTCTGCTCCATTGAGCGCAAGCTCAGTGACTGGCCTTCCACGCGCCTGGCCGGGCTTGCCTGCAGCAGGCGTCGCTGCAAATAGTCGATTGACTGCGAGCGGGACTCGAGCAGTCGCCGCTGCTGATTCGAGGCTCTCGCGGCCAGTGCTTGAACGCGGACAAGCCAGTCCCGGTGATCTGGAACGACCAGCTCGGCTGCACCTGACGGTGTCGGTGCGCGCAGGTCGGCGACAAAGTCGGCAATTGTGAAATCGATTTCGTGGCCAACCGCGCTGACGGTCGGAATCGCGGACTTCGCAATCGCACGGGCCAGTGCCTCATCGTTGAATGCCCAGAGGTCCTCGAGCGAGCCGCCGCCGCGGGCGAGGATGAGGACGTCGCATTCCGCCCGCTCGTTCGCGACCGCAAGGGCTGCGCGGATCTCGCCGGCCGCCGCCTTGCCCTGAACAGACGTCGGGTAGATGACCACGGGGACGTGCGGGAACCGGCGACGAAGCACTGTCAGGATGTCGCGGACCGCCGCTCCGCTCGGCGATGTGATAACGCCGATCCGGGTCGGCAGCGTCGGCAGATCACGCTTCTTGTCCGCGTCGAAGAGACCTTCCTCGGACAGCTTCAGGCGCAGCTTCTCGTATTCGCGCTTCAAAACGCCTTCGCCGGCTGGTTCGATCTGCTCGACAATCAGCTGAAAGTCGCCGCGCGCCTCGTAAATGCTGACCCGTCCGAAGGCGAGAACCTGGTCGCCGTTCTTGAGCGCGTGGGTAGGGCCCCGCTGCCGCTGACGGAAAAAGGCGGCGGATAGCTGCGATTTGGCATCCTTGAGGCGGAAATACAGATGGCCGGACGCCGGCCGGCTGAGCCCGGAAATCTCCCCTTCGATCCAGAGCTTCGCGAGCCCGGATTCGAGCAGCGCCCGGGCTGTGCGGTTGACTTCGGTGACGGTCAGGGGCGTTTTCGGGTCGCTTGGCTGCATCCGGGCAGTATAGCGTCCGCTGCCGGGAAAGCTTCTCAAAGGTCGGCGTTTACGCTTTGAATGGAGACGCGTAGAATCCGCGCATTCAATCGCCGCCCCCCCAAGGAATCTCATGCGAATTGCGAAGGAAGCCCTGACTTTCGACGACGTCTTGTTGCAGCCAGGATACTCGGAGGTTTTGCCGCGTGAGGTCGATTTGAGGACCCGCCTGACGGCGGAGATTACGCTCAACATCCCGCTCCTGTCCGCGGCTATGGACACGGTCACCGAGTCGCGCCTGGCGATCGCGCTGGCCCAGGAAGGTGGAATCGGCATCATCCACAAGAACATGACAATCGAGCAGCAGGCGAGGGAAGTCAGCCTCGTCAAGAAGTTCGAGAGTGGCATCGTCCGCAACCCGATTACGGTCTCGCCCGACATGACAGTCAGGGAAGTCATCGAGCTGACCCGCTCACGAGGCATTTCCGGTGTGCCGGTCGTCGACGGTGAACAGACCGTCGGAATCGTGACGAACCGCGACCTGCGTTTCGAAACCCAGCTCGACAAGCCGGTCTCGTCGGCCATGACGCCGCAGGAAAAGCTGGTCACCGTCCGCGAGGACGCGGATCAGGACGAGGTTCTGTCGCTGTTGCATCAGCACCGCATCGAGAAAGTTCTCGTCATCGACGACTCGCACCGCCTGCGCGGACTGATCACCGCAAAAGACTTCCAGAAAGCAAAAGACTTTCCGCGCGCCTGCAAGGACACGAGCGGGGCGCTGCGCGTTGGCGCAGCAGTCGGGACCAGTTACGACACCGACGAACGCGTCGAGGCACTCGTCCAGGCTGGCGTCGATGTCATCGTGGTCGACACATCCCACGGCTTTTCGAAGGGTGTGCTGGATCGGGTTTCAGCAATCAAGAAATCCTACCCGGACCTGCAGGTTCTGGGCGGCAACATCGTGACCGGTGATGCGGCACTTGCGCTGGTCGAGGCCGGCGCGGACGGCGTCAAGGTCGGAATCGGTCCCGGTTCAATCTGCACGACACGCGTGGTCGCGGGTGTCGGCGTTCCGCAGATTTCGGCAGTATCCGAAGTCGCGGAAGCCTTAAAAGACACGGGCGTTCCATTCATCGCCGACGGCGGCATCCGCTATTCCGGTGATATTGCAAAGGCACTGGTCGCAGGCGCGCACTCCGTCATGATTGGCGGTCTGTTTGCCGGCACGGAAGAGTCGCCGGGCGAGGTAGAGCTCTACCAGGGCCGGTCCTACAAGTCCTATCGCGGCATGGGGTCTGTCGGCGCGATGAGCCAGACGCATGGATCCTCCGACCGCTATTTCCAGGACGCGACCGAGGAACTCGAAAAACTCGTGCCGGAAGGCATTGAGGGCAGGGTGTCCTACAAAGGCAGCATGGTCGCGATCGTGCACCAGCTGATCGGCGGGATTCGCGCAGCGATGGGCTACACCGGCAGCGGCACGATCGAGGAAATGCGCACGAAACCGCAGTTCGTCAGGATCACGAGTGCCGGCATGCGCGAATCGCACGTGCACGACGTGACGATCACGAAGGAAGCACCGAACTACCGTTCGACCTGACGGCTGCCGCAATCATTTTGAGACCTACCAGGGACCTGGCATGACGCAGACATCGGCCCCCGGCCGCGACATTCACTCCGACCGGCTGCTGATTCTCGACTTCGGAAGTCAGTACACCCAGCTCATTGCACGGCGCGTTCGCGAGAACGGCGTGTATTCCGAGATTCTCCCATGGGACATCGGCGACGAACGGATTCGGGATTTTGGTGCCTCGGGCGTAATCCTCTCCGGTGGCCCGGAATCGGTGACGCTCGAAGAGCCGCCGCGGGTACCGCCACTGGTCTTCGAACTCGGCGTCCCGGTTCTCGGAATCTGCTACGGAATGCAGACGATGGCGGCGGAGCTTGGCGGGCGCGTTGCCGGTTCGACGGAACGCGAATTCGGCTACGCAGAAATCCGGCCCGCATCGGATTCAGTCCTGCTCCACGGCCTGAGCGATGCGGTCGACGACGACCCAATCCTGAAAGTCTGGATGAGTCACGGAGACCGTGTTGAAGTGCTGCCGGACGGCTTTCGTCCGACCGGCACCAGCGGCAATTCGCCGTTCGCGGCGATGGAGGATGCAGAGCGCCGCTATTTCGGATTGCAATTCCATCCGGAGGTTACCCACACGCTGCAGGGCGAGATTATCCTGCGACGCTTCGTCCGCGATATCTGCGGCTGCGCGGGTGACTGGACGCCGGGCAATATCGTCGAAGATGCCATTCGCAACGTCCGCGAGCAGGTTGGCAAAGACAAGGTGCTGCTCGGCCTGTCCGGCGGCGTCGACTCGTCGGTCGTTGCGGCACTGCTGCACGAGGCAATCGGCGACCAGCTCACCTGCGTCTTCGTCGACCACGGTCTCCTGCGCCTGCACGAGGGCGACCAGGTCATGGAGACCTTTGCCGAGCATCTCGGCGTGAACGTCATCCGTGTTAACGCCGAGGAGCGTTTCTTTGCAGCGTTGAAGGGCGTCAGCGACCCTGAGGAAAAACGCAAGGTCATCGGTCGCCTGTTCATCGAGGTGTTTGACGAAGAGGCTTCGAAGCTCGAAGACGTAGACTGGCTTGCACAGGGTACGATTTATCCGGACGTCATCGAGTCGGCGGGCGGAGCGACCGGCAAGGCGCATGTGATCAAGTCGCACCACAACGTTGGCGGACTGCCGGAGACGATGCGCATGAAGCTCGTCGAGCCGCTGCGCGAGCTGTTCAAGGACGAAGTGCGCCGGATCGGCATCGAGCTCGGGCTGCCGCATGAGATGGTGTTTCGTCACCCGTTCCCCGGACCCGGTCTCGGCGTGCGGATCTTAGGCGAGGTCGAGCCCGAGTACGCGTCGCTGCTGAAAAAAGCAGACCATATTTTTATCGAAGAACTGCGCGCGAACGACCTCTACGATTCGGTCAGCCAGGCTTTCGCCGTGTTCCTTCCTGTCAAGTCTGTCGGTGTCATGGGCGACGGTCGGCGCTACGATTACGTCGTTGCACTTCGCGCTGTGGAGACGATTGATTTCATGACTGCCCGCTGGGCCCATCTGCCCTACGATTTTCTCGAGCACGTCAGCTTAAGAATCATCAACGAGATCGACGGCATTTCCCGCGTGACCTACGACATCTCCGGCAAACCGCCCGCCACGATCGAGTGGGAA
>CAWUHY010000242.1:0-4580 GCA_963922215.1 uncultured Gammaproteobacteria bacterium | reverse complement strand
ACGTCGGCAACATCGGCGCCGCGTTCGTGTACTTCGCCGAACTTGAAAAGCCGCTGGCCGCGGACAGTAAACGTAAACTCGAAGACCTGCTGCTCTCCGGCGAGAAAGCCGTTGCGCAACAACCCGGCGAGCGCCTGCAAATCGTCATTCCGCGCCCCGGTACGATCTCGCCGTGGTCGAGCAAGGCCAGCGATATCGTCAGGGCCTGCGGCATAGACGCCGTCGCGCGCATCGAGCGGGGAATCGCTTACACGATTCAATTCGACGGGCAAGGCAAGCCCGACACGCGGCAACTCAACAACATCCTCTGCGACCGGATGACCGAAACGGTCATCGGCTCCACGGACGAGGCGGAGATTCTCTTCCAAACTACGGCGCCGACACCGGTATCTGTTGTCGATCTAGGCGACGATCCGTCGGCGTCGCTTCGCGCGGCGAATACCACGCTCGGCCTCGCCCTGTCTGACGAAGAAATCGACTACCTTGTCGACGGTTACAGCGGGCTTGGTCGCTCGCCGACCGACGCCGAACTGATGATGTTTGCCCAGGCAAACTCCGAACACTGTCGGCACAAGATATTCAACGCGAGCTGGGTCATCGACGGCGACGAACAGGATGCGACGCTATTCGGCATGATTCGCTCGACGACCGAGGCACAGCCCGACGGCGTGCTTTCCGCCTATTCGGACAACGCGGCGGTCATCGAGGGCAACAGGGCGGAGCGGCTGATGCCGGATCCGAGGACGCGGGAGTTCACCTACGTCGATGAGCCCGTCCACATCCTGATGAAGGTCGAGACGCATAACCACCCGACGGCGATCTCGCCGTTTCCCGGCGCCGCGACGGGATCGGGCGGCGAAATCCGGGACGAAGGCGCGACCGGGCTCGGCGCAAAGCCGAAGGCCGGGCTGACCGGTTTCACCGTTTCGAATTTAAGAATCCCGTCCATGATCGAGCCGTGGGAACAGGACTTCCCGCGCGCGTCGCGCATGGCATCGCCGCTCGACATCATGATCGAGGGGCCGATCGGCGGGGCCGCCTTCAACAACGAATTCGGTCGCCCGAATCTTTTTGGCTACTTCCGCACCTTCGAGCAGCCGCGAGACGAGGCCGACGAAAAATCCATCTGGGGTTATCACAAACCGATCATGATTGCCGGCGGTGTGGGCAATGTCCGCGCGGAGCATGCTTGCAAGATCGACGTGGAGGTTGGCGGCCGCGTCGTCGTCCTCGGTGGTCCCGCGATGCTGATCGGCCTCGGCGGCGGAGCAGCATCCAGCGTCGCGAGCGGCGCGTCGACCGAGGATCTCGATTTCGCATCCGTACAGCGCGGCAACCCGGAAATTCAGCGGCGCGCTCAGGAAGTCATTGATCGCTGCTGGGCGCTGGGCGACGACAATCCAATTGAGCTGATTCACGATGTTGGTGCCGGTGGCTTGTCGAACGCCGTGCCCGAGGCTGTTGACCACAGCAAGCATGGCGCCCGAATCGAGCTTCGTGACATTGATAATGCAGAGCCCGGCATGTCACCGATGGCGATCTGGTGCAACGAGGCGCAAGAGCGCTACGTGCTGATCGTCAGCCCTGATCGCATCGAGGACTTCAAGTCCATTTGCGAGCGTGAGCGTTGTCCGGTCGCGGTCATCGGAACACTGACAGACGACAACGAGCTGCGCGTTCACGACGCGGAATTCGACAATCATGCGGTGGACATGCCGATGGAGATGTTGCTCGGCAAAACGCCGCGCATGACGCGTGACGTCGTCCGCAAGCCGCCGCCCGATACCGAGATTGACCTGTCCGGCATCGAATTGCGCGATGCGGTCTACCGAGTCCTGCGCTGCCCCACGGTTGCGAGCAAGGCCTTCTTGATTCACATCGGCGACCGCACCGTCGGCGGCCTGACTGCGCGCGATCAGCTCGTGGGGCCGTGGCAGGTGCCGGTCAGCGACGTTGCGATCACGGCCAGCGGATTTGAGTCCACGACCGGCGAGGCGATGGCGATGGGTGAACGCACGCCGCTCGCGACAATCAACGCACCGGCGTCGGGACGCATGGCAGTGGCGGAGGCAGTGACGAACATCGCGGCCGCGCGGATCAACGCCATGCGCGACATTCGCCTGAGCGCTAACTGGATGGCGGCCGCCGGCCAGGACGGCGAAGACGCGAGGCTGTTTGACACGGTCAGGGCCGTGGGCGACGAGCTGTGCCGGGAACTGGAAATTGCTATTCCGGTCGGGAAGGACTCGCTGTCGATGCGCGCCCAGTTCGAAGACAACGGCGAGGACTACACCGTCACCTCACCCGTCAGCCTGATCGTGTCGGCGTTTGCACCCGTGGCAGACATTACCCGGCAGCTCACGCCGGATCTCAAGCACGTCGATGAATTCAGCTACCTGCTGCAGTTTGATCTCGGCAACGGCAAGAACCGGCTCGGCGCATCAACTCTTGCGCAGGTGTTCGGTCGACCCGGCGGCGAAACGCCGGACCTCGACAATGCCGGAGAGCTGAAGCAATTTTTCGCTGCCGTGCAGGAGATGAACGAGCGCGGCATGCTGCTCGCGTACCACGACCGCAGCGACGGCGGTCTGCTCGCAACGGTTTGCGAAATGATGTTCGCGGGTCGCCGCGGTGTCACGCTGACCCTTGGTGACGAGAACCCGCTCCCGGTGCTGTTCGCCGAGGAAGCAGGCGCCGTGATTCAGGTTGCGAAGTCCCGCCTGCAGCAAATCCAGATGATCCTCGACCGTCACGACGCGAAGGCGCACGTGATCGGCCGAGTGACTGATACGCCGAAGCTTGCGATCCTGTCCGGGGAAGAAACCCTGTTCGAGGACTCGCGGGTCAATCTTCAGCGCGAATGGTCGCGTGTCAGTTACATGGTTCAGTCGCGCCGCGACAATCCAGAGACGGCGAAAGAAGAGTTCGACGCGATTCGTGACGATAAGGACCCCGGTCTGCACGCAAAACTGTCGTTCGACCCGGCCGACGACATCAGTCGCCCGTACCGCGGCATGCGCCCGAGCGTTGCAATCCTGCGCGAGCAGGGCGTGAACAGCCAGTATGAAATGGCCGCCGCGTTCATGCGGGCAGGATTCGACACAGTCGACGTCCACATGAGTGATCTTTTTGCTGGCCGTGATTCCCTTGAGCGCTATCAGGGTCTCGTGGCCTGCGGTGGATTTTCCTTCGGTGATGTCCTCGGTGCCGGCGGCGGTTGGGCAAAGTCGATTCTCTACAGCGACCGGGCGCGAGACGAATTCGCCCGGTTCTTCGTGCGCGGCGACACGTTCTCGCTTGGCGTCTGCAACGGCTGCCAGATGCTGTCGCAGCTCAAGGACCTGATACCCGGCGCCGAGAACTGGCCGCGATTCTTGAAGAACAGGTCAGAGCAATTCGAGGCGCGGCTAAGCCTCGTGGAAGTGGTCGAGAGCCCGTCCTTGTTCCTGTCCGGCATGGCCGGTTCGCGCATGCCGATTGCGACCTCTCACGGCGAGGGGCGGGCGGTGTTCGACAGTGACGCGGCGCGTTTTGCCGCATCGCACACAATCGGGTTGCGCTATATCGACAATCACGGTGAGGTTGCGGACCGTTACCCGGCGAATCCCAACGGCTCCGTTGACGGCATCTGCGGCCTCTCCAGCGACGACGGGCGTGTGACGATTCTCATGCCGCACCCGGAGCGGGTTGCGATGACGCGCCAGCACTCCTGGCACCCTGGAGACTGGGGTGATGCCGGGCCCTGGATGCGCGCGTTCAGGAACTTAAGGGTCGCCGTCGGATAGGCTTCCTAGGCAGAACTTGCGACAGTGTTCGCGTCCTGCCCGAAGAGGTTGCGCACCCGAATGGCGCGCGTCAGTTTGCCGCGCCGGACGAAGCACTGGTAGAAAATATCCTTCAGGACTTCAAGCAGGATGCCCGCCTGCACGCGGCTTAAGATCGGCAGGTCACGATCGTCGCCTTTCTCGAACAGGATGGCCTTGATCGGGTCGAGCGTCGCATCGTCGATTTCCGCGATCTCCTGCGCCACCATCAATTCCTCGAAGGCCTGCAGCTTGCCGCCGTCACCGAGATAGTCGTACGCGCTCGCCGCGGCACGGCGGCACATCGACGCAAACGCGTTGTAGTTGTTGTGCGAGTAGCACGATAGTGCTTCACGAAACAGGATCTCGGTGTCTTTCGGCAGGTATGAGTAGGCGAAGCGCTCTTTCGGCCGTTCGAGTTCGACGAAGTTTCGGTAGAGCTCGACCGAGTCCTCGCCGACCGACTTGACTGCGTAGCGTAAAAAAACCGGGGCATCGCAGCTGTCACACTGATAGACGAGTCCGACGTGTTTCGGATGCGTCCGGATCAACAGCTCGGTATCCGGAACGGACTGCGGATTCATTTTCGCGTAGACGTTGCAATAGGGGCACTCGAGTGCCACCTGCGTGTCGCCGCTCAGTGTTCCGTCCTGACTCAGTACAACCGACATTGTGTGATGCCTCCGACCGCGGGCGGGTCGCAACTGCGATGCGTCGATTATGCACGAGCGGCGCGGGCTCGCGACAGCGTCAGTCGGCCCGCCAGCGCCCCACTGC
>CAWUHY010000241.1:0-4585 GCA_963922215.1 uncultured Gammaproteobacteria bacterium | reverse complement strand
AGAAATGGTAGAAGAAGGCAAGCGACCAGAGAATTAACAGACCCTGCCCGGAAAACGAGGCCATCGCCCGTTCGAAGTAGAGATAGCTTTGCGGCCCGGACGCGATGGACAGCAGCCAGACGACCATGGCGATGAGCGCGGTCGCGAGCCCGATGCCGCTCGCCCGGTGCATGATGGAAAGCGCCATCGTGATCGGCCAGCGATAGATGCCGATATGCGGAGACAGGGGTCTCTTGTCGTTCGTCATAGTCAAAGCCCTGGCGGTGCTAGAAGTCGATGCAGCGTCCGTTTTTCTCCCAGTCACCGTAGCGAGTCGGATCCGGTCCGGGACGACCGCCGATCTCCGGCGCGGGTTTGTCTTTTTTCGGGGTTTCGCTGTCTGGCGTTGAAGATTTTGCTTCGCCCTTGTTTTCCGGCGATTTCTTCGGGTTCGTATCCATGGCGAGAGTATGCCAGAGCAGCCCCGCACGCGTTAACTTGTTACGATAAATTCATGAACGAACAAATCGATACCGACTGGTCTGACCGCCTGATCCAGGTGACCGGCGAGGATGCCGCGACCTTCCTGCAGGGGCAGCTCACTGCCGACGTCAAAAGCTTTGGCAGTGAGCCAAAACTCGCAGCCTGGTGCAATCCGAAAGGTCGCGTCATCGTGATCTTCGAGTGCACGCACGTCGGCGACACATTCACGCTTCGCTGCCCCGCTCCACTGGTCGAGGACCTGATCCGGCGACTGTCAATGTTCAGGTTTCGCGCAAAGGTGGAATTCAGCCAAGCCGATACATCGGACAGCAGTCAGGGACGCGCTGCGGAGGCACTCAAGAATGGCATTGCGAGAATCAGCGTGGCGCAAACGGAGTCCTACACGCCGCACATGCTGAACCTCGATCTGCTCGACGCCGTTAGCTTCGACAAGGGCTGCTATACCGGACAGGAAATCGTCGCTCGAACACACTATCGCGGCGCCACGAAGCGTCGCATGCTGCGCTTCAGCGGAGCTACCGCAAAGCCCGGTGACAGGCTCTTCCTGGATGAAAAATCCGTCGGCGAGGTCGTCAATACCGTCGACGATCAGCTACTCGCAGTGATTCCGCTGGAGCATGCCGACGCGAGTCTGACCGTTAACGACAGCGCGCTTGCCCGGGAGACGCTTCCTTATCTTTGAGTGCGAGCGGCTTCAGCCGCGATCAGTCAAACACTTCCGGCCGCATGTGCGGGAACAGCAGCACGTCGCGAATCGACGGCGAGTCCGTCATCAGCATGACCAGCCGATCGATACCGACGCCGATCCCGGCGGCGGGCGGCATGCCGTATTCGAGTGCGCGAATGTAGTCGTGATCAAACGCCATGGCTTCATCGTCACCGGCTTCCCGATCCCTGACCTGCGCGCGGAAGCGTTCCGCCTGGTCTTCCGGATCGTTGAGCTCGGAAAATCCGTTGGCGATTTCGCGACCCGCCACGAAAAACTCGAAGCGATCGGTCACAAACGGATCATCGTCGTTGCAGCGCGACAGCGGTGAGACTTCCGTCGGGTACTGCGTGACGAAGGTCGGCTCGCGCAGATTGTCTTCGCCGGTCTTCTCGAAAATCTCGATCTGCAGCTTGCCAGGTCCGTAGCTGTCCTTGACCGGAATCTCGAGTCGCTTTGCCACGTCCACGAGATAGTCACGATCGCGCAGTCGCGTCGGATCGAGATCCGGGTTGAAGTGCAGGATGACTTCCTCAACCGTCATCCGCTTGAACGGCACAGAGAAGTCGAAAGTCTCGTCCTGGTAGGTCACTTTCGTGTCGCCGAGAATCGCATTTGCCATGCCGCGCAGCATCGCTTCCGTCATATTCATCAGGCTTTCGTAGTCCGCGTAAGCACGGTATAGCTCCAGCATCGTGAATTCCGGGTTGTGCTGGGTCGAAACACCCTCGTTGCGGAAGTTTCGATTAATCTCGTAGACGCGCTCGAGACCACCGACGATCAGACGTTTGAGATTCAACTCAGGCGCGATTCGCAAAAACAGTGGCATATCGAGCGCGTTGTGGTGCGTCGTGAATGGGCGCGCGATTGCCCCGCCCGGCGTCGTCTGCATCATCGGCGTCTCGACTTCGAGGTAGTCCTGCGAATCGAGAAACGCGCGGATGTAAGCAACGATTGCCGAGCGCTTGCGGAACACGTCGCGGCTCTTCTCGTTCATGATCAGGTCGACGTAGCGCTGTCGATAACGCGTTTCCTGGTCGGCGAGGCCGTGGTACTTCTCCGGCAGCGGCCGCAAGGACTTGCTGAGCAGCCGGATCTCGTCAGCGAGCACGGTGAGCTCACCCGTTTGTGTCTTGAACAGGGTGCCGCGCGCCGCGACGATATCGCCGACGTCCCATTTCTTAAATGCGGCATAGACGCCTTCGGGCAAACGGTCCCGCTCGACGCGCACCTGGATCTGTCCGGAGCGGTCTGCGAGCTTGATGAAGCTGGCCTTGCCCATCACGCGCTTCACCATCATGCGGCCCGCGACCGACACGGCGACGGCTTCTTCTTCAAGATGCTCGTTTTCGTGACCGCCGTAGGTGCGATGCAACTCGTCCGCGAGCGCATTCCGGCGGAAGTCATTCGGGTAGGCATTGCCCTGCTCGCGCAGCGCGTCGAGTTTGCGCCGACGTTCTGCGATCAGTTTGCCTTCGTCTTGCTGTTTGTCGTCTGCCACGTTCGTTTACAGTCCCTGCTTCAAGCTTGCTTCGATAAAGCTGTCCAGTCCGCCGTCCAGCACAGCCTGTGTGTTACCGGTTTCGACACCGGTGCGTAGATCCTTGATTCGGCTCTGGTCGAGGACATAGGAACGAATCTGGCTTCCCCAACCCACGTCGGCCTTGGAATCCTCGACGGCCGACGCCTCGGCCCGACGATTCTGCAGCTCCAGCTCGTAAAGCTTTGCCTTGAGCTGATTCATCGCCGTCGCCTTGTTCTTGTGCTGCGAGCGGTCATTCTGGCACTGCACAACCGTGTTTGTCGGCAAATGCGTGATGCGCACGGCGGATTCGGTCCGGTTGACGTGCTGCCCGCCCGCGCCGCTCGCCCGGTAGACGTCGATGCGCAAATCGGACGGATCTATCTCGATGTCGATATCGTCGTCGACCTCGGGCGAAACGAAGACAGACGCGAAGGATGTGTGGCGGCGGTTTCCGGAGTCGAACGGTGATTTTCGCACGAGGCGGTGCACGCCGGTCTCAGTTCGCAGCCAGCCGTAGGCGTATTCGCCGACCACGTGCACCGTCGCACTCTTCACGCCGGCAACTTCACCCGCCGACGCTTCGATCAATTCAGCCTTGAAGCCGTGTGCTTCCGCCCAGCGGAGATACATGCGCAGTAGCATCTCGGCCCAGTCCTGTGCCTCGGTGCCGCCAGCGCCGGACTGGATGTCGACATAGGCGTTGTTCGCGTCCATCTCGCCCGCGAACATCCGGCGAAATTCCAGCGCCTCGACGCGTTTCTCGATCGCTGTAACGTCAGTGTCGACTTCGGAGAGGGTCGCTTCGTCGTCTTCGTCGACGGCGAGTTCAATCAGTTCTTTCGCATCCTCGAGACCGGTGGTGATGCTGTCGAGACCCTCGACCACTTCTTCGAGCTTGGCGCGTTCCTGCCCAAGCGCCTGGGCACGATCCGGTTCGTTCCAGACGTCGGGTTGTTCGAGTTCTCGCTGAACTTCCGTCAGGCGTTCCGACTTCGACTCGTAGTCAAAGATACCCCCTTAACGCGCTCGCGCGTTCAAGAAGGTCACTTACGGTCTGTTTGATATGGCTCGGTTCCATGGAAAGTCGGCGGTCCTTTTCGAAGCGCGCGATAGTAGCACTACCGCCGTTCGCGGGTCATCCGCTGGCGTGGCGCTCGGCGATTTGCTCGACGATGAGTTGCGGCGTCTCGCGGCCGCGAAATTCGTTGACGTCGAGGCGGAAGGCAAGACGCACGATGCCGCGGCAGGTCGCTTCGGCCTGGTTGAAGGCGATCGCATCGATCCGGTTGCCGCCGTCTGCGGATGCGAGCGTCATCTTCAGATGCCGTTCGCCGACGGTGCGCCGCTCGACAACCTTGAAGTCGCCGTGAAAACAGGGCTCCGGGAAACCGGCGCCCCAGGGTCCCGCATCGCGTAGTCTGCGAGCAAAATCCAGCGACAATGCAGTTGTCGGCAGCGTGCCGTCGGACAGAATCGCCCCGCTGAAATCCGCATCCGGATACAGGCGCCGGACGGCCTTCTGGCTCGCGTCGCGAAACGCATCGAAGGCATCTTTCGACAGCGTCAGGCCGGCGGCCATCGCGTGCCCGCCGAACTTGATCACACCGGACTGACCGGACGAATGGACCGTCTCCAGAAGATCGCGCGCGTGCACGCCGGGTACGGATCGCATCGAGCCTTTCAGGTTGCCGTCGCCGTCCTCGGCGAAGGCAATCACCGGGCGATGAAAACGCTCTTTCACCCGACCGGCGACCAGACCGACGACGCCCTGGTGCCAGGCCGGATCAAACAGGCAGACGCAGTCGGGCAAGCGGCGAAGCTCAATGCTTTCCACGATGCGGTAAGCCTGGTCGCGCATGTCCTGTTCGATG
>CAWUHY010000240.1:0-4592 GCA_963922215.1 uncultured Gammaproteobacteria bacterium | reverse complement strand
CAGCGGCACTCCGGCTTGGCTTTCGACTGGTCAAGGGACTGTCGTCCGAGGCGGCCGAAACGGTGGTCGAGGCGCGCGAGTCGGGCAACTTTGCAAACGTGCAGGACCTCGTCGAAAGAACCGGCTTGAACCGGCGCGATCTCTCGGCACTGGCTGCTGCCGGCGCGTTCGAACGGGTATCGGGTGATCGTCACCGGGCACGCTGGGAGGTTGCCGGCGTGGAAGAGCCGACTCCGCTGTTCAAGTCCATGCAGACCTATGAGCCGCTGCCGATTCTTCGCAAGCCGTCAGAAGGGCAGACGATCGTCGCGGACTACCAGAGTGTCGGACTGACGCTGAACCGGCATCCGCTGTCGCTGCTGCGCAGCAGGCTGGACCGCTACCGCTATGTGCCGTCGTCCGCCCTGAAGAAGATGGACACCGGATGCCCGCTGCATGTCGCGGGTATTGTCATCACGAAACAGCGGCCGGGCACGGCAAGCGGTGTCACATTTGTCACCCTCGAAGACGAAGCAGGACACATCAATTTGATTGTCTGGAAGTCGCTGGCGGAATCGCAGCGGAAGGAGTTACTGAATGCACGCCTGCTCGGCGTGGAAGGCGAGCTGCAGCGCCAGGGAGAGGTCATTCACGTGATTGCGAAGCGGCTGATTGATCACAGCGATATGCTCGGCTCGCTGCAGACGCGTTCGCGCGACTTTCATTAAATCTGAGTACGGCCCACTAGAAGTCGTCGTCGAGATTGAAGTTATAGGTGCTGTCGAGTTCGCGCGCCGCAAGCTTGGCTTCCTGCAACTCTTCGAGTCGCCGGCGAACCTGCTTCTTGCGCTCAATTTCGCTCAAGTTTTGTTTCTCGATTTTTGCAACGAGTTCATCGACATTGATCTCGGCAGACATATCGATGTCTACATCATCATCGTCGTCACCGTCGCTGACGAACGTATCTTCATCGTCCTCGTTGTCGAGATCGTCTAAGTCTTCCGACTCGTCGACGTTGTCACCCGTCATCGCTACATCCTCACGCCACATACAGCGTATCGCTCATCGCACGTTTTTCTTGAGTGCGTGAGGGACATATACCGCGAAAAAAAAGTGACCGCAACAGAAGGTTCGACAAATGCGAAATCGGTCCTGAGATCAAGCGCAAAAATGGGCTAAATGCCCGGAATATCTACTGAATCAGGTTGTTGATTTCGAAAATCGGGAGGAGGATTGCGAGAACAATCGTGAGCACGATTCCGCCCATTGCGACAATCAGCAGCGGCTGCAGGATACCGAGCAGGGCTGCAATCAGGCCGTCCACTTCGCGTTCCTGGCCCGCCGCGGCACGCGACAACATTTCTTCGAGTTTTCCGCCGGCTTCACCGCTTGCGATCAGGTGAACCATCATCGGCGGGAAGAGTTTGCTGTCGGCCAGCGAGCGACTGATGGATCCGCCCTCGCGAACGCGCAGGCTGGCGTCGAGAACGGCATCGCGCATCGGCAGATTTTCAATGACCGCAGCGGAAATTTTCATTGCTTCGAGGATCGGCACGCCGCTGCCGGCAAGGATGCTGAACGTGCGCGTGAAACGTGCCGTATTGATGCCGCGCACCAGGCGCGACGTGAGCGGCAATTTCAGCAACAGTCTGTGATAGCTGCGTCGCGGACCGTCTTTCTGGAGCAGCCACCAGACACCGTAGCCGAACAGGCCAATACCGATGAGGAGCAGGCCCCAGTTGTTGCGCAAGAAATCGCTGATCGCGATCATGCCGCTCGTCAGCCCAGGTAACTCCGCGGACGTATTTTCGAAGACCGTGACGATTTTCGGCACGACGGAAGCAAGCATGAAACCGATGATCGCGATCGCCATGACAACGAGTGCTGCCGGATAAATCATCGCATTCGTGACGCGCTGTTTCAGCTCGTGGCGCGCCTCGGTGTAGTCGGCAAGCCGTTCAAGAACGACGTCCAGGTGACCGGACTGCTCACCAGCCGCAATTGTTGCGCGGTACAGATCAGGGAACGCCTGCGGGAACTCGGCGAGGCCGCTTGCGAGCGTATGGCCCTCCATGACCTTCGCTCGTACACCGAGCAGGATGCTTTTTGTCCGCGGCTGCTCGTTCTGCTGGGAAACGGCGAGCAATGCTTCCTCGAGCGGCATGCCCGACTGCGACAGAGACGCGAGTTGGCGGGTGATGAGCGCGAGCTCGGAGGCGGACAGGCCGCGGCGCAAGGAGAAACTCGACTGGCGCTTCGCTTCCCGCTTCGCAACCTCGGTGACCTGCATCGGCACGAGACGCTGGTCCCGGAGTAGCTGACGGACGTGCTTGGGCGTATCGCCCTCGATGAGTCCCTTCGCCTGCTTGCCGCTCTTGTCGAGGGCAACGTATTCGTACGCACCCATTGTTAGCGGCCGCGGATCTGCATCAACTTAAGCGGTATCACGCTCAGTCTTCTCGCGTGACGCGTAAGACTTCTTCGAGCGTCGTGATTCCCTGGAGCACTTTCCTGCGTCCGTCTGCGCGAATGCTGGCGCTCTTTTGTCGCGCGTAGCGTTCGAGGTCCTGCTCGCTGACGCCATCGTGAATCATCGTGCGCATGTCTTCGTCGACCGCGATCAGTTCGTAAATTCCGGTACGACCGACAAAGCCGTCATTGTCGCCGGCCTTCGCGCGGTACAGCGTCGGCGGATTCGACGGATCGACACCGAGGAGCTGGCATTCGTATTCGGTCGCTTCGTACGGTTCCTTTGTACGATCGTCGAGAACGCGCACGAGGCGCTGTGCGAGTACGCCGATCAGGCTGGACGAGAGCAGGAACGGCTCGACCCCCATGTCCCGCAGACGGGTAACCGCGCCGGCCGCGGTGTTCGTGTGCAGCGTCGACAGCACGAGGTGACCTGTCAGGCTGGCCTGAACCGCAATCTCCGCGGTCTCGAGGTCGCGAATCTCACCGACCATGACGACGTCCGGGTCCTGGCGAAGAATCGCTCGCAGGCCGCGCGCGAAGGTCATGTCGACCTTCGTGTTGACCTGGGTCTGGCCGATGCCGTCGATGAAGTATTCGATCGGGTCTTCGACCGTCATGATATTGCGACTGTCGTCGTTGATCCGCTCCAGAGAGGCATACAGCGTCGTTGTCTTACCCGAGCCGGTCGGCCCCGTGACGAGGATGATGCCGTGCGGTTTGTGGATCAGCGCATCCATTGTGTCCTGTGCACGCTTTTCCATGCCGAGTGAATGCAGGTCGAGGCGGCCGGCCTGCTTGTCCAGCAGTCGGAGCACGACACGCTCGCCGTGTCCCGACGGCATCGTCGACACACGAACGTCGACCGCACGGCCTGCGACACGCAGGGAAATGCGCCCGTCCTGTGGCAGGCGTTTCTCCGCGATGTCGAGTCGCGACATGACTTTGATACGTGACACAACGAGAGGGGCGAGTGCCCGATTCGTTTTGATGACCTCACGCAGCACGCCATCGACCCGGAAGCGAACGCCCAGGCGGTTTTCATAGGGTTCGATATGCACGTCCGAGGCGTTGTCCTTAACGGCCTCGGTCAGCACGGCGTTGATGAAGCGAATGATCGGCGCGTCATCGTCGCTTTCCAGCAGGTCGGACGGTTCACCGAGTTCACGCGCGACCTTGTCGAGATTCATTTCGTCGTCCAGGCCGTCGACCATCTGCATCGCCTGGTGGCTGCCCTGTTCGTAGGACGCCTGCAGCATGCCGTCGAAGACCTCATCCGAGACACGAGAGAGTTCGAGCGGCCGCGCGACAAAGCGCCGGACCTCGGCGACGCTCAGCGGCGATGCGCTGATGCGGCATACGGCATCGGCGTGATCCTCGTGCATCTCACGGATCAGTACGCCGTGTCGCTTCGCAAAGGAAAAGGGCAGGACCTTTAGCGGCAGTTCCGCTTCAACGGTCTCCGGCTGCGATTCGAGAACGATATCGGCTTCTGCTTCCATGGATTAGGGCGTTTCTTCGACGGGGATTTCCAGTTCCGGCAGCACGGGCCGCTCAGCGCTTGGCATCAGCGCCGGATCACGATTGCTGTTGCCCTGCTGGATATCGCGAATCAGGTTGTACTTCTGATTCGTCTCGATGCTGGTCGTCACCGAGTCGCGAAGAATTTTCGGCCGGATGAAAATCATCAGGTTCGTTTTCACTTTCTCGGTCCGACGGCTGCGGAAGAGGTTGCCGAGCACCGGCAGGCGGCCGAGGACAGGCACACGCTGGTCGCTTTCGCGCAGCGTGTCCTCGAGGAGCCCACCGAGGACAAGAATCTGACCGTCGTTGACGATGACTGTCGTCTCGACGATGCGCTCGTTCGTGATCAGGTCAACCGCGCTGGCGGCAGACTGCGAAATGCTTGAAATCTCCTGCGAGATCTTGAGCAGCATGGAGTCGCCTTCGTTAATCTGCGGCGTAATCGCGAGCTTCACGCCTATCTGTTCGCGCTGAATCGTCTGGAACGGATTCACGTTGCCGTTGTTGTTGCCGCCCGCGTTTGTGAATGAGCCGGTCACGAACGGCACTTCCTGTCCGACATTGATGCTCGCTTCTTCGTTGTCGGTCGTGACAATCGACGGCGTTGAGATAATGTTTGT
>CAWUHY010000239.1:0-4595 GCA_963922215.1 uncultured Gammaproteobacteria bacterium | reverse complement strand
GCATGCAGCGCTTCGCCGAGGCGCTGGCACGCGCGGCGACCAAAGCCGGGGCGGAGCTTCGTTTCGGCGACGGTGTCGCACGCATCGACACAGGCAACGATCGCGTTCGCGGCGTCATGCTTGACACGGGAGAACGGCTCGACGCCGATGCAATCGTGTTTAACGGCGACGTCAACGCGCTCTCGGAAGGGCTGCTCGGCGAAACTGCGACCCACGCAGTCGCCGATCGTCGCCGCGACCCGCGCTCACTTTCCGCCGTGACGGTCAGCGCGAGCGCAGAAACGCGGGACTTCCCGCTCGGCTATCACAGCGTCTTCTTCGGCAGCGATTATCCGTCGGAGTTTGAATCGATCTTCGGACAACAGACCGTCTGCGACGACCCGACCGTCTACGTGTGTGCGCAGGACCGGATCGACGGCAAAGCTCGGTCGAAACCCGAGCGACTCTTCTTCCTCATCAACGCACCGCCGCGCGCCCACTCGCCGAAAGAAACCGCACAGCTCGTCGACCGCCTGTTCGCGAGCCTGGACCGGCACGGCTTCGCGCCCGATATCGAACACTCTGTAGTTACCGACCCGACGGAATTCGGCGAACGCTTCCCCGGCACGTCCGGGGCGATCTACGGCTGGCCGACACACGGGGTCGACGGCACGTTCAAACGCTCCGGCTCACGCACGCACATCAAAGGTCTCTATCTCGCCGGCGGTTCCGTCCACCCGGGCCCGGGAATTCCGATGGTCGCGCTGTCCGGCCGCATCGCGGCGAATGCACTGCGTAAGGACTTAAAGGCTTAAGCCGTCGCGTCCGGGACGAGCTGGTCCAGCACTTTCGCCGACGACACGACACCCGGCAGCCCGGCACCCGGATGTGTACCGGCCCCGACAATGTACAGCCCGTCGATCTCTTCGCTCTTGTTATGCGGACGAAACCACGCGGTTTGCGTGAGCACCGGTTCAAGCCCGAATGCCGCACCCTTCTCGGAGAACAGGCGCTCCTTGAAGTCGATCGGCGTCAGCATGCGCGATGTGACGACATGCTTCTCCAGTTCCGGCAGCACCGTCTCGGACAAGAACTGCTCGATCTTTCCGCGGTAACGTTCGGCCTCCGTCGACCAGTCCACGCCGCTGTCGAGATGCGGCACCGGCGAGAGCACATAGAAAGTGTCGCACCCTTCCGGCGCGAGCGACGGGTCGGTCGCCGTCGGTCGATGGAGATAGAGACTGAAGTCTTCCGCCAGTGTCTTCTTCCTGAAAATGTCGTCGAGCAGACCCCTGTAGCGCTCGCCGAGCAGCATCAGGTGATGCGCCACGTCGTCGTACTGTCGATCCGTGCCGAAGTACCAGACGAACAGGCTCATCGAGTAATCGGCACGATCGAGCTTTTTGTCGGTCCAGCGCGTGCGGTAGCGGCTCGGCAGCAGGCGGCGGTAGGTCGCGGCGGAGTCCGCATTCGACACGACGACGTCGGCATTCAGTTCCTCACCGGATTCGAGCCGCACGCCTGACGCGCGCCCGTCGTCGACCAGGATCTCCTCGACGGCAGAGTTGAGCCGAATCGTACCGCCCTGCGACTCGATGAGCTCGACCAGTCCCTCGACAAGCGAACCGGTACCGCCCATCGCAAAATGCACTCCGTGCTTGCGCTCGAGCTGCGAGATCAGTGCATAGACCGCCGTCGCCGTAAACGGATTGCCGCCGATCAGCAGCGGATGGAAGCTGAATACCATGCGCAGTTTCGGATGCGAGATATGCTTGGCGACGAGGCTGTGCACCGAGCGGTAGAACTGCGCGCTGAACAGCTCCGGCAGCACCTTCACCATTTTCCCGACGGAGTCGAAGGAGTGGTAGAGGAGCTGGTCGAAGCCGATGTCGTAAAGCTTGGCGCTCGCCTCGAGAAACGCCTCGTAACCCGGAACGTCGTCCGGGTTGAACTTCGCGACCTCGCGCTTCATCGCCTCGTGATCGCCGCTGTAGTCGAAGGTCGAGCCGTCGTCGAAACGGATCGTGTAGAAGGGGTTCATCGGGCGGAGATCAATCGCATCGCTCATCGACCGCCCGCAGAGTTCCCAGAGTTCCTCGAGCAGAAAGGGCGCGGTAATGATCGTCGGGCCGGCATCGAAGGTGAAGCCGTCCTGCTTGTAGACGTAGGCCCGCCCACCCGGCGCGTCGAGCTTCTCGCAGACGGTGACGTCATAGCCTTTTGCGCCCAGGCGGATCGCCGCAGCCAGCCCTCCAAAGCCGCTGCCGATCACAATCGCTTTTTTTTTCACTCCGTTGAATTCCTGTCGCGCGCGGACCGTGTCATCCTAATATAAAATGACTGCAAGCTTCTCTTTCGCGGCATGAATTTGGCTGTCCAGCTTTTCCATAGTTTTGTCATCGCCCACATCGTCACCGGTTCGGTGGGTCTGTTGTGCATGTGGGTGCCGATCGTGGGCAAAAAGGGCGGCGAAACGCACAAGCGCTGGGGCAGGGTGTTCGCCTACAGCATGATCGTGACCGGCGCGATCGCAATCGGCATCAGCCTCTGCACGCTCGCGGCACCGCTGGAAACGCATCCCTTTTCCAATGACGAAGAGATGGTGCGCGGCATCTTCGGCTGGATGATGCTCTACCTCGCGACGATGACGATCATGCTCGCCCGCTACGGTCTGCTGACGATCCGCCACCGCAGCGCACACGACAAGATGCGCGAACCGCTGAACATCGTCCTGCAGATACTTACGTTTATTGCCGCTGCCAACTGCATGATCCGCGGCATCCTCATCGAACAGCCGCTGATGATCGGCATCTCCATCGTCGGCATCGCCGCGGCCGTTTTGAACCTGCACTACTGCTATCGCAAAGCACCGCCGATGAACGAGTGGATCATCCAGCACTCGCGCGGCGTCGTCGGAGCGGGCATTTCGGTCTACACGGCATTCCTGGCATTCGGTGCCGTAAACCTGCTGCCGGCCTACGCGCTGAATCCCGGCTTGTGGTCGATGCCGACAATTCTTGGAGTCGCTTACCTGCTGTATCACCAGGGCAGGGTGCTGAAGCAGCGGCGACGGCTCGCGGAACGGGCCGCCGTCTAGGCGCATGATGCGAGCGCAGCGGTCCTCGCCAGGCAAAAGACAGCGATGAAACGCTCCATTCAATTTCAATTCGAGTCCGGCCCCGCACCGCCGAAAATCCACATTCTCGGCCTGAGCTTCGTCGCAATCGTCACAGGAATTTTCGCACTGTGGACAGGCTACCGGGCTTACGACCTGCAGCATCACAGCGCACAAACGACGGGCACAGTCATCGAGCTGGAGCGAAGCGACGAAAAGATCTATCCGCTTTTCGAATTCACCGACGACGAGGGGCGCGTGCACACGGTTCGGGCCAACATGTCGGACGACAGATTTGCGGTCGGCGAGTCCGTCGACGTGGTGTTCCGGCCGGATAAGCCACTTGCCGCGCGCATCAACAACTGGCGGTCTCTGTATTTTTTCCCAACACTGCTGGGCATTCTTTCCATCGCGTTTACGATCGGAACAGCGCTCTTCATTCGATTCCGCGGGTTCGTCGAGAACGCGTCGAAAGCCCGAAGCGGCGAGCTTGTGATGACGCGAACGAGAGCCGACGGCACCGTCGAGCAGACGTTCCGCTCCTCGGTTCCACTTTTGACCTGGATACATCGTCTCTTCGCCGCCGCCGCACTGCTCGCGTTCGCCGCGACAGGATGGGCAGGGTGGCAAAGTCTGAATTTGGCGCATGTCGGCATCGAAACAAGCGGCGTCATTACCGAGCTGCAACGCGTGGGCGCAAAGCACCGGCCGACATTTCAGTTCACCGACGCGTCCGGTGTGGAAAGAGTCATCAACTCCGGGAACAAGACGAACGACTACCTCGTCGGTGACAGCGTTCCGGTCATTTACTACGCGGATAAGCCGGAAGAGGCGAAGATTAAGAAACTATCCCTGTTTCTCTCATGGCCAGCCTACTTCGGCTGGCTTGGTTTCTTGTTCTCGTGGATCTGGTATGCGACCGGGTATCAGCTCAAGGCGATACGGGCGGACGCGAATGCCACTTGACGGCAATTCGCGTCCGCGTCGTTCTTTAATCAAGCCCTACGGCGTACAGAAAAAATTCAGCTTGTTACCGTCCGGGTCGCGAAAGTAGCCGGCGTAGAAGTTGTCGCCACGCGGACCGGGTTTACCCTCGTCGGTAGCGCCCAGCTCGATGGCTTTCTTGTAGAGCGCATCGACCTTGTCCGTCGAGTCGACGATAAGCGCAACCATGACGCCGTTGCCGACGGTCGCGGCTTCGCCGTTAAAGGGTTTGGTCAATGCGATGCCGGGCTGCTTTGGATCAACGGCCCAGGCGACGAACATGCCTTCATGCTCCATGAAGCGCTTGCCGCCCATCTCGGCAACGAGTGCATCGTAAAACTTCACGCCTCGCTCGAGGTCGTTGGTGCCCAGCGTGACATAGCCGATCATGATCTCCCCCTTGTTTTGCGGTCTGATTGGAGCGCTCATGAGACACCAGAATACTGTATAAATCAACAGGTAATTTCGGGCCTCGGCGCGATCTCCGGCTGCGCGAGGAACACGCTCTGCATTTGTC
>CAWUHY010000238.1:0-4599 GCA_963922215.1 uncultured Gammaproteobacteria bacterium | reverse complement strand
TCGTGTGATCTCGCTCTGGGCGGAATGATCGACTTCGGTCAACTGCGTTTCGAGAGTGTGTTTCTGCGTCCGGCTGTCCACGAGATCAGAGGCGAGCTGCTCGTTGATCAGCTCGTGCTGACCAATCGTCTGTTCCGCCTCGGTCAATTCGAAGCGGATCAGGCGAATCTCCTCGGCGTGGTCCTGCTCAATCGTCTTCAGCTTGTTCGACGCTTCGGATTCAAGCGCCTCGAGTTCGTTGATGCGCGCGGCGTTCGCGGCGAGCTCGTCGCGTGCCGAGGACAGCGACTCGCGCAGCGCCGCGTTATCACGCGACAAGGCTCGCGCCTTTTCGCTGGCGTCTGCAAGCTGGTTTCGAATTCCGTCAGTCATTGACTCGTTGCGTACGAGAGTCGCTTTCAGGTCACGAATGTCCTGCCTGAGAGCGGCAAGCAGCGCGGGCGATTCCGAGGCGCTCACTTCATTCGCAGCATCGAACTTTGCATGAATCTGTGCGAGATCCTGATCCCGGGCTGCCAGTTTGTCGGCAGTCTCAGCAAGCTCCAGCTCGAGATCCGTCGACGCTGCTGACTTGGCCTCGATGTCAGCCTCAAGCTCCGCCACTTGTGCTTCGAGATCAGCCTTCTTGCGGCGCAGAGCCTTCGCCTTTTTCCGATCCTTTCGCCGTCTTGACTCGAGTGCATCAAGCCGCTCTTGCATCGCTTCGCGTGCCGCTGTTTGCTCGTCGATTGTCGCGTGCAGGTCGTTAATGATTTCCGCCCGCGAATCGCGTTCGGCTTCAAGCCCGCGAATCAGCGCACGCTGCTTTTCGAGTTCCAGCGTCAGCTTCTGAGCGTTGCCGTCGCTTGCGGTGGCACGGCGGCCGAGACCGTGGGTATCGGCCTCCATTTCGAGATTCGCCTTTTCGACGACGATATCGTCGTGGCGCCACGTCGGCAGCTCCAGTTCAGAGGTGATGTCTTCGGGCGACGCTAAATCGTTGTTATTCTTGTTTTTATTAGGCATCTGCAGAGTTTAGCACGGGCGGGCGGCCAAGTCGGCACGACCGGGACATTCATCCCGAAAATCAGCGGCCAAACGAGGCGCGTTTGCTAGTCGCTGGGGACGGTGCGTTTGCTGGCCCAGAGCCTCAAGGCCGCGATTTTCTCTTCCATGACGACGGACAGGGGACGAGTCTGCTGGAGTTCCCTGACGATATGCGCGGTTGTGATTTCGCCGCCGCTGGCATGCGCCGCATAGAGCGCCGAGACAACGGCCTGCTCGATTTCCGCGCCCGAGAACCCGTCGCTTGCCGCCACGAGCGCATCGAAGTCGAAGTGCGTCGTATCGACTTCACGGGACTTCAGGTGGATTCCGAAAATGTCTTTCCTGATATCGGGAGAGGGCAGGTCGACGAAGAAGATCTCATCGAAGCGGCCTTTTCTCACCAGTTCCGGCGGCAACGCCGAGATGTCGTTTGCTGTCGCAACGACGAATACCCGCGAGTTTCTCTCTGCCATCCAGGTCAGGAACGTGCCGAGAACACGCTGCGTGGTTCCGGTTTCGCCGCCGCGTCCCGCGAGGCCTTTTTCGATCTCATCAATCCACAGGACGCAGGGTTGCATGATGTCGGCCGTATCCAGCGCTTCACGCAGCTTGCGCTCTGTCTCGCCGTGGTATTTGTCGTACAGCGCCCCGAAATCCAGTCGCAGCATCGGGACGCCGAGCGCGCCGGCTGTCGCTTTCGCGGCCAGCGATTTGCCGCAACCCTGGATGCCGATCAGGAGAATCCCTTTCGGCGGATCGAGATGCTTCGCGCTCGCGTCGCCGCGGAACGGCGCCTCGCGGACGGACAGCCATTCCTTGAGCCTGCGCAGCCCACCAACTTCGCTGAACTTTGCCGTGTCGTATTCGAAACCGAGAGTGCCCCCGGTGTTCAGCAGCTCGTATTTCGCCTGCATGACCTGCGGCAGGTCGCTTTTCGTGATCGCGCCATCCAAAAAGATGGCGTTGCGAGCGAGACGCTCCGTGTCGGCATAGGTCAGACCGGCGAGATTCCTGACCAGCATTTCGTAAGCCTTATTGTCCGCCTGCACGCGTTTGCCAGCGTTCTCGTCGGACCATTCTTTCGCGATTTTCTCGACGATCGCCCGGCGTTCGGCCTCCGACGGAAGAGAAACGGCCAGCCGCGCAGTAAATGCATTAAGTTCAGTCGGTAACTTTATGGAATGACTGAGGAAAACGAGTCGCCTGGGAGTGTCGCGATACTGGATGCAAATGTCTTTGAGCAGGCGGACATGCACCGGATCGTCGATGAAGGGATGAAAGTCGAGGAGCACGTAGATGCCCGATTTCGTCACCGCGCGGATGTGCTTCAAGACGTCTGTCGGTTCGCTGTTCAGCGTTTGCGGTTCCAGCGCGATGTCCAGTCGCTGCAGTCCGTCCGTAATCGTCCAGCGAAAGAGAGGCTGGTAGTCGCTGCGTGAAACTTCAAGCGCTGCCGACTGCAGGATCTTCAGCATTCGCGCCTCTTCCTGCGTTTCGATCACGACGATTGGAGTCTTCGATCGGAGGATGGCTTCGAGATCGCGTTGTAGGTCCATGAGCAGCCCAGGCAAAAAAGCAGTGCGATCTTACGTTAAGTGCCGCGTGCCTGTCCTGCGAAGCAGTTCAAGGAAATGGAATGTCCAAACGGACTACTATCGGCCCATGATCAGAGCTCTTCTTACTGTGCTGGTGTTCAGTTTCGTTGCCGGATGCGCATCGACGGAAGCGCCCGTGTATCTCGAGCCTGAACGTCGCGGTGAGCCCGTCAAGAAAAAGCGGGCAGAGCTTGCGCCGGTTATGCGGCAGAGCGTTGCGAGCCGCGCAGCACGGGTCGCGGAGCAGCAACTCGGCCGACCCTACCGTTATGGCGCGAAGGGTCCGTCCGCGTTCGACTGCAGCGGGCTCGTTCATTATTCCTACGGCCAGACTGGCTACGTCACACCGCGAACGACTGCTGCCTTGTGGAGCGGGACGGTTCCTGTCGCCCGCCAGGCATTACGCGAAGGCGACATTCTGTTCTTCCGCATCGAAGGGAAGATGTCGCACGTCGGCATTTATCTTGGCAACGGAAAGTTCGTGCATGCGCCAAGCAGCGGCAGGCACGTGAGCGTGCAGACGCTAGCCTCAGACTTCTACGATCGGGCGTTTATTCGTGGCGGCAGGCTGCCGGGCAGCAGCTAGGCCTCCGGATCGTCCGTGATAAACGTCCTGAGCTGATCCGCCAATCCCTTGCAGGCCGCGGTCTGCGTTCGCGCGATCAGCGGTATCGGTACGACCAGCGCTGGCAGGAAAGACGTGCCGCTGACATCCGCGGATACCGTGCCGGCTGATTCGAGACCCTGCAGATCCCAGACCGAGGCGTTGTAATCGGCATCATTCTGCCACCAGGCAAAGCCGAAACAGCCGCCGCCGCCCGGACCGGCTGCGCAGGACAGCGTTCCACCGCCCGCGACCTTTTCCGTGTCGCCGTCAAGCCAGATGATGTAGCGCACCTGCTGATCCTTGATGCGCTGTGCGACACCGGGGCGCTTCATGAGCTTGGCCAGGCCCTTCGTTTCGGCAGGTGCAGTGCGCGGCTCAAACCACGGAAAGAGAGAGTCGACGAAGTCGCGGTGCGGAATAACGCGCAGGCCGTCCGAGCCGCGCGCGAGCGCATCTTCGACGCAGGAAATGTAGTTCGCTTCTGTCTCGTTGCCGAGATGGTAGCTGCGGGCCATGATCACGACCGACTCGCCTTCGGCGATGCCGGTGACGCCTTCACGCTCATCCTGCATCCGCGCCGTGACGCAGGCGGACAGGCTCGTGGCGAGACAGCCAATCAGGATTAGTCGTGCGAGTCGTGCCATGGTCTAGAGGCCTCCGGCCGTGAATTGGTTGGCGGTCGACGGTGTTTCGGGCGCCGCGGCCGTCGCTTCGACGGGTTCGTTGTTGATCGAAGAGATGCCAGTCTCCTGGTCGAGCTTCATGATCATCAGCGCTGCTGCATCGCGCATCGCAAGAACGGCTGCTTTTTCGAGCGAGGCGGTCGCGGCCATGACCCGGGATTCGCTCTTGCCGTAAGCGCTGACAGGCCAGTTTGCGACCATGTCACCATCCTGGTTGAAGACCTTGAGGCGATAGCGAATCCAGATTGCGAATGATTCGGTACCGGTCTGTTCTGGAATCGAGAATTCGAACGCGTCGATGCTGGTATCGACGAGGGCGCCAATCGGGAGGTCGGCGGGGTCGATGGAACCATCGATCAGCGTGACCTCATCGAACATGTGATCGAAAAGCTCGATGAAGAGATCTGCATTTTCGCGACCCATGTCGACGGACCAGGTCCGTTTGCCAAGAATTTCTTCTTCCCGCGAAAAGCTGTACATCTCGGGATCGATCTTCAGGCCGACGTGCATCGGAATCTTGTTGACGAGCGGCGTCGGGAGTGAGGCGGATTCGAGCGTCATGCTGCCACCGCAGGCTGCCAGTACAGTGCTGGCGGCCAGAACGGCGAGCGTTTTTACAGCGCGTATCTTCAAGTGGACGCGTCCTCGATCTGTGATGGCCCCGTGTGATCTAGGGCAGGCCGCTCGC
>CAWUHY010000237.1:0-4606 GCA_963922215.1 uncultured Gammaproteobacteria bacterium | reverse complement strand
TCCGGCTTGCCGCCGAGCGCCGGCGGGCGCAGGGTCAGCAGAATACCCATGTAGGTATGCACAGCGGGCTCTGCGTCATCACCCACGAGTTCCAGGTATCGGCCGAACAGGGCTTCAACCTGAGGCAGGAATGCCAGCGAGTCCCAGTCGTCGCTGTGCGCTCGCAGGTAGGCGAGCGTCGCAAGTCCGTAGGTGTAGACGTACGGGGCCTGGTTTTCGTCGATCCCGCCCAGGGTTTTGACAAACGCGTTGTAGTTGATCGTGTGCCAGTCGCAGGACGGCTCGTACTCGACGCACATCGCTTTGAGCGCATAGCGGCGAGCCCGCTGCGTCAGACGCTGCGAGCGTATCGGATCGACTGCAAAAACAGCTCCGTAAGAGGCGTAGAGATCCGCACCTGCGGCGAGGACGTCGGCGTTCTCCGGATCTCCTTCAATAAAGCTGTCGATCAGCAGCAGGTAGGACGGTGCGCCCGCCCGAACGATCTCCGGATCGTCCTGGTTCAGAATCGCAACAGAAAGATTGTCCGCAAGACCGGTCGCTGCGGATGAGACGAGCGACGCGCAGCCGCTGAGCGCAACACAGGCAGACAAGATAATCAGTCGAAAATAACGCACAGGTCGAACCTCATTAGTGCCGGATTCGCCGTGGGACTCTGTCCGGGCCAACGAAAAAACGGTTACGTGCCCCGCAGTGTACACACACGGCAAAGGGCAATTCGTAACCGTTTGTCGCGCTTTTAAAGAAGCGCGGCACCAGACCGAATGACGGTCTAGATTTTTTCCTTGATGCGGGCCGCCTTACCCGTACGACCGCGAAGGTAGTACAGCTTGGCACGACGGACATCGCCGCGACGTTTGACTGCGACTGAGTCGACCGTCGGGCTGTACGTCTGGAAGACACGCTCGACGCCTTCGCCGTGTGAAATCTTGCGCACGGTGAAAGACGAGTTCAGTCCGCGATTGCGCTTGGCAATGACGACACCTTCGAAAGCCTGGAGACGCTCGCGCTGGCCTTCTTTCACCTTGACCTGGACGATGACCGTATCGCCGGGCGCAAACGCCGGGATGTCCTTGTCCATCTGTTCCTGTTCGATCGCTTCAATTAATTTGCTCATCGTTCTCTACCTGCAGGCCTCTCGCCTGGTGTTACGAGCGACGTCTAATCTCGCTCATCTAAATATTCGTCAAGCAACTTCCGTTGCGTGTCCGTCAATTCCTGTCTGTCAATCAGGTCCGGGCGCCGTTCAAACGTGCGTCCCAGCGCCTGCTTCAACCGCCAGCGATCAATCGCTGCGTGATCGCCGGAAGTCAACACCTCCGGGACCCGTCGCTCACCAATCACTTCCGGCCGCGTGTAGTGCGGGCAATCCAGCAGACCGTCCGCGAACGAGTCCTGCTCCGCCGATTCCGCGTCACCCAGCACGCCGGGCAACAACCGAACCACCGCGTCGATCACGGCCATTGCCGGGATCTCGCCGCCGGAGACGACAAAGTCCCCGATCGACAGTTCGGCATCGACGCGTGCCTCGGTGAAGCGCTCGTCGATTCCTTCGTAGCGCCCCGCCACGAGAATAAACCCGTCGCCGCGCGCCATCGTACCTGCCGACGCCTGGTCGAACCGCTGCCCCGCAGGGCTTAACAGCACGACCGGAAGATCTGTCCCCAGCCTGGATTTAAGCGCTGCTAGCGCCGCCTCCAGCGGTTCGATCTTCATCACCATTCCGGGTCCGCCGCCGTAAGGCCGGTCGTCCACCGTCCGGTGCGTGTCCGTCGCGTGGTCTCTCGGGTTCTCGACGTCCAGGACAACCTGCCCTGCCTCGATCGCCCGGCCAATGACACCGTAGGTGCCAACAGCTCGGACCGCGTCCGGGAACAACGTGATGACGCCAATGCGCATCAGTCCCAGTCCCAGTCGACGGTGATCTCGCCGCCGTCCAAATCCACGGCGAGAATCGTGTCGTTCATTTTGAACGGGATCAATCGCTCGATGTCGCCCTTCACTACGAGCACATCGTGGGCTCCTGTCTCCAGCAGAGACGCAACCCGGCCAATTGACTCACCGTTCGCTCTTCGTACGGTCAGATCCACAAGATCTGACCAGTAATACTGTCCTTCGTCCGGCTCGGGCAGTTCGTCTCGCGCGATCGCAATGTCCTGTCCGACCCAGCGTGCCGCATCGTCGCGGCTTTCCGTTTCGTCGAGCAGCGCGATAATGCCCTTGCCCTGACGTTTTCCGTCGAGGACCGTCGCCGCTTGGCGGTTCGGTCCCATCCTCCAGACCGGATAGTCCAGTATCGCGTGGCGCGGGTCGGTGTACGAAAACACTTTGACCCAGCCCCTGACACCGAAAAGGCCGACAATGCGGCCCATGAGTATCCACTCTGAGGTGTCTTCCTTCATTCAGGCCTCGACCTGAGAAAAAGACCTTCAGCCAGCTGCGGCTGCCTTGCGGTGCGTCTTCAACAGCGCTGAGACGCGCTCTGACGGCTTGGCGCCCTGGCCAATCCAGTAATCCACGCGCTCGAGATCGATGCGCAGATTTTCTTCATGATCTTTGCCAACCGGATTAAAAAACCCGAGGCGTTCGATATAGCGACCGTCGCGGCGGTTGCGGCTGTCCGTTACCACGAGGTGATAAAAAGGACGCTTCTTCGCGCCAGCGCGAGAAAGGCGAATACTAACCATCTTGATTCCGTTTGTTTGTTAAGGGCAGACGAGCCCGTTCGCGGGCTACGGCCCGAGCAGACCGCGCATTGTACCGATTCGTGCCCAAAAGTGAAGCGATTTTCGAAGGAAAATCCCTTTGAATTTCCGTAGCTTGGCGGCCGAGTCAGCGCAGCCCCGGCGGCATTCCCCCGCCCTGCAGGCCGCGCATCATTTTCTTCATGCCGCCTTTCTTCATTTTCTTCATCATCCGCTCCATCTGCATGTGCTGCTTCAACAGGCGATTGACGTCCTGGATGCTCAATCCGGCACCGGCCGCGATGCGCTTCTTCCGGGAACCGTTGATTGTCTTCGGAAAGCGCCTTTCGGCGGGTGTCATCGAGCAGATGATGGCGATCTGGCGCTTGAGCTGGCGGTCGTCCATACCGTTTTTCAGCGCGGCCGGATTGACGTTGCCCGGGATCGGTAGCTTGTCCAGCATAGCCCCAAGGCCGCCCATGTTCTGCATCTGTTCAAGCTGGTCGCGCATATCACCAAGATCGAACCCGCGGCCCGACTTGAGCTTTTTCGCCAGCTTGTCGGCCTTGTCGCGGTTGACCTTCTCCTCGATCTCCTCGACGAGCGTCAGGACGTCGCCCATGCCCAGGATGCGCGATGCCATGCGCTCCGGGTGAAATGCCTCGAGCGCATCGACTTTCTCGCCGACACCGAGGAAGCGGATCGGCTTGCCCGTAATCTCGCGGACCGACAGCGCGACACCGCCCTTCGCGTCGCCGTCTGCCTTTGTCAGGATGACGCCGGTCAGATCCAGGCTCTTGCCGAACGCGCTCGCTGCATTGACGGCGTCCTGTCCGGCCATGCTGTCGACGACGAACAGTGTTTCGTTCGGCGACAGCTCCTTCTGCAGTGCCTGGACCTCGCCCATCATGTCGCCGTCCACGTGCAAGCGACCGGCGGTGTCAACGATCAGCACGTCCGCATGCGACTTTTTGGCTTCGTCGTGCGCACGCTTCGCGATTTTTAGCGGCTTTTCGTCCGCGCTGCTCGCGCTGTGCATGACGTCGACTTCTTTCGCGAGCGTTTCGAGCTGCAGGATGGCCGCGGGCCGGTAAACGTCGGCGCTGACGAGCATGACGCGCTTCTTGTCTTTTTCCTTCAGTCGCTTCGCGAGCTTCGCTGCGGTCGTCGTCTTACCGGCGCCCTGCAGGCCGGCGAGAAGAATGACGACCGGCGGCTGTGCCCGAAAATCCAGCGGGACATTGTCGCCGCCGAGAATTTCGACGAGCTCCTGGTGAATGATCTTCACCAGCGCCTGTCCCGGCGTCAGGCTCTTCATCACTTCCTCGCCGAGCGCCTTTTCCCGCACGCGCTCGATGAAGGACTTCACGACCGGCAGCGCGACGTCGGCCTCGAGCAGGCTCAGACGAACTTCGCGCAGCGTGTCCTTGATGTTGGCTTCGGTGAGCCGGGCCTGGCCACCAAGCTTGCGGGCCGCTTCGCTCAGGCGGCCGGTGAGGTTCTCAAACATAGAATTCGCTATCGCAGACTGTCAGTTCAGGCTGCGAAGTCTATCAGGACGACTCGTCGGTGGTAAAAGCGTCGGTCAGACCGTGAGAACGGTGCCGCGGGAGAGCATCTGGATTTTTTGTTCCGGCGCGGAACGAATGACCTGCTCGAGAATCTGCTGCTCGGTGCCCGGCTTCATGCCGGTCAGCCAGATGTCCGGCTTGTGCCGCAGGCGCTTCAGGTCCCGGGTCATGGTCTTCGGGCAGTAGTGGCCGGACTCGGTCGCGAGCGACTCGAGCTCATCGGGGAACGACACTTCGATCACGAGGACGCGAAGGTCATCGACAGCATTGAGCGCAGGCCAGAGTGTTTCATTGGCTTTCGTGTCGCCGCTGACGGCGAAGGTGCCACCGGAGTTTCGCACGGTGAACCCG
>CAWUHY010000236.1:0-4627 GCA_963922215.1 uncultured Gammaproteobacteria bacterium | reverse complement strand
GCGCCCTCGCCCGCGATCACGCGACATTCGCGGTCGGTCCCAGCCAACTCAACTGGGACGGCAACGCGCTCCGAATCGATATCGACGAGCGCTCGATGCCGTTTCTGACCGCGGTGCGCGGTTCGATCCGGCTGACGCCCGCGATCTCGAACACGACGGCATTCGCGCTCGACGACGAGGCGCAGCACATCTGGCAGCCGTATGCGCCGCGTGCCGACGTCTCGGTCGAGTTCGATGCGCCAAACTTAAGATGGGATGGTTCGGGCTACTTCGACACGAACCACGGCGCCCGTCCGCTCGAAGCCGACTTCCGCTCCTGGAGCTGGAGCCGCGGCGAGCGCGGCAGTGCCGTCGACATTCGCTACAACATCGTGACGCGCAATGGCGACGAGCGCGGCACGCATTTGAATTTTGCGGGCGACGGAACACACGAGAATCGACCGGTCGTTCCGGCGACTGCCCTGCCCTCCGGTCTGTGGCGCGTCCGGCGACTCGCGCATACTGACGCGCCGCCGACGAATATTCGCGACCTCGAGGACACACCCTTCTATACGCGCTCGCTGCTGGAAACGAATCGCGGTGCGGTCATGCACGAGTACCTCGACATGCAACGATTCGAAAAACGCTGGGTAAGGATGCTGCTGCCGTTTCGAATGCCGCGGCGGCGCGGCCGATAGCGGTCAGTCGCCCTCGCGCTCGTCCTTCAAAGACTTCGAGACGCTGATGTACTGCCAGATCGCGATCGCAAGAAACGGCAGGAAAAACAGCAGCAACTTGAGCGCGGCGAGATCCACTGTCAGGCGTTCTGCACAGCTTCCAGGAGAAACAGCGTCTCGCGCAGCGGCGGCGCAGGCTCGTGCCGGTGCGACTGTAGCGCGCGCCGGATCGACCGGCCCAACAGCCGAATCTTGCGCCGCTTGTTGACGTAAGCCCGCTGGGAGATGGAGTCGTAGTCGTTGCGCTCGACTTCCCGACCGATCTCGGCGTAGACGAAACGCGCTGCGAAGATCCCGGGGCGCACGGAGAACGGCAAGCGGCTGATGCCCCATTCGGCGCGCTGATAGTGTGTGTCCGCGATCGCGAGCAGCTCATTCAGCGTCGCGGCAATCCCGTCGCTCGCTTCAGGCCGTGCCATGAACGCGTCGATGTCAACACCGTTTTGAATCAGCAGTTCGTGTGGCAGGTAGAGTCGCCCGTTGCGTGCATCTTCGCCGACATCGCGCGCGATGTTCGTGAGCTGCATTGCGACGCCGAGATCGCAGGCGCGCGACAGGATTTCCCGGTCGCGAATGCCGAGCAGCATCGCGAGCATGACGCCGACGGTGCCGGCAACGCGCGTGCAATAGGCGTAGGTGTCGGACAGCGTCGCGTACTGGCGCATCTCGACATCCCAGGCAAAGCCTTCGAGCAATGCGTCCGGCAGTTCGCGCGGGATGCGGTAGCGGTGCACGATCTCGGCAAAGGAGCGGTCGACGGGCGAGTCTTCCGGAGTGTTTGCATAGACGGCGTCGAGCCGTCGGCTGACGGATTGAAGTCCGCGCTCTGGATCGTCCGCGAGATCGACGGCGTCGTCGGCAACGCGGCAGAACGCATACAAAGCCGTGATCGGCTCGCAATAGGCATCCGGCAGCAAGAGCGACGCAGCATAGAAAGAATGCGAGCCCGTCTTCAGGATCTGTCGACAGTCCGTCCTGTCGGCATCCCGTTTCAAGGTCGCTTTGAGATTCTTCGCATACATCGTCGCGCTACTCGCCTTCCTCCGCTGAAATTTTCCTGCGCATCCGTCGCACGCCGGAATAAACCGTCGCGGCGATGAAGGGAATACTAACACCGGTCACGACCGTCGCATTGATCGGCAGGCCCGCCTCGGCGCCGCTTTTCGCGAGGATGTTGACCAGCCCGCTGACGTAGTAGGTCACAGCGGCGACGGACAGGCCTTCAACGGTCGCCTGCATGCGCAGCTGGGCGCGAACGCGGCGGTTCATCGATTCGAGGAGCGACTGGTTCTGGCGTTGGCGCGTGACGTCGATCCGCGTCGACAGGAGTTTCGTCGCGCGTGCGATCTGCTCGAGCACGCTTTGCTGGCGGCGCGCGACCGCGCGGTAGGTGCGGACGGCCGGCGTCAGTCGACGCGTCGTGAATTCCTCGAAAGTCTGCAGCCCGAGGATGCGTTCTTCGCGCAGCTCGGTGATGCGCTGCAGCACGATTTCGTAATAGGCATCGGCGGCTGCAAAGCGGTAGTTGCTTTCGAGGTGCCGGTGCTGCGTAGTTGCCGACAGCTCGCTCAGGCCACCGAGCAGGATCTGCTCCTGGTTTTCCGCTGCGGACAACAGCGCGCTGCCGATCTCCTCAAGCTTCTCTTCGTCTTTGTCGAGCTCCGGCGACAGGCGTTGCGCAACCGGCAGGGCGAGCAGCGCCATGATCCGGTAGGTCTCGATCTCAAGCAGTCGCTGCAGCAGACGGCCGGTCTGCTCGGCGTTCATATCGAGATTGACGAGCAGGATGCGGCTGTAGCCGTCCCCATGAATGCGAAGGTCCGTCAGTGCGACCCCGCGACCGTCGGCGATCACCGAGCCGATCAGCATATTGCCGTCGAAGTAGTCGCGGCTGATCGTCTCGATGTTGGCGGAATAGTCGTCCAGCGAGATGACGAGCGCGTGAACCGCGACGAGGATTTCACCCTCGAGTTCGTTGACCCAGTCGTCCGGCAGCACATCGCTCGGCATGTCGGCGAACGGCGTTTTCGACGCGCCGTCGCGGACGAGCGTGTAGCGGCTGTATTCGGTGTGTCGCTCCCACCTGAGGTGCGCAGAATCGACCGTTGCCGTGTGATGTTTCGACTCGCGTTCCGGCCCCTGCTGCCCGAATTGCTCGAGCAGTCGGGCGAGGTTGCCGGTCCCCGGCGACTGCTGATCAGACGGCCGTCGCGCGAAGTAGGAAACCGATGCCGGCGTTCCGATACTGTCGGGCGGACGGGCATGGACTTCGTCGTTCAGGATCCGGCGCTGCGGATGTTCGAGCTTCGCATCGATCATGCGAGCGACTCCAGGAAGTGTTGGACGGCATCGAGCACGAGGTCAGGTCGTTCTTCATGCGCGAGATGGCCGAGACCGTCGAGATCTGCAACCTCGAAAGTCGCAAAGCGTTCGGCAAGTCTGTGTGCCTCACGCGGACTGACCGCCTTGTCTTTCGCCCCTGCGAGCAAAAGGACGGGCAGCTCGCTCGCGTCCATCGAATCGAGAAGCGCCGTGAGGTCCCAGCTCGCCATCATCTCGAGCACGGCCGCGATATGTTCCTCGCGCTGAAACAGACGCTGGTAATAAGACAGTCCTTCAGCGTCGAGCGACGAACCCGTGCCTTCGAGCACACGACGTACCGCACTCTCCTGCGCAGCACGACGCGCCAGCATGCGCGGCATCAGTCGCGTGCTCGCGAAGAAATGCGCCATCGGCGCGAAGAGATGGCGCATCGCGCCGCCGAAAGGAAGCAAGGCCGCATTGACGCCGACGAGAGCCGAGACACTGTCGAGTTGCGACGCGAGATTGAGGCCGACGGCCGCTCCGGCCGAATGCGCAACGATGTAGTCGGGCTTTGCATCGAGGTCGCGTAACAGTGTCGCGACCGCTGAACTGATTGCGGGCAAGGACATCGACCCGTCCGGGAGTCGGCTCGTGAACGCGTGACCTGGCAGATCCAGCCCGATGACGTCGTAGCGTTTTGCGAGCGGCCGCAGCATGTCGCGCCAGGTGTGCGTCGATGCGGCGGTGCCGTGCAGTAGCAACAAAGTCTCTCCGTCGCCACTCCGCTGGTAGTGCCAGCGTGTGCCGCCGCTGTCGACCGAGTGACTGAAGTCGCGGTTCGGCCAGTCGGAGGGAATCGACGAGATCCCGCGATCGAACGAGTCATCGCGCACGGCGCTCATCGGTGCAGCTCCCGCTGCACGGTGCCTGAGATCGCCTCGGCACGCGCATTCGGTAACGGGACGTATCGCGCACCCATCGCATCGGCAAGGGATTTCGCACGCGGCCGCGGGCGCCGTGACGTGTCCACGAGGATGCAGTTCAGACCTTCCTGGCGCAGCAGCGATGCGGAGCGACGCGCATCCGATTCGGCGCGCTCGGCGCCGTGACTTGCGTCCGCAGCAACGTTTGCGCGTCCATCCGTCATCAGGACGATCGCCGGTATCCGGCCCTGCCGGCTGACGGACAGCGCGAGTGCGCGGGCGGTCTCCAGACCGGACGACAGCGGCGTGCCGCCACCGCCGGGCAGTGCGCGCAGTGATTTCTTGACGCGGGCGAGCGCCCGGGTTGGTTCCAGCAAGACTTCTGCTGCGTCTTTCCGGAACGCAACGAGTGCAACCTGGTCGCGACGTACGTAGCAGTCATTCAGCAACAGTTCGATCGCACCCTTCACCTCGTTCAGGCGCTGTGCGGCCTGCGAGCCGGACGCGTCGACGGCGAAGATGGTCGTCGTCTCGACGCGATCTTTAAAACGTGTGACATGCAGATCCTGGGGTCGCAGTGACACCCGGCTCACGCCGGAATGACCTTCCTTTTCACGTAACGTCTGCCACGGCACCGCGGCCTTCAGCGTGGCGAGGATATTCAGTCGAGCGCCGTCCAGCCGG
>CAWUHY010000235.1:0-4634 GCA_963922215.1 uncultured Gammaproteobacteria bacterium | reverse complement strand
CCCTCGGGCAGTTTGCCTTTCAGGTGTTCGAGCCGGTCGGGGTCCACAGCGAGCGTGCGCAGGTTGCGAGTGTTCACGCCGAACAGCAGGCGGCGTTGCTCTGCCATGTCGAAGTCGCTCGCTCGAAGGCGCTTCGCGCGAGCCAGGTCTTCTTCGTCGAAGGCCTCGAGTAAGACGAACATGTCATGCTCGAACGCGCAGTCGAGCATGCTCAAAAGCGTCGCATCGTCGAGCATCGCCGTGATCAGCAGCACGCCGCTCGCGCCGGCGTGACGCGCCTCGACGACCTGCGCCGGCGCGACGAGAAAATCCTTGCGCATGACCGGCACGTCCGGACAGGCCATTGCCACTTCCGTCAGGTGAGCGAGATCGCCGTCGAAGCGGGACGGCTCTGTGAGCACGGAGATGGCGGAAGCACCGGCATAGGCTCGCGCCCGCGACACGCGATCGGAATCGATGTCCGCAAGCTTCCCTTCAGCCGGCGAACGCTGCTTGATCTCTGCGATGACACCGAAGGCCCGGTCGGGCAGCGGGACGACGGGGCGATCGAGCTCGTTGTCCTTAAACGTCGGCGCACTTGCCGCGCGCTCGGCGCTTGCCGCCGCCATCTCGAGCAGGAAATCCGTCATGACGCCTCGAAGTGCTTCGCGAGCTTTGTGAGGAGTTCTTCGCCGCGACCTTCGTCCAGCGCTCGCGCGGCCTGTGCAACGCCGTCTTTCGGGTCAGATGCGGCACCCTGGACTTCGAGGACCAGCGACGTACCCATCAGCAGCGCATCCCGGTGCGCGCCCTTGTCAGCACCGGTGAACACCTTTTTAAGCTCAGCGGCGTTGTGCTCCGCGTCGCCGCCGGCAAGATCCTCCGGCATGCAGCGCGCGAGGCCGTAGGTCTCGGGTGAACGCTGCTGCTCCGTTACCTTGCCCGGCGTCACGTCCAGCAGCAGGAAGTCTCCCGCGGGAGTCGCCTCGTCCCAGCCGGGCGCTCCGTGCACGACGAAGGCGCGTTCAATCGGCATCCCGGCCAGCGCTTCTGCCATCAGCCTTGCCGCCGGTTCGCTCCAAGCGCCGATGAGCTGGTAGGGCGGAGCCGCCGGGTTCGTCAGTGGCCCGAGCATGTTGAACACCGTGCGCACGGCGAGCGCGCCACGTACGGGCACGACAGCTTTCATCGCCGGGTGATAGGCCGGCGCGAACAGGAACGTAAAGCCGGTTGCTTCAAGACAGTCTGCGGCCGCTTCTCCGTTGAGCGGCAACGGCATACCGAGGCACTCGAGCATGTCGGCACTTCCGGAGCGGCTGGAGACGGAGCGGTTGCCGTGTTTGACGACGCGCGAACCCGCGGCGGCGGCCAGGAGGCCGGTTCCGGTCGAGAGATTCAGGCTGCCGGAGCCGTCACCGCCGGTGCCGACCGTGTCGACGGTCGGCTTACCGTCGGGAATTTGTGGATCAACGCTGAGCTCGCGCATGGCGGTCGCGAAGCCGCGAATTTCTGCCGGTGTCTCACCCTTCGCACGCAGGCCCGCGAGCAGCGCACCGGCCAGCGCCGGCGGCATGTCGCCGACGGCGAGGCGGTTCATCAGCTTGTACGCCTCGTCCTCGTCAAGGTCCTGCCCGTCGAGCAGGCGGTCGAGCATCGAACTGTATTCTTTCGTCATGACGACATCCGCAGGAAGTTGGCCATCAGGCGATTGCCCTCCGGGGTCAGGACGCTCTCCGGATGGAACTGCACGCCTTCGATCGGCAGGCTTCGGTGGCGCACGCCCATGACTTCGCCGCGCTCGGTCTCAGCCGTTAGCGCAAGATCCGGCGGCAGGTCATCCGCGATGGCGCAGAGCGAATGGTAGCGTCCAACCTCCGCGTTCTCGCTCAGGCCCTCGAAGATCGTCTTGCCGTCGTGTCGTATCGCCGAAGTCTTGCCGTGCATCAGCCTCTCCGCCTGCACGATTTCGCCGCCAAAGTGCTGCACCAGGCACTGGTGGCCCAGGCACACCCCGAGGACAGGCACGGACTTCTCGAACGCCGCGATCATTGCGAGCGAGACGCCGGCGTCGTCGGGCCTTCCCGGCCCCGGTGAAATCACGAGATGCGTCGGCTCGAGTTTTCTCGCTTCGTCCACGGTGATCTCGTCATTGCGATAGACGAGTACCTCGGCGCCCATCGCAGCGAAGGCCTGGACGAGGTTGTAGGTAAAGGAATCGTAGTTGTCGATGAGCAGGATGCGCACGTTCGCAAACTCATCGGTCGTTGCCCCGATCGACTCGGCGACGGACGGCAGCGCGCTCACAGCTCACCTCCCGCCATCTCCAATGCTCGCCTCAGGATTGCACTTTTCGCCAGCACCTCCTGGTACTCCTTTGTCGGGACCGAATCGGCAACGATACCGGCACCGGCCTGGAAGCTGAACTCGTCACCGGAAAAGACCAGTGTGCGGATCGTGATCGCCTGGTCCATGTCCCCACGGTTGCCGAAGTAGCCGGCCGTTCCGGCATAGAGCCCGCGGCCGACCGCCTCCATTTCCTCGATGATCTCCATCGCCCGGACCTTCGGCGCGCCGACGAGCGTGCCCGCCGGGAAACTCGCGGCGAACAGATCGAACTGGTCGTAGCGTTCGTCAAGCTCGCCCTGCACGCCGCTGACGATGTGCATGACGTGGCTGTAGCGTTCGATCGAACGATACGGATCGACGCGGACGCTGCCGGCCTTCGCAACGCGACCGAGATCGTTGCGCGCGAGGTCCACGAGCATCACGTGCTCGGCAGCCTCTTTCGGGTCGGCGAGCAGTGTCGTCTCGTTCTCGACATCTTCCTCAGGCGTTGCGCCGCGCGGCAGCGTGCCGGCAATCGGCCGCAGCGATGCGGTCCGGTCATGCAGTCGCACGAGTGCCTCAGGCGAGGAGCCGACGACAGCGAGGTCGTCGAACTGGAAGAAGAACATGTAGGGCGACGGGTTGATCAGCCGCATCGCACGATAGACCTGGAAAGCGGGGACGTTCGTACGGCCGCGGAACAGGACGGACAGGACGATCTGGTAGATGTCGCCGGCGGTGATGTAGTCCTTGCACGCGCGGACGCGGTCGCAGAAGTCGTCCTCAGAAAAACTCGCCGTCGTGTCGGACACCGAGACATTCGGCGGCGCTGAGGGGACGGGACCGCTCAGCAGGCGAATGACCTCGGCGCGAAGCTTGCTGCGTGCGTCCTCGCTGCCGGCGTGCAGCAGGGCGACGCGGCGCGTCAGGTGGTCGAAGACCAGCAGCGACTCCGGCGCGACGAAGGCCGCATCGGGAATGCCAGTCTGCTTTTCGACAAGCGTCGGCAGCGACTCGAACAGGCGCACGACGTCATAGCCTGACACGCCGACGAGGCCGCCCGTGAACGGCACGTCCGCGACGTCGGGCAGCGGCTGCGGCACCTGCTCCATCGCTTGACGAAGCGCGGCGAGATACTCCGCCTGAGATTCAGGGCGCGGATGCGTCTTGTCGCCGATCGTGAGCCCGTCGGCCGACATGCGCACCTCGAATGCGTCACCGAAGCCCAGGAAGGAATAGCGCGCCAGACGCTCTCCGCCCTCGACACTCTCGAGCAGGAAGCGCGGCTTCAGCGCTTCGAGTTTCAGATAAGCCGAGACCGGTGTATCGAGGTCTGCTGCAATGTCGAACGGTGCCTGCATATCATCTGCCAAAAAAAAACCCGTCCCCGCATGGGCGGAGACGGGCTGGTTTTAACGTTTCGCCGAGCTACGAGCTAGCCACCCATCTCCTCAAGAGGGTTGCCACCACCAGATGCTCAAAGCGAGAAAGTCCATGGCCGCTTTGTACCGGCTGCCGGGAGCAGGGTCAAGCGGCATGCGCTGAGAGCCTCCCGGCATGCTACAGGTACATCATCGGCAGCAGGATACTGAAGCCGACCCACATGACGATCGTCAGCGGGATGCCGACGCGGAGGAAGTCGCTGAACTTGTAACCGCCCGCCGACAGGATCAACAGATTCGTCTGGTAGCCGTAGGGCGTGGCGAAGCTCATGTTCGCACCGAACAGCACGGCCAGGATGAACGGATCCGGACTGACGCCGAGCTGTGCGGCGATGCTGATCGCGATCGGCGTACCGATGACCGCGGCTGCGTTGTTCGACACGATGTTCGTCAGTATCGCCATCAGCAGCAGGAACGCGCTCAGGATGTAGGGCACCGGCAGCACGGACGTTGCGCTGACGAAATTCAAAGCAAGGAAGTCCGCCATGCCCGTGCCGATCAGCGCCTTACCGAGCGCGAGCGATGTCACGATAATCATGATGACCGGAACCGACAGCGCTGCAGTCGCGTCCCGCCACGGCAAGCAGCCCGTCGCGATCATCAACCCGAGACCGAGCACCGCGGCGACTGAAATCGGCAGGATGCCGAACGCTGCAGCAGCGACAACCCCTGCCATGATGCTGAGTGCGCGCTTTGCTTTTTGCGTATGGGGCAGGTCGGTCGTGCCGTCGAGGACGAGCATCGTGCCGCTGTCCTTCAGGCGCGTGATTGCCTCGCGAGCACCCTGGACCAGCAGGACGTCACCGGCGCGGAGGCGGATGGAGTTGAGGTCGCTCGTAATCTGCGAACTCGGCGCGCGGGCCCTGTGCAGCGCGAGCGGGAGCAGCC
>CAWUHY010000234.1:0-4656 GCA_963922215.1 uncultured Gammaproteobacteria bacterium | reverse complement strand
TCGTTGTCCAGTACGTCCTTGAGCTCTTCAGCCATCTCCCTGCAGCGGTCGACGTCGATCGTCCAGTTTTTCTCCCGCGTGTCGGGATCGTAGGCGCGGAAGGCTTTGCGATCCGGAATCTTGCCGTTCGGCAGCGACGCCACGAACGACTCCGACGGACAGATCAATACCGTGTTTTTCACATGTTGCGGGCTTGGCTCGCGGCTGCGAATGGCCTTGTCGAACCAGCCGGGGATGATGCGATTGATGAAATGCAGGTACAGGCACAGGCGGCCGTCATTCGCGTGCGGGAGGTCGAGGTGGTAGTCGATCACGCCACCGTCCCGGTACATACCAGGCGTCGCACCGGCGATGTCCGGCACGCCGGACAGGACCAGCGGGATCGAACCGGTCGCAAGCACGGCGGGCTTCAAATTGTCGGGCGTGAGCGGCACGTGCTGAATCGGAAAGCCGTCGATATCGAAAAACGGCGGGAGGTCGCGCGGGTCGTAAAACAATGCACGCTCGAAGAACCAGCCCAGGGAGCGTCGGCTGATCGCGTTCGACGTAGCGGCGAGCAGCAATGCGGGACCGAGGGCTGCGGCTGATTCGTAGCGCAGCAAGCCACGGCTGCGCACGGTCATGATGTTCGTCCGCAGAACGGGATGCGACAGGACGTCCTCGGCGCCTGTTTCGCCCAGCAACTCGTCGAGGATCTCGATGCTTTTCGCTGTGATTTCGTGTCGGTCAGGCTTCTCGGAATAGGTCTGGGACAGATAAGCCTCTTCGAATCGGTCGATCGCGGCGAGCGGATCCTTTTGTGCATAACATGCGAATCGCCAGCCGCCGATCGATGAACCAATGGTGTACACCGGTGCGCGAAGTTGCGGGAGTACGGACTCGACGACAACCCGGTCAAGCTGGCTCAGGATCAGCCATTTGGCGCCTCCTGACGCGCCGGCCAGCGTGCCGATCTGTTGCGCAGAAAATCCGTTCTCACGAATTTGTTTGAGAGCGGTCTCGCCCGCCCGGAACTCAAGGGTGTATTCTTTCCCCACAACCTGTCTCATGCAGTCTCGGAAAGGATCGCGGATTGTCAGGCAGTTGGGGATTAATGCCAACTTGTTCAGGGAGAAAAACATTGGCAACGCGAAAGACTTTGCTCGATTCCATTCGATTGACTGCGCTGTTGACGCTGTGTGCGGCAGCAGCCAACGCCGATGACCCGAATCCCGTGTATGTGTCCGAGTCGGGAGCGGATACCGGCGCATGCGCGGTTTCGGCGTGTCGCAGCATCGACTATGCCCTGTCGCAGGCGGGCAAAGGCGGAGAGATTCGTTTGGGCGTGGGACGCTTCGAGCTGTCTGACCCGAACACCCTCTTCTCAATCATCGCGGGCCAGGTTCCGATCTCCGGCGGCTACGATCTTGCGACCGGCAAACAAACCGGCGAAACGACTACGCTGACCGGCGTGCCCGCAGAGTTCCGCGAAACGCTCTCAGCGATGGGGTTTCACGTCGTGTCGGACACGAAAGCACGTTCAGACGCCGCTTTGCAGACGCAAAAAATGCTCAGCGAACGTGCGCGGCTGCGCAAGGGACTCGCGGCAGCGCCCTGCACGTCCGGGCAGGTCAACGGTCTCGACTGCAGCAATATCGATCTCGTCGCACACGTGCCGCTCGGCAGCGTCAGCGCCACGCCGCGTGCCGGTGCCGACATCTGGGGCTTCGTCGACCTCAATACCGACCGCGAGTACGTGATCATCAGCTACGACATCGGCGCCGCCGTGTTCGATGTCAGTGATTCTGAGAACCCCGTCGAAATCGGTTTCGTCGACGGCCAGCCCACAGTCTGGCGCGACGTGAAGGTCTACCAGCGCTACGACGCCACGGCGGGGCGCTTCATCGCCTATGCCTATGTCACAACCGACGGCGTCGGTGACGGCCTGTTTGTTATCGATCTGAGTGAGCTGCCACACCGGATTCGACGCGTGGAATTCGCGAGCGATTTTGCGCAATCCCACAACGTCTTCTCGCTGAACACCGACTACGCCACCGGCCTTCCGCTGGTCGAGAAAACGCCGGCGCTGATCATCGCCGGTGCCAGCACGGGAACGGGCCGCCTGCGCAGCTACAGTCTCGCGAACGCCGAAGCACCGTCTCTCGCTGCCGCGCCGGGCTTGTCCGGTTGCGGTGTACGCGGCTGCTACATGCACGATGCTGCGTCGATGATTATTCGAGACAGCCGCACGTCGCAATGTCCAAATGCGACCGATCATTGCGAAGTGCTCTTCGACTTCAATGAAGACACGTTCGATCTCTGGGATGTTACCGATCCGTCGTCACCGGTCCGCCTGAGCCGCACGCCCTACTCGTTTTCGTCCTACACCCATTCGGGTTGGGCAACGGAAGACGGCATGGTCGTCTTCGTGCAGGACGAACTCGACGAGCGAAACGGCAGGGTCTCGCGCACGACGCTGCGATCCTTCGACATCAGCGACTTGACGAGCCCGACAGCACTCGCCGGTTGGCAAAGCGACACGACGGCGATCGACCACAATGGCTTTGTTCGCGGCAATCGTTACTACATGTCCCACTACACGGACGGTCTTACGATCCTCGACATTACGAACGCTGCAACCCCGATGCGCGTGGGCTTCCTCGACACCTACCCGTTCACCGCCGGCAGCGTGTTTAACGGTGCCTGGGGCGCCTACCCGTTTTTCCCGAGCGGGCTCATCGGGGTCAGTGATATCGACAGCGGTCTCTACCTGATCCGCGACGAATCCCTGGCGGTGCAGTTCGGAACGCTCTCGTTCAGCGGCAACTCCTTCGCGGTTGAGGAATCTTCCAGCTCGGCCCTGACGGTGACTCGTGTCGGCGGATCGACCGGCGCAGTGTCAGTCGACTACGAAATACTCGCGGCGAGCGGCGATGGAGCGGACGTCGATATCGCACGTGGCACGCTAAGCTGGGCAGACGGCGACGGCGCCGACAAAACGATCGCCGTCACCGCAACGGGCGACACCGAAGCAGAAGGCCTGGAGCGGCTCTTCGTGCGACTCCAGAACCCGCAAGGCGGCGCAACCTTGAGTGCTCCGGCGATGGCAAACCTGTTCGTTGGCGACGCCGGCGCGACCGCATCGCTAGGATTTGCAGACACTGGCGTCAACGTTGCGGAGCGCCTGCCTTTCGGCGCGGCCGCGGCGATCGTCCAGCGTTCGGGCTCAGCACTCGGCAGCGTGTCGGTGGACTTTACTGTAACGGGACTGACGGCCGACGCCGGCACAGACTTCAGCGGAAACTTAAGTGGCACGCTGACCTGGCCGGACGGCGATGCGACGCCGCGCGTCATTGTCGTGGACGTCGCCGACGACGGTGCCGCCGAAAACGATGAGACTTTCGAGGTGACGCTGTCGAACCCGATCGGGGCCGGCCTCGGCAGCAATAGCGTGTATTCCGTCACGATCGAGGACGGCGACGGCGCGAACGCAGCGCCTGTCGCAAATGCAGGATCCTCGCAGACCGTCTCCAGCGGTGCCGCGGTCACGCTGAGTGGTTCCGCATCCACGGATCCGGACGGTGACAGCCTGAGCTACGCCTGGACGCAGACGCTCGGGCCGTCTGTCAGTATCAACGGAGCCGCATCGGAAACGGCTGCGTTCACCGCACCGACGGTGAGCGCCGATACCCTGCTGCAGTTCCAACTCACGGTCACGGACCCGCGCGGTGCCAGCGATCAGGCGAGTGTGTCGATTACTGTGACCGCGCCGACGCAATCGACCGGCGGTGGTGGCGGTGGTGGCGGCGGTGGCTGGGCGCTGTTCGTAATCCTGCTGCTCGGCGCAGCAGGATTCCGGCGCCGGATTGCCCGGCTCGCCGGAAAGCGATAGCGGCGAACGCTTACTCGAACGGATGCCGTTTGATGATGGTCTGGGCGCGATCCGGACCGGTCGAAATGATGTCGACGGGAACGCCTGCCAACTCTTCAATACGCTGGAGATAGGACTTCGCCTTCTCCGGCAGCTCGTCGAGGCTCTTCGCGCCAACAGTCACGCTTTGCCAGCCCGGCCATTCTTCGTAGACCGGCTTGCAGGCCGCGAAGCGGTCCACGACGACAGGCACGCCGGACACCGGCTCCCCATCAATCTCGTAGCCGACGCAGATCTGGATCGTTTCCAGTTCGTCCAGCACGTCGAGCTTCGTCACGCACAGGCCTGACACGCTGCTATTGATGATCGAGCGGCGCAGCGCGACCGCGTCAAACCAGCCAACGCGACGCGGACGACCCGTGGTCGCGCCAAACTCGGCACCAACCTTGCCAATGTGTGCGCCCTGGTCGTCAAAGAGTTCGGTCGGAAACGGACCCGCGCCGACACGTGTCGTGTAGGCCTTGACGATGCCAAGAATGTAGTCGAGGTTCAGCGGCCCGACGCCGGTGCCGGTACTCGCTGCCGCTGCAACGGTGTTCGACGAGGTGACGAAGGGGTATGTGCCGTGGTCGATATCGAGGAACGTGCCCTGCGCGCCTTCGAACAGAATGCTCTGGTCGTTGTGCGCGAGGTCGCTCAGGACCTGCGTCACGTCCACCGTGATCGGCGCGATGATCTCAGCCGCCGCGAGCGCTTCGTCGAGAGTCTTTGCGAAGTCGACGGTTTCGGCCTTGAAGTAGTGGCGC
>CAWUHY010000233.1:0-4662 GCA_963922215.1 uncultured Gammaproteobacteria bacterium | reverse complement strand
TGCAGTACCACCGACAGCGCCAACAACAGATGTAACGGAGTTGGCTGCCGTTGCGGTCAGGCCCGGAACCGAGGCTGAGTTGATCGCGTCTACGACAGACTGTGCGCTGCCGCTGGCTGCGCCAATTTCGACGGCAGAACCAGAACCGACTGCGATCGTGAAGTCGCCGGCCGCAAAGCCTGCGCCGTCTACTGCAGTACCGGTGCGCTGTGCAACCTGGCCGATCTGGTCGGTGCGAACACCGCGAGACAGAGACACTGCAATCGTTTCGCCGACGTTTGCGCCGACCTGGAACGAAGCAGAACCGAAGGAACCGTCAAGCGTCTTCAAACCGTTGAACGAAGTCTGTGACGCGATACGATCGATTTCGTCGAGACGCTGCTGAACTTCGTTGTTCAGTGCGGCACGGTCAGAAGCCGAGTTCGTCGCGTTAGCAGACTGAATCGCCAGCTCACGGATACGCTGCAGGTTGTTTGATACTTCTGACAGCGCGCTTTCAGAGGTCTGCGCGAGAGAAATACCGTCGTTTGCGTTTCGCGCCGCCTGGTTGAGGCCGCGGATCTGCGTGGTGAAACGCTCGGAAATCGCCAGTCCAGCGGCGTCATCCTTCGCGCTATTGATTCGCAGGCCGGTCGACAGTCGTTGGAGTGACTGGTTGAGCAAGCTCTGCGACTGCGTCAAATTACGTTGCGCATTAATTGATGCGACGTTTGTATTGATCGTCAGTGCCATCGTTATAACTCCTAAAAGTTTCCAAAGTTGAACCGACTGCATGTGCCTGCCGGAAACCTGTATCAGCGCTTCAAATAGCGTGATCTGAATTCGCCTTACGGAGTGGTTATCGGAGTCGCTCGGAAAACCTTAAGGATTTTTCGGAAAATTATTTCTGGCACGAATCGGGCGTGAATACACCGTCGGAAAAACTTTAGCGCTTTTTTCTCAAACTGTGATCTGGCGCATACAGAAGCCAGACGCGCTCACAAGTAATTAAATAAGGAGAGGCCCTGAACCCGAAGGAAAGACTTCTGCGCCGCCTCAAGCACGGCAGTTTCCTGACTCAAACGCGAAATTGCTTCCGCATAGTCAAGATCTTCAATGCGCGCCAGCGTTTCCTGGTAGGCAATTGCGTTGGCTCCGTTCGCGTTCTCCTGTTCTTCAATAACAGCGAGTCGTGCGCCAATCTGCGTGCGGGCATTGAGTATCGAACCAATCGCCTGGTCGATGTTTTGCAGGCCCTCGTTCATGCCGTTGTTGAGCTGCGCCTGCGACAAATCGTCTCGTACAAAAGATTCGATCGTCGTCGCGAGGTCGCTGACCATAGAGAACATGTCCTGGTAACGGCTTGGATTGACGTCGAAGACATCGCCGGGTGCCGGCGCACCATCCAGCGTAAACTCGATGCCGCGGAAGGCAATGGTATCGCCCGGGGTAAACGTATTGCTCGCCACGAGATTCGAGGCTGAGTCGCGGACTTCGTAAGTGTCCGCAGCAGTGAAATTGACCGTGTACACGTCGCGATCGTACTGCGTCGGGTCGACGAGGCTTCCATCTGCGACCACGCCGGAACCAGTGTTGGCCAGATTCGAGGTCGCCTTGAATACGCCGTTACCGTTACGGATCCGGAAAAAAATCTCGGAGCCCGGATCACCGTCGGCAATCGTCCGGCCTTCGCCGATCTGTATCAGTCGCTGCCCGTCGTCGCCGTTGTAAGTAAACGTCGATCCGGACTGGCTGACCGGCTGGACCGCCTCGCGGGTCCCGGAAAACATGTAGGCGCCGTTCCCGTCTTTCTGGTTCGCGAGATTGACAAGCTGATTCAGCTGCGCGCGCACTTCGACGGCAATCTGGCTGCGTGCCTCGTTACCGAGCGTTGCGTTGTTCGCCTGGATAGTCAGGACGCGGATGCGCTGCAGGATGTCGTTCGCCGACGTCAGCGCCGTTTCCGACTGGCTTAGGCGACTGACTGCAACGGTCGAATTTCGATCGAATTGCTCGTTGCGCGCGAGCGACTCGCGAAGCTCGATCGCTCTCGCGGACGAAATCGGGTCATCTGCGGGCGTCAGGATTCGTCGACCACTCGCGATCTGTTTGCCCGTGAAATCGATCGATGTCTGCAGGCGCTGCATCAGGCTGATCGAGGACTGCAGGCTGCTCAGTGTTGAAATGCGCTGGCTCATCGACGCGTCATCCCGATGACCGTATCAAAAAGGGTCGCCGCGACGCTGATCGCCTGTGCGGCGGCCTGGTAGGCCTGCTGGAACTGCACGAGTCGCGCAGCCTCTTCGTCAAGGTTTACGCCCGACACGGCGAGAACGTCGGATTCCGCATTTCGGCGAATTGCCTGCGATGCTTCCAGTCCGGCGATCACCTGGTTCGTTGTGCTACCAACCTCGGAAACCAGCCGACCATAGTTCTCGTTGATGCTCACAACCCCGCCATCGAGCAGGTCGACCGACTGAACATCGGCGAGCAGGAGACCGTTGGCGTTGTCGCCGGTCGAACCGAAGTTCGGCTCGATCGTGAAGCGGTCCCCGGCGTTCGGCACGCCGGTGATCGTGATCTGTGACCCGTTGATGACGATGGGATCGCCGTCCGTGTAGGCAAAGCTGCCTGCGCCGTTAATCGAATAGGTCGTTGCGTCGAGGAACTCGATCACCGCAGGGGTCAACAAGTTGGCATCGCTCGCATCCACTGTCGACGACGGAGAGATGATTGCGTTGCCGAGGTTATTCAGATCGACGCGCGTGCGAGTCGCCGATGCCATCGCGATTGACTGTGGATCGGTAATCTCTGTCTTCAGCGTTGCCGCTGCACCGCGCGCGGTGCGAATCATGATGCGATCGCCGGCGGCGGGCGCGCCGCCGACTTCGACGCTAACGCCCCCGAATACGAATGGGTCTCCGGCAGTGCCTGTGCCTGAGAACGGCACTGACGCGTTGGTCTCGGGATCGATCACGTTGTAGCTCGCCCCGTCCCAGGTCAGCACATAGTCATCGCCGGTGAAACTCGCAAGATCCGTTACCGTCGCTGTTGCCGTGCCGGTTCCGGTATTCCCGCTGGACGGAAGGACCTGTGGTGGAATCATCGAGAAAAAGTCGCCGCCCAGCGCTCCGCGGAGGTCCATGCCGGAACGATGCTGCTCGTTGAACGCCATGCTGAATGCGGTTGCGGTTTGCCCGAGCGTCTCGCGAGCCGGAGACAGAACGCGGTCGCGAAACTCGAGCAGCCCGCCGAGCGTTCCGCCGCTCAGGGAATTCTCGAGGGGCGTCAGCGAGCTGTCACTGGCGAAGGCGATGCGCGCTTCGGTCGAATCGAATTCGTTGCCGATGACCTGCAGCTGCTGCGGAGTCGAGCCAACGACAATCCCCTGCCCGCTCCCGATGAATACGGAGAGGCTGCCGTCGTCCTGCGGAATTGTTCGGACCGCGACCAGCGCGGACAGATCCATAACGAGCCTGTCACGCATGTCGAGCAGGTCGTTCGGATTTGCATCCGGACCGGCCGTCGCGATTTTATTGTTAACGTCAGCGATCGAGACCGCGAGGCCATTGATTTCGGAAACGGCCTGTTTGAGCCGCTCGTTCACTTCCGAGTTGATCGTCGATAGCTGCCCTTCGACGGCACGGAATCGACTCGCGAGACCCTCAGCCTGGCCGAGCATCGCCTGCCGCGTCGGAACCGATGAAGGATCGTTTGTCAGGTCCTGCACGGAGCCGAAGAACGACTGCAATGACGAGTTGAGTCCAATGTCCGGATCCGCGAGGAGCGAATTGACGCGGTTCGTCATCTCGTCCAGCACGGACAAGCGACCAACGCCGGTTGTCGCGTCCTGCAATTGCCGGACGAGCAAGCCGTCGTAGGAGCGCTTGATCTGCGAAACACCGACGCCCGCGCCGATTGTTCCATCACCGGACGTCGCGCCGATTCGCGATGCCAACGTCGTCAGCTGGCGACTGTAACCGGGCGTATTCGCGTTCGCGATGTTGTGGCTCGTGACGTCAAGCCCGCGCTGGAACGCCGCGAGGCCCGTCATGCTTATATTCAGAATTCCCATTCGAAAGGCTCCTCGGGCCGACTACTGTCCGCCACTGCCTGCTTCGGTCATAGATTCCAGGACGCGACGCATGGTCGGTCCGTGGAAAATTCGTTGAATCTTTTCCGCGTAGTCGGGATCGGTTGCGTAGCCTGCATCGGCGAGTGCCGTTGCAAACGCCTCAACGTTTTCCCCGGTGTTTCGGACGTTTTCGTAGCGCGGGTTCTGGCCAAGAAACTCGGCGTAGTCGTCGAGCGTTTCACCAACATTGGCATACGAGCGGAATCGCGCGACTTCGCGCGCAGCGATTCCGTTCTCGAATTCGAGCGTGGACTTTTTCACGCTGTTGCCGGCCCAGCCGTTCGCTGCCTTGATCCCGAACAGGTTAAAGCTGCTGCCGCCGTCCGGTGTTTCCATGACTTTGGAACCCCAGCCGGTTTCGAGTGCGGCCTGCGCGAGGACGCTAACAGGCGACACGTTCAATGCGCGGGCTGCGCGCTTGACGTAGGGCCAGACGGACTGAGCGAAACTCTCCGGGTCTGACCAGTCGGGTTTGTTCGGTTTGTCAGTCGTTGTCTCGGTGGCCGCATCAATAGTTGCTGGCTTCACCGTACTCGCCTCCGAAATTT
>CAWUHY010000232.1:0-4669 GCA_963922215.1 uncultured Gammaproteobacteria bacterium | reverse complement strand
CGCTTCATCGCTGGCAGCGACGCCCTGCTGCATTGCCGCCAGACCAACGAGGCGGTAGAGCGCCCCACTGTCCAGAAGGTGCCATCCCAGTGCCTCCGCGACGCGGCGAGCCACCGTTCCTTTGCCGGACCCGCTCGGGCCGTCAATTGTGAGGACCGGCACCGTCACGGCGCTTCCGCCTCGTCAACCGCAATATCGCCTCCGATACGCTGCAAACAGGCAGCAAACCCCGGGAACGAGGTCTCAACAGGCTGCACGTCCTCAATCGTCACCCGCCTGTCTGCGACTGTCCCCGCGACCGCCAGCGACATTGCGACGCGATGATCGCCGTGGCTGTTGACGTGGCCTCCGGTAAAACGCCCTCCTGTGACGAGTGCACCATCCGGCGTCTCGACGACGTCGATACCAAGCGCAGCAATGCCCTTCGCCATGCTCGAGATCCGGTCGCTTTCCTTGACCCGGAGCTCTTCGAGCCCCGAAAAACGGGTCGTACCGTCGGCGCTTCCGGCGGCGACGAACAAGGCCGGAAACTCATCGATAGCGAGCGACACGAGTCGCTCGTCGACGTCGATGGCACGGAGTTTCGAAGCTCGGGCGCGGATGTCACCGATTGGCTCTCCGCCCGCCATGCGTTCATTCTCGATCGAGAGATCCGCTCCCATGGAGCGCAGGATGTCCAGTACACCGGTACGGGTCGGATTCAGCCCGACGCCGCGAATCAGGATGTCTGCTGAATCCGACAGCAGCGCTGCGAGAATCATGAATGTCGCAGACGACAGGTCGCCCGGGACCTCGATTCGCGTCGCGGACAGTTCCTGGCGCCCTTCCACGCGCATCGTCGCACCTTCGGTGGTCACATTGACTCCGAAGGACCGCAGCATTCGCTCAGTGTGGTCCCGCGTCGTCGCAGGCTCCGTGACCGATGTCGCGCCATCCGCATACAGCCCGGCGATCAGCACGCAGGATTTAACCTGTGCGCTGGCCACCGGCATGTCGTAGTGAATTGCCTGAAGGTCCGCTGCGCCGTCGCCGCCCGGGTTGATGACAAGAGGCGGCTTGCCGCTCTGGCTGCGAATTACGGCACCCATGGACTCAAGCGGCGTAATCACCCGGCCCATCGGTCGACCGGTTAGCGAGGCGTCGCCGACGAGCGTCGATTCAAAGGGCTGTCCGGCCATGAGGCCGGCCATCAGTCGCATCGCCGTGCCGGAATTGCCAAGGTCGAGTTCGTTTGCCGGCGCTGTCAGGCCGGCAAGCCCGACGCCCTCGATACTGAGTTCTGTCTTTGAGTGCCGGGTCGCCGAGACGCCCATGGCCTCCATCGCGGACAATGTTGCGAGGCAGTCTTCGCCGTCAAGAAATCCGCTGATGTCGCTGCGACCGTTCGCAATGCCGCCGAACATCAATGCCCGGTGCGAAATGGACTTATCACCTGGAACCGCGATCTCGGCATCTGTGAGTCGCGACGGTGTAACGATAAACTTCATGATCAGGCGACTCGCGCGGGGAAATTTATTGGGCGCAACATCAAATGACCGCTTTTGGATAGGCGCCGAGTACTCGAAACAGCGAGGAACGCTCTTCGAGCTCGGCAAGCGCTTCCTTGACAGGCGTTTCGTCCGCGTGCCCCTCAAGATCGATAAAGAAGACGTAGTCCCAGTTCTTCCGTCGCGACGGGCGTGACTCAATGCGCGTCATGCTCACGCCGTGATCGGCAAGCGGTTTCAGTAGTCCAAACAAGACGCCCGCCCCTTCCCGCGTGTCGTCGCTCGAGACCAGGATGGTCGTGCGATCGTCGCCGCTCGGCGTCGTGACCTTCCGGCCCACCACGAGAAAGCGCGTTGCGTTATCGGCGCGATCTTCGACGTTGCTGACGAGAATATTCAGGTCGTAGACGTCCGCCGCTTCCTGCGGACCTATCGCCGCGGTTCCGTCCTCGTCCCGCGCACGGCGCGCGCCTGCCGCATTCGAGCTCATCCCGATTAACTCAACGTGCGGGAGATATTCGCGCAGCCATCCGCGGCACTGCGCGAGCGACTGCTCGTGTGCACAGACCCGCTGAATTGCCTCGAGGCCGCGCATGCGTCCGAGCAGATGCTGCTCGATGCGCAGCTCGATTTCTCCGTTGATCTTCAGCGGAGACGTCAGAAACATGTCGAGCGTATTGTTGACCGAGCCCTCGGTCGAATTCTCGATCGGGACGACACCGAAATCGGCGCTGCCGCTCTCGACCTCGTGAAACACTTCGTCGATCGTGTGGTAAGGGAGCGCGCGAACCGAATGGCCGAGATGCTTGTGCACCGCCGTTTGCGTGAACGTCCCGGCGGGGCCGAGATAACCGACCTTCAGAGGCTCCTGCTGGGCGAGGCATGCGGACATGATCTCGCGAAACAGGCGCAGCATTTCCTCGTCGCGCATCGGCCCGTCGTTTCGCTCCAGGACGCGACGTAGCACGTCCGCCTCCCGCTCCGGTCGGTAGTAGTCCGCAGCGCTCGGCTGTTTGCCTTTCGACGCACCGACGACCTGCGCAATTTTCGCCCGTTCGTTGATCAGGCCCTGGATCTGTTCGTCCAGCGAGTCAATACGCTGTCGGATCGCGTCGAGGTCCGCTGCGGAAGTCTTGTCGTCGGCCATGAAGAAACCCTGCTGCTCGTCGTGATTATCCGACGGGAATCAGGAGGTTAACGGCTTGCCGAGATTTCTCAAAGCGAGAACGCCGTCAATGGCACGCAATTTCTGCTCGGTCTCGTCCGGAATTGGTCCATTCACGTCGACGATCGTGTAGGCGAGCTCGCCACGCGATTTGTTCAGCAAGTCTTCGATGTTCAGCCCCGCCTCGGCAAGCGCCGTCGAGATCTGCCCGACCATGTTCGGCACGTTCGCATTGGCGACGGTCAGGCGGTACGCGTCTGCCCGCGGCATGCGGCATTCGGGGAAATTCACGCTGTGCCGGACGTTGCCGTTCTCGAGGTATTCGCGAAGATTCTCCGCGACCATCACCGCGCAATTTTCCTCGGCCTCCACAGTCGAAGCGCCGAGATGCGGCAGCGCAATGACCTTTGGATGATCGATCAGTTCGCGAGTCGGGAAGTCCGTGACGTAGGCGTGCAGCTTGCCGCTATCGAGCGCTTCAACGGCCGCGTCGTCGTTGACGATCCCGCCGCGCGCGAAGTTGACCAGCATCGCATTGTCGTTCATCAACGCGAGACGGTCCTTGTTCACAAGACCCTTCGTGGCTTCGATCAGCGGCACGTGAATCGTGATCGCATCGGCATGGCGGAACAACTCGTCGAGCGTCTCCGCCTGCCGGACGCCCGCAGACAGTTCCCAGGCGCGGCGCACCGTGATGCCGGGGTCAAAACCGACGACTTTCATGCCGAGTTCCAGTGCCGCGTTTGCAACCTGGACGCCGATCGCGCCGAGCCCGATGACGCCGAGTGTACGACCCGGAAGCTCGAATCCGACGAACTGCTTCTTCGCTGCTTCGACTTCCTTGTTTAACGCGTCGCCGCTGGCGGACATTCCTTTGACGAACTCGCGTGCATCACAGATGTTTCTTGCACCGAGGAACAAACCGGCAAGTGCGAGTTCCTTGACGGCGTTCGCGTTCGCACCCGGCGCATTGAATACCGGGATGCCTCGCGCTGCCATTGCGTCAACAGGGATGTTGTTGGTTCCGGCGCCCGCACGGGCGATCGCCGCGACCGACGCGGGAATCTCCATGTCATGCATTTTGTAGGAGCGCAGGATAATGCCGTCCGGTTCGCTGACCTCGGAGGAGACCTCGTAGCGATCGCGTGGCAGACGGCGCAGCCCTTCGACTGCGATGTTGTTCAGGGTCTGAATCTTAAACATTGAAAAACTCGTATAGGGGTTGGCTTGAACGGCGGTTGCCGGCTCAGGCGTGTTTTTGTTCGAAGTCCGCCATGAAGCTGATCAGTGCGTCGACCGCTTCTTCGGGAACCGCGTTGTAGATTGACGCGCGCATGCCGCCGACCGAGCGGTGCCCTTTCAGGTTGGCAAGGCCCGCTTCAGCAGACTCTTTCAGGAAGGTCGCATCGAGCTCCGGATTCGCGAGGATAAACGGCACGTTCATCCATGAGCGCGCGTCTATCGCAACTGGATTCGAGTAGAAGTCGGACTCGTCGATCGCCGCATACAGCTTTGTGGCCTTGCGTTCATTAACCTCGGCAATCGCTTCCACGCCGCCTGAATCCAGCAGATGCTGAAACACGAGATCGGCGACGTACCAGGCGAATGTCGGCGGCGTGTTGGTCATGGAATCGGATTCCGCATACGAGCGCCAGGTCATGAGATGCGGAATGTCATCCGGCGCGCGCTCGAGAAGATCCTTGCGCACGATGACAACGGTGATACCGGCCGGGCCTATATTCTTCTGCGCACCGGCGTAGATGACACCGAAGCGCGAAACGTCGATCGGACGGGACAGGATCGTACTGGACATGTCCACAACCAACGGGACGTCGCCTTCAGGAACAAAATGATACTCGACACCCGCGATCGTCTCGTTCGGCGTGTAGTGAAGGTACGCCGCATTCTCGCTGCGCGACCAGTCCGACTCGTCAGGTATGTAGGTGAAGTTGCGGTCCGAACTGTCGGCCGCGACGTTGACGTTGCAGCGCTTCTTCGCCTCGCCGACCGCTTTCTT
>CAWUHY010000231.1:0-4673 GCA_963922215.1 uncultured Gammaproteobacteria bacterium | reverse complement strand
GAGCACGACGGCCGCGGCCACGACCGGACCCGCGAGCGGCCCTCGACCCGCCTCGTCGACTCCGGCCGTTCGAAGCTCGGCATGGCTTATGAAATCTTTCGTGCTCAATCCTCAATTCCCGCGATCGGTTCGCGACGATGGCGAACGGCGGGCGATCGTCGCGGCGACAGCCTCCGCGGCGCGTTCGCTCGCATTCTGCGACAGCTCAGCCCGCAGTTTAGCAAAGGCACTGCTGATCCGAGCGCGTCGGTCAGGATCGTTGAGGAGACGAACTGCCTCGTCGGCGACCGCCTCCGGGATCGCGTTTTCCTGCAGGAATTCCGGGATCATGGGCTCGGGCGTCAGGTTGTTCGGCAGCGTGACGTAGTCGAGTTTCAGGAGCCTGAACGTGCGGACGATGAACGCCGACAGCGGCGCCAGACGGTAAACAGCAATCGCCGGCTTTTCCAGTAGTGCGGCTTCGAGTACGGCTGTTCCGGATGCCTGGACAACAAGATCTGCCGCCGACATCGCACGAATACTGTCGCCGTCGAGCAGGCTGCAACGATCGAGGACACCAGCATTGGCTAACGACTCCCGGATCGCCTCGCGGAGCACTGGCGCGGCGACCGGCACGAGAAATCGCGTCTCCGGCAAGGCTGCGAGAATTCGGGCGGCGGATTCTGCAAGCAGTTCGCCATGCCGCTCCACTTCGCCACGGCGACTGCCCGGCATCAGCGTGACGACGTGCCCGTTGCCGTCGACCGAGAGCTCCCGACGCAGAGCTTCGATGTCGTCCGGCGGAGCAATCTCGTCCGCTTTTGGATGACCGACGAACACCGCATCGACGTTGGCATCGCGGTAGAGATCCGGCTCGAACGGCAGGATGCACAGCACGCAGTCCGCCGAGCGGGCCATTTTCCGGATTCGCCCGGCGCGCCAGGCCCAGACCGACGGACTCACGTAATGCACGGTCGGAATGCCGCGTTGCTTGAGACTCGCCTCAAGGCCCAGGTTGAAGTCCGGCGCATCGATGCCGATGAACACGTCCGGCGGATCGTCCGTCCAGCGTCTCGCAAGATTGCGCCGCAGCTTGAGCAGCCGCGGCACGTGCCGCAGCGGCTCGATAAGCCCCATCACGGCGAGTTCTTCGGCATCCGCCAGCCGTTCGCAGCCGGCCGCGAGCATTGCCGGACCGGCAACGCCCTCGACAACGAGATCCGGATGGCGCCGGCGCAGCGCCTCAATCAGGCCCGCGCCCAGCAGGTCTCCAGACGACTCCCCGGCAACGATCCCGATTTTCATCGGGTTCAGTGACCTGTCCGGTTCGTTCGGATGAACCCGGCTCGACTCTCCAGACCGGACACTAGCGAACCAGTCCGCGCTCGGACGAGCGCAGGGTCTCTAAGAAAATATCGAGCTCGGGCTGCTCGGCAACCAGGGCGGCAATCTCGTCGATTGCGGCGTTCAGTTTCTTGCCCTGTCGATACACGATTCGATAGGCGTTCTTGATGTTGCGAATCTGCTCTTTCGTAAAGCCGCGACGCGACAGGCCTTCCGAGTTGATGCCTCGCGGCGCTGCGGGCTGGCCGGAGATCATCGTGTATGCGGGTACGTCCTGGTTGATGACCGAGTACATGCCAAGGAACGCATGCGCGCCGATCCGACAGAACTGGTGCACGCCCGTAAATCCGCCGAAGATCGCCCAGTCGCCAACGTGCACGTGTCCGGCAAGCGTTGCATTGTTCGCCAGGATCGTATGACTGCCGACGCGGCAATCGTGCGCGATATGCACGTAAGCCATGATCCAGTTGTCGTCGCCGATCGTCGTTTCGCTGTCGTCGTCGACCGTGCCGCGGCTGATCGTGCAGAACTCGCGGATCGTGTTGTTGTTCCCGATCACCAGCCGCGTTGGCTCGTCCCGGTACTTCTTATCCTGCGGGTCGTCGCCGATCGATGCGAACTGGTAGATGTGATTGTTCTCGCCGATAACGGTCGGGCCGTTGATGACGACGTGACTGTCGATGACGGAACCCGCCCCGATGGTCACATTGTCGCCGATGACGGCGTAGGGTCCGACGCGGACGTCATCCGCCACGTCAGCGGAATCGGAAATGATGGCTGTTGGGTGTCTCAATGCAGGTCCCCGGTTCGAAGACCGATTATTGCCTGTCTTTTTCGAGCTTGGCAACGCGGTCGATCAGGGACTTCAGCCGCTTGAAACGGGCAACGTTTTTTGCCCAGTCGCCGGTTCGCTCGCCGGCCCAGCCCGCAGAGTAGGTTCCGGGCTCGCGAATGTCTTTCGTGATCATCGTCTGTCCGGTGACGACAACATCATCGCAAACCGAGATATGGCCGACCGTTCCCGACTGCCCGGCGAACATACAGCGCGAGCCGATGACGGCGCTGCCGGCGATCCCGGTCATCGCTGCCATCGCCGTGTGATCCCCGATTTTGACGTTGTGGGCAATCATGCAGAGATTGTCGATGCGCACACCATTGCCGATGACCGTGTCGCCGATTGCGCCGCAGTCGACGGTCGTATTCGCGCCGATTTCGACATCGTTGCCGATTTGGACGTTGCCGACCTGCGGAACCTTGACCCAGCCCTCGCTGCTCATCGCGTTTCCGAAACCGTCAGATCCGATAACGGCGCCAGGATGGATGATGCAACGCTCACCCAGTTTCACCGCGCGCGACAAAACCGCGTTCGGCATGATCGTGCAGTCGGCCGCAACAACGCAGTCTTCGCCCACGTAGGCTCCGGCACCGACGACGACGCGTGCACCGATGATTGCGTTGCCGTCGACGACGGCATTCGCAGCGATCGTCGCCGCCGGATCGACTGTCGCCTCGTCGGATACGGCGGCGGATGCGTGCACGCCGGGGTCGGGAGCGGGCTTCGCGGTCACGAGCCCCGCCATACGCGCATAGGTCGCGTACGGCTCTTTGGTGACAATGCACGCGACCGGGCAGTCCGCCACATCCTGCTCGCGCAAAATCACGGCGGCGGCCTGCGTTGCTTTCAGTTCATTGATCAGGGCGGGATTCGAGAAAAACGTCAGGGACGATTCGCCGGCGTTGGCCAGCGAATCGATACCCTCGACCCTGATTGTCGCGTCACCGCGGAGCTCGCAGTCGAAGCGCTCCGCGAGCTCGCCAAGTGTGTAGGCCACCCGGCGACTCCGGCTTACTGCGAGCCAGAGCTCTGGTAGTTGGTCTGGACGCGGGTCAGAACTGCGTTGGTGATATTGACGGCAGCGCTTGCGTACAGGACGCCTTCGCCAACGATCAGGTCGTAGCCTTCACTCTGGGCAAAGCTCTGGACTTCTTGCAGCACGGAACGCTGCAGTTTCGCGAGTTCTTCGTTGCGGCGCAGATTGAAGTCTTCGCGGATCTCCGCTTCGATGCGTGTGACGTCACGGCCGAGGTCGCGCAGGTCTTTCTCTGCGTTGCGACGTTCCGTCTCACCCATGACCTGGATGTCCTTCTGCACCTTCTCGACGAGGTCCTGGTATTCCTTCTGCTTGGCGACCAGTTCCCGCTGACGCGGTGCGAACTCTTCCTCAAGCCCTTCGAGCGCCGCCTGCGTTTGCGGAATGCGTTCGATCAGCGCCTGGATGTTGACGACACCAATTTTGACGTCCTGCGCCGCCGCCGGCGCCGATACTGCGAAGAGCAGTGCAATGCTGAGAAAGGTTGAGATCAAGATTTTCTTCTGAAATGTCATACCGTTTTCCGATCCTTAAAAAGCCTGTCCAATGGAGAACTGAAATCTCTCGATGTCGTCTCCGAAAAATCTGTCGTTCCCGTCATACACGTCCAGCGGGTATGCATAACTGAAACGGAAGAGTCCCAGCGGCGCGAGCCACTGGACGCCGATGCCGACCGACGAACGCAGATTGTTGAAATCGGGTTCGTAAGCGACGGGGCTGCCGAGTTTGTCCGTGAAAGCAACTTCGCCGGTGTTAAAGACGTTGCCCACGTCATAGAACAACGAGGCGCGAGCCTGTCCGGCCAGTTTCTCCGGGAGCGGCAGTATAAGCTCTAGCTGACTTGCGACCAACACGTTGCCGCCGTAGGGGTTGCCGAAGGTGTCCCGTGGACCGAGATAGGACTCGCGGAATCCACGGACCGACTGCGGTCCGCCGCCGAAGAACTGTTTGTAAGGCGGCAGAGCCGTCGTCTCGTTGATGCCCTCGCCGATGGCGAGATCGGCATTAAAACGCACCAGCCACTTGTTCGTGATCGGCATGTACTTCGTCAGGCCGTAGCGTGCCGTGTAGTACTCGACGTCGCTGCCCGGGGCAGCCATCGTCAGGAACAGCTGCTGACGCGTGCCGCGGGTTGCAAACAGCGCTCGGTTGCGGCTGTCGTAGGTCCAGCCTGCGATCAGTTCAACTGTGCTGAAATCCGTGCCGAAGAATTCGAAGCCTGCGCCGGAGTCCTCGATGTACGAGTCGCCGTTGTTCAGAACCCAGTCCTGAGCCTGCTGTGTGCTGCCAGTTGACGACAGCAGTTCAGACTGCTGGAACGCAAGACCGAAGGAGACGGTCTGGAATTCGCTGATCGGATAGCCGTAGTCAATCGACGCCGACGCGGTCGTTGTCGAGAAGTCGGACGCACCGGATACAAACTGCGTGATATCCCGGAAGCTCACACCGACGGTGCGGCGCACGCCATCGGATTCGAGT
>CAWUHY010000230.1:0-4692 GCA_963922215.1 uncultured Gammaproteobacteria bacterium | reverse complement strand
TCCAAAAGACGGTCCTCGCGGCGATCGACCGGATCATCGCACGCCGCCACGGGCGCGAGTTCATAAACATTGGATGGGAGATAACTGAGAAACGCCCGGATCTGGGACATCGCCTCAGGCTCATCCGCCGCGGCGTTGTCGACCGTTCCGTTCACGGTGTCGCCCGTCAGGTTGACGGCAGACAGGCTGAAGTCGAGCGTCGAGTTACCGGTGTTCGTCAGTGTGAACAGCGTTACAGCATCCTGTTCGTTCGGTGCGACGTCGGTGTTCAACGCATCCTGCGGCGCGATTGTGAAGTTGACAATACGATCAACGAGGAACTGCGGCGCATCAGCCTGGATCTGCGACTGTGGCTGTCCGTTGACCTGGTAATCGACGAATGCCGAGTTGTTAATCGGTGTGCCGGCATCGGTGCCGACGGCGAAAACCTGCGGGCTGAAAGCCACGAGGCCGGCGACTGCGAAAAGCTTGAGCAGTCGACCGTATTGCTTGTGTAACGATGTCATCACGGTACTCCTTTCGTCCGTTGTGTTGTGCGCAGGCCTTGGTCACACGTTGCGCGCCTGCAGACGCAACGTCATAGGTAATCGTTTATTTAAGAACCGCCGTAAAACGGACGACGCCCTGCGCTCCCGGCGCCAGTGCGTTCGTCAGAGTCCAGCGAATGTGCGTGTAGTCCGTGCCGTTCGCGCGGCGCATCCCGGCATCGTCCTCGACCGTCAGGCTGTCGGCGTCTGCAAACGTCGCTCCGTCGTCCACCGAAAACTCGAGCCGCATGCCGGGCCCGAACGCCGATCCGTCGACGTAGTCGAGGTTTTCCGAGATCGGGTTCGTGATCACGACGTTTGTCGCAGGATCAGACCCGACATTGCGAAACGTCGTCGTGTAGATGACGCGCTCTCCGGGGATCACAGTCTCGGCATCGACGAGACGCGTCGTCGTTTCGCCGGACTCGTTCGTCTCGACAACTTCTTTCTGCACCGTCGTCGACACGTCAAGCGTCCCTGACTGCTGTGCGAACGCTGGTGCGGCAAACGCCAGCAGCCCCGCGATCAGCGCTGTTTTTATCGATGTTCTTTCTTCGCTCTTCATGATGTGCTCCGTAGTGACATTCCGTCCCGACCGAATCAGTCGATCAGGACCTGGAATTCGATGACCTGGATGCCGTCTGCAGACGCGAGATTGCCGAGGTCGACGACAATGGTCGGCACACCTGCTGTATCGAGCTCGCCCGCATCAGCATCGGCGGCATCCGTTTGCCCGACCGTATTCAGGACAAGTGAACCGGCAACGTAGGTCGTAAAAGTGGGGATTTCGTCGCGAACGACGCTCGCCGTCGCGATGCCCGAGCCCGTGACCTGCACGTTGATCGTGTAGGTGATCGTGGCGCCGGGTACCGGCTCCGAACCGCCGAAGGGATCGGAAACGGACTGTGCCTTCGTGATCGAAATCTGGACGTCGGATACGAAGTATTCGCCGGAGACGGTGGCCGTCCCGGTGCTCGGTCCGATAATTGCATCGACGCCGCCGTCGCCCTGACCGGCGAAATTCGTTCCAGGCGCGCCGGTGCCGGTCGTCGACGTGACGATCAGCTCAGAAAGACCGGTATTGCCGTTCGCTTCGCCGGCGGGAATGTCGTTGAGGATGAAGACATCGACAGACGCATCAGCGGCCAGCACAGGATCGTTCGTGCCAGGCACGTAAGCCTGGTCGCCGGCGTCGAAGTCGCCGCTTCCATCGGTGTCGAAGTAGATCGATGTCGACGAAGGAATTGGATCAAAGTCGTCACCGCTAATCGCGCTGTTCATCGCAAGCGAAAACGTCTCGGTTCCGTTACCCGTGTTCGTGATCCGAAACAGCAGCGCCTGGTCGACAGCGCCCGCGGTCACGAGCTGTTGTGCGGTCTGGATCGCAACAGACAGATCGACGAGTTCGACGACCGTGACGGTCGCGGTGTTCGAGGAAACGGATGTCGGATTACCGTCTAGCTCAAACGTGACGGTCGCGACATTGTCGATAACGGTTCCGGCCGGCGCTCCTTCGGCGTGCAGCTTGCCCGCAAGCCCCAAAAGCACCACGCAGGCCAGCGCGGCTTTCGTTGATTTCATCAAGTTCATTCCTGATTGTCGTTGGCGCTATCGCGCCGACCCGCACTCATTGCGGGTGATAAGCGGACTTTCCATAAAAATAAGAAGTCGTGCCGCTAAATTGCTGTATTCGTCCGAATTTTGTGAGTGACTTCACAGTTTAGCTGTGACGGCTCTCACACGGCACCGACCGGCGAGGCGCTTCGATTTTTGGCGGATTGAGCGGCGTGGATCGCGGCCTTATGTTGCGAACCTCTGATTATGTCGAAGTGCATCCGCGGTCGTTCCGCATCACGGACTTAGTGCGACTTCGAAATCTCCAGCTTCTTCATCTTCGAACGCAGCGTACTCGGCGGCAGTCCGAGCTTGGAAGCCGCGCCGTCAGCACCCGAGATTTTCCAGCCGGTTTCCTCGAGTACGCTCAGGATATGCTCGCGCTCAACGGTATTGAGATCGGCGATCGTCGAGCTCACGATTCGGTGTTTCGGAGCCGACTCGTTTTCCTCCGGCATGCCGATTGGTCCCGGCAGATCGAGGATGTTACCGTCGCCCGCGATCACGGCGCGTTGAATGACGCCTTCGAGCTCGCGAACATTGCCCGGCCAGTGATAGTCGACGAGCTGGCGCATCATGTTGGCGGAGATTTCCTCGACGTCGCGGTTCATGCGCGGCGCATACATGGCAGCGAAATGCTGGGCCAGCAGTTCGACGTCTCCCTCACGATCGCGCAAAGGCGGGATGTGGATGGGGAAGGTGTTGACACGATAGAACAGGTCGGAGCGGAACGATCCGTTGCGCACGGCAGCAGCGAGATCGCGGTTCGTCGCGACGATCAGTCGCACATCGACCTTGATCGTCTCGGTGCCGCCGAGTCGTTCAAATTCACCTTCCTGCAGTACGCGCAAGAGCTTGGTCTGCAGCTCCAGCGGCAGTTCGCCGAACTCATCGAGGAACAGCGTGCTGCCGTCAGCGAGATCGAAGCGACCACGTTTCCTGGCACTCGCGCCGGTGAAGGCGCCGCGTTCATAGCCGAACAGTTCGCTCTCGATCAGGTTCGCCGGCAGTGTCGCGCAATTGACCTTAACCAACGGTCGCTGCTTGCGTTTGCTGCGCTGATGAATCGCGCGGGCGAACAGCTCCTTGCCCGTTCCCGTTTCACCGAGAATGAGGACCGGCGTCTCGGTCTCTGCGACCATCTCGACCATCCTCAAGGAGCGAAGAATTGGTTCGCTCTTGCCGATGATCTCGTCGAAGCCGTGCGACGACTTGATCTCTTCTCGCAGGTAGACGTTTTCTTCCTCGAGCCGCTCCTTTGCCTTTTCCAGTTCTTCGAGCGCCGTATTTAGTCGAGTGTGGCTCTTGAGTCGGCTGACGAAGTTGGCGAACAGCTCCGCAATGACGCGAAGGTCCAGGATGTCCTGGTCACTCCAGTGCCGCGCCTCCTCGGTCGTTGCGAAGGACACCGCGCCGACGACCTCGTTCGCGACCGACAGCGGCAGCGCAACGAAAGACTTGATTCCCCAGGTGCGCAGCCGACGGTGATCTTTCGGCGCCTCCTCGGTGTTTTCGTCGACGTTGTCGACCTTGATGACCCTGCCCTCGCGAATCTGCTCCCCGAACACGGGAAATTCCGCATGCGAGATTTCTTCCTGCACACCGCGGGCCTTCCTGTCCCAGTCGAAGTTGACGTAGCCCTTGGACTCCTTCCAGTCGAACCAGACGACAGAGCTCCTGTCGACCTCGATGAACTCACCGATCTCCTTCAGGCAGTGTTCGACAATCTGCTCCGAGCGTTCGATCGGCGTCATGATCATGTAGGAGCTGATACCGGCGACGAGATCCTGGAACGACTGCCGTCGCTTAAGTGCAGTCTGCGTCTCTCGCATGTCGTGCATGTCCGTCTCGGAACCCCAGATACGCAGCAGGTGCCCGTCCTCGACGATCCCGGTAAGACTTACATTGTGTGCAGATTCCGAACCGTCTTCGTTGCGGTAGACGAATTCGTAGTCGTTGAGACGAAATCCGCCCTCGATGAACGCCGCCGCCAGCCGCCGGTGTGCATTGACGTCATAGCCGATGCGCTCCTCAGCGAGACGTCGTCCGATGATGTCTGCTGTAGTCCGGTTCGTGTGCAGATCGACAAAGGGCGTGTTGCATTCGACCAGGAAGGCTTCGAGGCTTGCCCGGCGCAATTCCTCGGCGGTCGTCGGAAGCTTGAGCGGGGGATCGAACGCCCAGCAAAAACTCGGGTTCGGCGTGACGTCGAGCAGGGATCGGAATCGCGCTTCGAGCATCATGACGCTCTTCTGGGCCGCCTGGATCATCTTCGACTGCTGCGAAGCGAAAACGAGTTCAGCGCGCTTGCGCGTAACGAGTTCGACGGTCATGCCGGCCACGAACAGCGCAAACGAGGCGCGTGTCATCAGCCAGTGGATGGGCGTCGGGATATTGGTCGGGAGGAAGCTCGGGTTGTGGATGAAGCTTCCGGTCGGGCCCATAAACTTGAAGGCAAGCTCGGCCGCCTGGTGGGCAATGAGGATGCAGAGCGCAACCAGCATCATCCAGCGGCCAGTCGACGGCGCGACGGCGGAGCGAACGAGCCTGC
>CAWUHY010000229.1:0-4761 GCA_963922215.1 uncultured Gammaproteobacteria bacterium | reverse complement strand
TGGAAGCGAAGATTGTCGAAGTCCGGCTTAACGACACTTTCCGCGCCGGCATCAACTGGGTCGCTGTCGCAGAGACCAGCGAAGGCTACGGCAGCACCTTTGGGCAGCTCGCTCCGCCGCCGGGCTTCGGCGGCAACCCGGCCACGCTGGGGGGCGATTCGGTGACGGTATCACCGGGCTCCCGCGTCAGCGGATTCGAAACGAGCAACCTCGGTGGTGCGTTCACGATGGCCTTCGATATCGGGGACTTCAACGCCTTCCTCGAGCTCCTCGAGCTGCAGGGTGAGACGCGCGTCCTGTCCAGCCCGCGCGTCTCGACGCTCAACAACCAGAAGGCCGTGATCAAGGCCGGCACGGACGAATTCTTCGTCACCAACGTGTCCAGCAATACTGTCACCGGCGCGTCGTCCACGACATCAAGAGACGTCGAGTTGACGCCGTTCTTCTCCGGAATCGCCCTGGACGTCACACCGCAGATCAGCGCCGACGGCGAAGTGACGCTGCACATTCACCCGACGGTGAGCGAAGTTACGGACCAGCAGAAGAACCTCACGGTATCCGGTGAGACGGACATCCTGCCGCTCGCGTTCAGCGAAGTGCGCGAGTCGGACAGCATCGTGAAAGCGCGCAGCGGCCAGATCATCGTCATCGGTGGTTTGATGCGCAATGCGAGCAGCAATGAAGATTTCGGCACGCCGGTTCTCAGCAAGATTCCGGGTGTCGGAAATCTCTTCAAGAGCCGGCAGAAGTCATCCAGCAAGACCGAGCTTGTCATTTTGCTGAAACCGGTCGTGATTGGCGAAGATGCTGACTGGCGGAAGCTCGCGAACGAGTCGATGGACCGCATCCGTCAGACCTCCGGGCGCTAACCGCCATGAGCGTCTCGAGCGAAGCGCAAAAGGTTGCGAAGCGCAAAAAGGTGCGTCTCGGCGACGTGCTCCTGGAAGCGGGCGCGATTACCGAGGAACAGTTGGAGGCGGCGCTAAAACAGCAAAAGAGTAGCGGTCACAAGCTTGGACGTGCGCTGACGGATGTCGGTGCGATCAGTGATACGGAACTGCACGAATTTCTGGCGAAGAAACTCGATATCAATTTTATCGACCTTCGCAACGTCGAGCTCGATCAGGAAGTGGTCAACAAGCTCGCGGAAGTCCAGGCGCGCCGTCTCCGTGCGATCGTGTTGCAATCCGACAGCGACGGCATTCTCGTCGGCATGGCCGATCCCGGTGACATCTTCTCCTACGACGAGCTGACCCGCCTGCTCGGGAACGACATCAAGCTGTGCCTTGTCAGCGAGGCCGAGCTTCTAAGAACGATTGATGTTGTGTACCGCCGCACCGAGGACATCGCGGCGTTCGCCGCAGAGGTGAGCGAAGAGCTCGGTGCGGCGCGCATCGATCTCGACCAGTTGGACGACGATGAGGATTCCGCCGAAGCGCCCATCATCAAGCTGTTGAAGTCACTCTTCCGGGACGCCGTGCAGGTGAACGCCTCGGACATTCACATCGAACCGGACGAAAAAGTGCTGCGAATACGCCAGCGCGTCGACGGCATGCTGCAGGAGCAGGTCATCAAGGGACGCGGCGTTGGCAACGCGCTCGTCACCCGCCTTAAGTTGATGAGCAAGCTCGATATTTCGGAGAAGCGCCTTCCGCAGGACGGCCGCTTCTCGATCCAGGTCGACCGGACGATGCTCGATGTTCGTGTTTCGACGCTGCCTGTCACTCACGGCGAAACCGTTGTTTTGAGGTTGCTCGATCAGTCCCGCAACCTCGTCGGAATGTCCGAGCTCGGAATGCCGCCCGACCTGCTGGAACGCTTCCTGAACCTCGCGACGATGAGCGGCGGCATGGTCCTCGTGACCGGACCGACCGGCAGCGGCAAAACCACAACGCTGTACTCAGCATTGAACTTCGTTAACAAGCCGGCGACGAAAATCATCACGGTGGAAGACCCGGTCGAGTATCAGCTCGATCGCATCAATCAGGTTCAGGTGAACAGCGCGATCGGTCTCGATTTCGGCCGCGTTCTGCGCACCGCACTGCGTCAGGACCCCGACATCATTCTGGTCGGCGAAATGCGCGACAAGGAGACCGTCGACATTGGTCTGCGTGCCGCGATGACGGGTCACCTCGTCTTCTCGACGCTGCATACGCAAAGCGCCCCCGAAACGGCGAGCCGCCTCTTCGACATGGAGGCACCGGGCTATCTCATCGCAGCCGCACTGAAAGGCATCATCGCCCAGCGCCTCGCGAAAAAGGTCTGCACCAACTGTGCCGCACCGGTTGAGCTGTCCGCAGGAGAACAGGCCTGGCTGAAAGCACAGGATGTCCCGGATTCAGTCAAGAATGCGCAGTTCATGAAAGGGAAGGGCTGCAATTATTGCCACCTGACCGGCTACCTCGGACGTATCGGCGTCTACGAATTGCTCGAAATGGACGACGGGCTGACCGACGCACTCCGGCGTGAAGATCTTTCTGCCTTTATGCAGCTTTCCAAGCTCAAAGAAAGCTACGTCCCACTGGAACGTTGCGCGCTCGACTACGCAGCACAGGGCATCACATCGTTTGACGAAGTCATGCGTCTGACCGATTCCGTCGATCTCGATGCCGACCGCTATTCGGAAGACGTTACGTCCGAATTGGAGCTGAGCGACGAGGTTTCCCTTGGCTGAATTCGCCTACAAGGGTCGGTCAGAGACCGGCGAACTGCAGACCGGGCGACTGGTTGCGAGCTCGGCCGAGGCGGCAGCGACGCGCCTGTCGGGTCTCGGAATTATTCCGCTCGAGATCAAGGACGCGTCGACCAAGAAGGAAATGACGGTCGGCGACCTGAATCGCATGCTCGGAGGCGGCAAGCCGACGTCGAAAGACATGATTCTCTTCTGCCGCCAGATGTACACGATCACCCGCACCGGGCTCCCGCTGTTGCGCGGTCTGACCGGCCTGATGCAGACGACCCACAACGAAGTGCTGAAAGAAGCGCTCGTCGCAGTGCTCGCGAAGCTCGAAGCCGGCCACGATCTCGCCGGCGCGATGCGCACGCAGCCGAAGGTCTTCTCCAAACTGTTCATCAGCCTCGTCGAAGTCGGCGAGGCCACGGGTACGCTGGACACCGCATTCAAGCGGCTTTACGACTATCTGCAGATGGAGCAGGACGTTCGCGACAAGGTGAAGTCCGCGGTGCGCTACCCGATCGTTGTGCTGATCGCGATTGCCATCGCGCTAGGCATCATCACAGTCTTCGTTATCCCGAATTTCGCGCCGATATTCAGAAACCTTGGCGACAACATCCCGCTGCCAACCAAGATCATCATGGGCGTTTCGGATTTCGCGGTGAACCAATGGCCGACCATGCTCGGCGCCATCGTCTTCGCGTGGATCGGAATCAAACAGTTTGTGAAGACCGAGGCCGGCCGCATGCGCTGGGATCGTTGGAAGCTGAATATTCCGGTCACGGGCATCATCGTCCGCAACGCCGCGCTCGCGCGAATCACCCAGTCACTCTCGGTCGCGCTGAACGCCGGCCTGCCGATTAACCAGACGCTGCGTACCGTGGCATCGTCGATCGGCAACGTCTATCTCGGCGAAAAGATCGAGGCCTTGAGCACCGGCATCGAGCGCGGTGAGTCGATGTCCCGCGTTGCTCGTCACAGCGAGCTGTTTACCCCGCTGATTCTGCAGATGATCGCGCTCGGCGAGGAAACCGGCGCGTTGCCCGAGCTGATGGACGAGGCCTCGGATCATTACCGGCGCGAGGTTGACTACGATCTTGAGAATTTGAGCTCCGCGCTGGAGCCCATCCTGATCGTCTTCGTTGGCGCTGTCGTCCTGATTCTCGCGCTCGGTGTGTTCCTGCCGATGTGGGACATGGTTGCGAACGCGAAAGCAGGCTGATTACCGTGCATTTCTACCCCAAAAACCGGGCCGGATGCGGTCACAAAAGTCCCCGAAAAGCCTCAAGTTTCGGGCAAATCCGCCGTTCTAGCCAACAAGGCTTCACGTTTCTCGAACTGGTGTTCGTCATCGTGATTATCAGCACGCTGGTCTCGATGCTCCTGATCCGCGTGCTGCCGGCGATCGATGCGGCAGAGCAGGCGGCAGTGCTGAAGCTCGAAGGTCAGCTCCGCAGCGCGCTGACGCTGAAAGCAGCGGTTCTGCTCGCGAACGGAGAAGTGGGTGCGGTGAGGAACATGCATGGCACGAACCCGCTGGGATTGATGCTGGACCTGCCGAGAAACTACGTCGGTGAGGTAGACGATCCGACGACGGTCGAGAGAGGAAACTGGTTCTTTCTCGACGAGGAAAGGGAACTGGTTTACCGGCCCGAGGAAGCACGGTCGGAGAAATACAGGATACGAGCTGCGGAGGATGTCGCGTTTACGGTCGAAGTGGCCGAAGCAACCTCCCGCGGCAGAACAGAAATCTACGGCGTGCGGTTAAAGCGCGTCAGAGGTGAGGACTGGCTCGCGGTGCTGCCGTAAGCCGAGTGTTAAACGGTTACCGTCACCGGTAACGATTGGCAATAAAGGAAAGAGAAATGAAAGCGAAGAAACAGGACGGTTTTACACTGATTGAGCTCGTGGTTGTGATCGCGCTGCTCGGCATTCTGGCGGCGTTCGCAATTCCGCGTTTCGCATCGCTGGAAACGGAAGCACGCGCGGCAACGGCCCAGGGTCTCTCGGGCAGCGTGCGCAGTGCATCTGCAATGGCCCACGGTCTTTTCCTGGCGACGGGCTCTAACCCGGTTGTTAGATCGGAA
>CAWUHY010000228.1:0-4797 GCA_963922215.1 uncultured Gammaproteobacteria bacterium | reverse complement strand
TTCTGCGTGTGCCCGACGGAGCGCCACCAGAGAATTGGCACGCCCACGTCTTCGACCGTCGCAAGATCGACCTTCAGGTTGGGAATTGCGTAAGGCAGGCCGCGGGAGCCCTCGACCGAAGAGCCGTCGATACCGTTTTCGATCATGCCCGAGAATGCCGTGCCCGCAAGAATCGACTGAACGGCAGTTCTGTGCCGCCATGCGCGAATGTTGCCATCGTCGTCCAGCGTGCCTTCGAGGATGTGGTAGCTCATCGGGCGGTAGCGCCCGCCTGCCATGTCGTCTTCCCGCGTCCACACGAGCTTCACCGGTGCGCGACCGTCGATTGCCTGTGCGACCGAGACGGCTTCCGCGATGTAGTCGCTGTCCGGAACGGCGCGTCGCCCGAAACTGCCGCCGGCGAACTGCGTGTGGATCGCAATCTGCTCGGGCTGCATGCCCAGAATTTGCGCCGCGGCGTACTGGTCACCGGTCTGCAGCTGCGCACCGGTCCAGATATCGCAGCCATCTGTCGAGAGCTCGATGACACAATCCATCGGCTCCATCGTCGCGTGCGCGAGAAAGGGCACAGAAAATTCACGACGCACCACCTTGTCTGCATTTGCGATCTCGGCGGTCGCATCGCCGTCGTTCCGCGCGGCCAGGCTGGCGCCTTCGGCGAATTGCCGGTAGTCCTCGAGCAAAGCGGCGCTGCTGCGCTGCTCGGCATTCGATTCGGACCACTGGACAGACAGCGCGTCGCGGCCCTTCTTCGCCGACCAGAAATTGTCGGCAACCACGGCGACGCCGCGGGGAATTTCCACGACGTCTGTCACGCCGGGCACGTCCAGCGCAGGTGCCGGATCGAACGATGCGACCGTTGCCCCGAATTTCGGCGGATGCGCGACCAACGCCGTGAGCATTCCGGCTCGCTCGATATCCAGCGTGAACTGCGCGCTGCCGTCGGTTTTCGCGGCCGAGTCGAGGCGCGGAACGTGAGAGCCGATCAGCGTGAAGTCTTCCGGACTTTTTAGCGCAGGCTCTGCCGGAGGCGTCATGGACGCAGCGTCGGCGGCCAGATCACCGAACGTCGCCTGCCGGTTAGAAGCTGCGTGGCTGATTTCGCCTTTTGCAACCGTGATCTCTTCTGCCGGTACCTGCCAGCGCGCTGCGGCCGCGTCGACGAGCATCGCGCGAGCACCTGCTGCGGCGTTGCGAAGCTGCATCCAGGAATTCGCGATCGACGTGGAGCCGCCCGTTGCCTGGAACGGACCGAAGAACAAGTTGTTGTAGCGTTCGGGATCGGATGGCGAGAACTCGGTTCGCATTTGCGACCAGTCTGCGTCCAGCTCTTCGGCGACGATGGTTGGCAAGCCGGTGGTCACGCCCTGCCCCTTGTCGAGATGCTTGATCATCACGGTCACGGAGTTGTCGGACGCGATGCGGATGAACGGACCCATCTGGCTGTCGGTAGCGGACTGTCCGGCCGCCGTGCCAGCGGCGTCGACGGGATCGGCGGAGTCGCTGCAACCAATCATGAATCCGGCGCCGGACAGGCCGACGACCTTTAAGAATCCGCGGCGATTCAGGCCGGGGCGTGCGAACTGTTTGCGATCGATTTTCCCGAACATGTCAGGCTCCCAGCTCATCTGCGGCGCGGTGAATGGCGGCGCGAATGCGGTGGTAGGTGGCGCAGCGACAAAGATTGCCGCGCATCGCGTTGTCGATGTCATCGTCGGTCGGCGACTGGTTGGATTCAAGCAGCGCGGCGGCACTCATCATCTGGCCCGACTGGCAGTATCCGCACTGAACGACGTCCAGCTCCCGCCAGGCAGATCGCACAGCCATCGCAGCCGGACTTTCGACACCCTCGACAGTCGTGATCGCCCGATTCCCGACGGCCGATACCGGCGTCACACAGGAGCGCATCGGCTGCCCGTCGAGGTGAACTGTGCAGGCGCCGCACTGTGCGATCCCGCAGCCGAATTTCGTCCCGGTCAGTCCGACATCTTCGCGAAGCACCCAGAGCAGCGGTTTATCGTCCGGGACGTCGACCGTATGGGTCCGGCCGTTGACGTTGAGTTCGTGCGCCATCTTCAACTCCTTTTCGTCTGAGGGTCGCGTGGGCGGGGCCGCTGCGCGTGTACCGACTATAGCAAACGGTTTGTGACATTCCGGCGCAAACGCAGCGAAAATGCCCGGTTGCGCAAGTGCCCTCCGGCGGCTAACGTGAACGCATAGATTGTTTGTTCGAATAATCGACTCTGCCCCTCAAAAACCATTCGCTCTGGAGTTGCCGATGATCGCTCGCCTGTTGCTCGTCCTGTCCGTTGTTTTTTCACCGCTGGCCATCGCCGACGACACGGAGGAACAGTCCCCGGTGATCCTGCGGCCTGCCGCGGTGCTCGTTTCAACCCCGAACTGGCCGTCAGACGTCGAGCATTTCCGGCGCATCATTCTGACTGCCGCCGCCGGAGCGCTGCGTGACAACGTCGAGTACGGCGAGCAGTTTCGCAAGCCGACCAACGGCGACGAGCCGCATCCGGTCGACTGCAAGGACGCGACGTCGCTGGGCTTTGTGTTTATCGCTGGATGGCGGCCCGGCGAGCGATCGACGTCGAGCATGAAAATACGCTACGACTGGCAACATGACAGCGTCGAGGGCCGGCGTGGCAAGGCACGCGGCTTTCTGACGCGCAAGGACGTCTATCGCGCCTATGACGACGAGGCCGAGCGTTCCCGCTCGATCTACATTGCCCCCCTAAAGCTCGACAAGAAGGGTCGCAAGACGGACGGTAGCTGGACGCTGACCGTCAGTTTCCGCGGTGACGAACTGCATCGCGAAGTCTTTACGCTGCAGAACTGCGAGACGTAGTCCGCCGACGGGACGGCAGGAAGCCGCCAAGGGCCGATCCCGCGAAGACGCAGACAAACGCGGCAACGTCGACCCAGTCCCGCGGCGTGTCGCCAAAGCCGAACATCGCCAGTAGTGCCACGCCGAGGCAGAACAGGATGGCCCCGCTGACCTGCCGTGCCGCAGACGGAACCGCGGCCTCCGGATTGCGTCCGCGGCGCTCAAGCCCGGACAAAACGAGCGCGAGCGGTACAAGGACAATCGCCAGACCGAGCACCCATAGCGGCCGCGTCCACCACCACGCGGTCGTGCCAGGCTCCAGCCCGAAGCCTGCGCCGCCGGCGAGATACATCAGGCCGCCGATGACGATCATGACGGTGATGTGCCAGAGATAGATCGTCATGATCATGGAGTTGATCAAAACCGTCGCCGTCCACAACGCGACCTTATTAAGAGCACGGCGCATGGGCTTTTCCAGGGCCAACAGCAGGCCGAACTGGCCGAACGCGAGTGCGATCAGTGTGATCTTCGGCGGCAGCGTATTCGACAGGCCGGGATCCGGCGACCCGACCATCGCGAACGGGTACGGACCGATGAAGATCAGGGCGTAGAGAAACAGCCAACCGGCCGCGGAAATCAACAGCAGCCAACCCGCGTTCGGGATGCGGCCGTCACGCCACGCGAATCCGAGCTGGTGAACGGTGAGCCAGATCCAGAAGTAGTTCGTCCAGCCAAGAAACTCGAGGCCGCGGGCGAAGAACAGCGCGTCGACAAGGATCCCGCCGCCCGCGAAAGCGGCCACGGACCAGTAACCTGCGGACCGCCAGAAGCGATAGGCGACCGGCGCGAGAATGGCAACCATGATGTAGATGGCAAGGAACCAGGTCGGGATGAGCGAGGCCTGGGACATGTACTGGATAACGCCCGGCGACACATCCAGCAGACGCATGATCAGCGCGATCAGTGCCCAGACGACCAACAGGAGCGCGAGCGGTGTCACGAGGCGGGCAAGACGTCCGATCAGCCAGGTGGCGTAGTCTGCGTTCTTGCGACGCGCGCTTTCCAGCGACACGGCATGGGAGTAACCACCGACAACAAAGAAGACCGGCATGACCTGGAAGAGCCAGGTCAGCCACTGCGTTTCGGGTCGCTCTTTCAACAGGTGGCCCGTCAGCAGTTCGCCGTCGACGTACCAGGCGGTCGCGATCAGCCAGTGTCCGACGATCACCGCGAGTATCGACAGTCCGCGAAGAAAATCCACGTAGCGGTTTCGCTCTGCCGGTGTCTGCTCAGCCAGCGACCGTGCAGTCGTCCAGATCCCCATCGTTCATCTCCCCAAAGACGCGCGTTGCCGCAGTGTACAGCGAATCGCCCGATTGATTCCGTGCGCCCGATCAACGAATTCAGTTGCACCCGGCCACTCGGCGGAAAAGTTTTGTTACCAAGCGGATCGTCCGGGACCAAGTTCGGTCTGATACTGTTGTGCATTATCCAGGCAAGCATCGTCAGAGCCCGGACGTGCGGACTTCACATCAACGACAAGCAGGAGAGACAGTCATGCAGGTTTTTTCGCGCGCAGCGGCTGTTCTTGGTCTGTTGCTTCCGGTTCTCGCATCAGCACAGGTGCCAGTGGAGGTCGCTGAACTCGGCGAACGCGATATCGTGCGTGAGGTCAGCGTTACGGGAACGGTCACGTCACCGCAGTCGTCACTGCTGAGCACCGCGGTCTCAGGTCTCGTCAAACGTGTCGCCGTCGATGAAGGGCGCCGCGTCGCGCAGGGTGACGTTCTGCTCGAACTGGATGCAGAACTTGCGGAACTCGCGCTCGAGCGCGCAGAGGCGGATGTACGTCAGCGGCAGACATCGTTGGACGATGCGCGCCGCCGTCTTGCCGAAGCTGAGAAGGTCGTCACGCAAAGCGGCATTTCGCGAAGCCAGGTCGAGTCCCTGCGCGCGGAGGTCGC
>CAWUHY010000227.1:0-4798 GCA_963922215.1 uncultured Gammaproteobacteria bacterium | reverse complement strand
GCGGTTCGCGATAAACAGCTGGCCCAGATCCTTGCTCGCAAGATGGCGGGCAACCAGTTCGATCGTGACTCCGGCACCGACCAGGAGGGCCGTGCGCTTCTCGAATCCGGCAAAAAACTGCTTCGCAAGATCGACCGCCGCGTAGGCGACGGATACCGGGCTGCTGCCGATTTCGGTATCCGTGCGAACCTTCTTCGCCGCCGAAAAGCTGTGCTGGAAGACCTGGCCCAGAGAGTGGCCGACGGTGCCGACCTGCTGGGCCTCGCGGAACGCGTCCTTGAGCTGGCCCAGGATCTGCGGCTCCCCGAGCACCAGCGAGTCGAGCCCGCAGGCGACGCGGAACAGGTGGCGAATCGCCTCGTCGTCCTGTTTGCGAAACAGCGAGTCGTTAATGGAGTGTCCGAGATCGCAGGACTCGGCGAGCCACTCCTGCAGGCGGTTGCTGCCCGCTTCGTCACCGACGACGTAGAACTCGGTGCGATTGCAGGTCGAGAGCAGGACCGCTTCGTCGATCCCCTCGATGTTCTTCACGTCGCCGAGAGCCGCCGGCAACTCGGTTCCGGAGAACACGACTTGCTCGCGAATTTCGACAGGTGCCGTGGTATGGTTCAGCCCGAGTACTTTCAGCGGCATAGTAGTGGTTCGGCCATGTGCCGTTGGCGAGCCTTGCGTAGGACGTTCATCAGCTGCCTATGATAAGCGAACTGAAGGACAAGTTGCTTGTCTGTCTTAATGCGGAGAGGACGATCCGCTCATTGTACCCGGTCTGGATGATGCCGAATGCTCTACCCTTCAATTAGCTCCCGAACTAGCCCCCGTATTCGCCTGCTCGGAACCCTCGCGGCACTGCTGCTGGCGCACGGGGTCGCCGCCGACACCGAATTCACCAGCGACGAATATCTCGTGATGGCACAGGAGGCCATGCAGTACGGCGAGTACCTCGCAGGTGCGCAGCACTATCTGAATGCCGCGAAGAGAAGTTCCGACGTCGAGATCGCCCAGCGGGCCACGCGGGTCGCGGTCGGTTTCGGCTTCGACGAGGAAGCGCTCGAGGCGGCAGAGCGCTGGCTGGAGATCGCTCCGGAGAGCGACCAGGCACTGCTTTATGTCGCCCAGTACCAGCTCCGGGACGGGCGTATCCGCGAGTCGCGCCGCAACTTCAAGCGGCTCTTGAAGCAGGACGACGGCGCTGCGGACCAGCGCCTTCTCTCACTCGTGCAGTGGCTGGCCGAGGAAGATGCGACGGCCGCCTACGAAATGGTGCGCTATCTCGCGAAGCCGTATAAGAAATCCGCCTACGCGCAGTATGCCGTCGCCGTGATGGCGCTCTCTGCGGAAGAACTCGACGTCGCCAAGGAAGCGGCGAAAAGTGCCGCGGAACTCGACGAAAAGTGGCTGAAACCGAAGCTCCTGTACGCACGGACGCTGCTGCTCGACGGGCAGGAAAAAGAGGCGATCGACTACACCGCAAGAATTATCGGCGACGATCCCGACCCCGACCCCGACGCGCGGCTTGAACTGGCTCTGATGATGGCGTCGATGGGCCGCAACGGCGATGCGCTCGGACAGGTGAGCCAGATTCTTCTGGAGCAGCCGAATCGCGCCGACGCGCTGCGCCTGATGGCGATCATTAACTTCCGCGAGCAGAATCTCGACGCGGCGGAGCAGGATTTCCAGGATTTGCTGGCGACGCGCCGCTACACGAGCGATGCGCTGTTCTACCTCGGCCGAATCGCTGATATTCGTGGCAACGTCGATGACGCGATTCGCTACTACGCCGGTGTGCAGGACGGGTCTTCGGCTGTTTTCGCCCAGCGACGAGCGAGCGCGCTGCTAGCATTTGAAAAGGAAGCGCCGGAAGACGCGATCACGCTACTGGATCGCTTCGCCGTCACGAATGCAGTTCACGCTGTCGACATGGTGCTTGCCAAGGCGCAGCTGATGACGAGCCTCGAGCGCTACGACGAAGCGATCGTGCTGTACAACCGCTTCCGGGATTTCAGGCCCGCACACGAAGGCGGCATGCTCGGTCGTGCGGACCTGCTGCTGCGGATGGATCGGCTCGACGACGCAATCGAGCAATACCGCGTGGCCGTCAAATTTCATCCCGACAGCGCCACCTCGGTGAATGCGCTCGGTTACACGCTCGCCGATCGGACCGACCAGTACGAGGAGGCAGAGGTGCTGATTCGCAAGGCGCTCAAATACGATCCCGACAACCCGGCGATTATCGACAGTATGGGCTGGGTGCTCTATCGCCTCGGCGACTATGAGAATGCGCTGGTCGAATTGCGGCGTGCCTACGAGGGATTCGACGATCCCGAGGTTGCTGCGCATATCGTGGAAGTGCTGCATGCGCTCGGTCGTGACGACGAGGCCCTCGAGATGCTGGTGATGGCCGAAGAGAAAGATCCGGATGACCCATTGCTCGACGATGTCCGCACGCGACTCTATCCGTCCGACGACGAATAAAAGCTGGCTGGTTCTGGTCGCGTGCCTGCTCTCGGGCTGTGCCACGCTGCCGCGCGGCGTTGACCTGCCGCCGCTCGACGACTGGGAAACCCGCAAGCGCGTCCTCGCCGACACGGAGACCTGGGCGTTCAACGGCCGCGTCGGCGTCAAGACCGAAAATGACGGCTTCAACGCCCGCTTTCGCTGGAACCAGGACGGGGAGTCCTTCGATGCGTCCTTGAGCGGCCCGCTGGGAATCGGCACGGTCCTGATGGAAGGCGAGGGCCAACGCGTCGTCCTCACTGACAACGACGGTGTTAAAACCCGCCTCGCCAATGCCGAGGATGAACTCTACCTGCGCTACGGCTGGACGATCCCGGTGCTGTCCTTGCGCTACTGGGCGCTGGGCATCCCGGACCCTGACTTGCCAGCCGATGTGCGTTTTGACGAGAACGGCACGGCCATCGAGATCCAGCAGTCCGGCTGGCGCGTCGCGCTCGAACGTTACCGGGACGTTGCCGGCACCGACATGCCGTCGCGCCTGACCGCGACGCATCCCACGACCCGCGTGCGGGTGATTGTCGACGACTGGGTCTTTTTCTAACGCGACCTTGGCCCGTCTCGGCCGTCGCGTTGACACCTCAGGACCCTGACAGCACAATTGCGCCCGCACTTGACGATCAGACAAATGGGGCGTAGCCAAGCGGTAAGGCAACGGGTTTTGATCCCGTGATGCGCAGGTTCGAATCCTGCCGCCCCAGCCATTTCAAAAGGGAGCTCGCGTGGATCTAGCTACTATGGCGATATTTTCCGGGAACGCACACCCGGAGCTCGCTCACGATATCGCGCGATGCCTCATGTTGCCGCTCGCACGGGCCCACGTCGGCCGCTTCAGCGACGGAGAAATCAACGTCGAGATTCTCGAAAATATCCGCGGCCGCGAAGTCTTCATCGTGCAGCCGACCTGTCCGCCGGCTGCCGAAAACCTGATGGAACTCCTGGTCATGGCCGATGCGGCGAGCCGCGCGTCGGCATCGCGCATCACGGCAGTGATTCCCTACTTCGGCTTCGCGCGGCAGGACCGTCGGCCGCGTGCGTCGCGTGTTCCGATCACGGCGAAGCTGGTCGCGAAACTGATTGCGGCCTCCAACATCGATCGCGTGCTCACCGTTGACCTGCACGCCGACCAGATCCAGGGTTTTTTCGATATCGCCGTCGATAACGTCTACGCCTCGCCAATCCTGCTGGGCGACGTCTGGAAACAGAAATACGACGACATGGTTGTCGTCTCGCCCGACGTCGGCGGCGTGGTCCGCGCCCGCGCGCTGGCCAAGCGCCTCGACGACGCCGATCTCGTCATCATCGACAAACGCCGCGACCGCGCGAACCAGTCCGAGGTGATGAATATCATCGGCGAGGTGAAGGGCAAGAACTGCGTAATGATCGACGACATGGTCGATACCGCGGGAACGCTCTGCCACGCGGCGGGTGCACTGAAGGATCGCGGCGCTGCGACGGTTTCTGCGTACATCACCCACCCGGTTCTGTCCGGCCCGGCCGTCGATCGCATCACGGATTCGGCGCTGAACGAGATGGTCGTCACCGATACGATTCCACTGTCTGAAGCGGCACGAAACTGTCCGAAGATCCGGCAGCTGTCGACGGCCGAGCTGCTCGCGGAGACAATGCGGCGCATTTCGGACGAGGAATCCGTGTCCTCGTTGTACGTCGACTAGAATATTTTCCCGCATCCGCAGTGAACGACGCACTCGCGGACACGCTGCTCGAACTCCTCGCCAAAGACGAAGCGACGCGCGCGAAGCTCGTCGAGAGCGGCGAGCTGTTCGACGGCTATCATCCGGAAATGGCCGCGGTTCACCTGGCCAATGCGGCGCGCCTCGCAGAGATCATCGAGACATGGGGCTGGCCCGGCGAAACGCTCGTCGGCAAACGCGCGGCGAACGCGGCGTGGATTATCCTGCAGCACGCGATCGGGAGCCCGGAACTCATGCGCCGATGTCTGCCACTACTGACTGAAGCTGCCGCGCGCGGCGATGTGCCGCCCGAACAGTCCGCTTACCTGCACGATCGCATTTGTGCGTTCGAGGGCCGGCCGCAGCGCTACGGCACGCAGTTCGACTGGGATGAGGAGGGTAAGCTGAGTCCTGGTCCGCTGGAAGACGAGGAGCGGGTGGATGCGTTTCGCGCAGGGGTTGGCTTAGGCCCGCTGCAGGAGCGGCTGACAGCAATCCGGAAGGAAGCGGAGGGAGATGGCGCTGGTCCGCCGGACGACCTTGAGACATACAAGCGCGAAAAACACGCATGGGCCGTATCGATAGGCTGGCGC
>CAWUHY010000226.1:0-4824 GCA_963922215.1 uncultured Gammaproteobacteria bacterium | reverse complement strand
AATGTTACGCAGTACTGCTTGCGAGTCTCAAGCGACTGCAGGATGTTCATATTGTAGGTAACCGGCACGCGCTCTCTGCGATCTTTCGGCAGGTGATAGTTCCATGCCGCCCATGCGAGTTTGCGCCGTGGCATGACACTTTCGTCGGTATGTAACACGGCCTCATTGTGCTGGTAAGCGAACTGGCCCAGCACGTCGCATTCCGCGGTTGTCGCATCGTCCAGGATCGAGAGCACCTGGTCACTGTGGTTCGCGAAGAAGATCGCGTCGAAACGCTCGACGCCGGTATCGAGAATTACGTCGATGCCCTGCTCTGTCCGGCGCACCTTGCGTACCGGTGTGTTCAGACGAATCCTGTCCTCGTGGTCACTCACAAGCTTTTCGACGTAGGAGCGTGAACCGCCCTTGATGACACGCCACTGCGGCCGGTCCTTGAGCTGGATCAAGCCGTGATTGTCGAAGAAGCGGACAAGAAAACGCATTGGCATCTCGAGCACGCCGGAGGGTTCCGCCGACCAGATGGCCGCAACCATCGGAATAAGATAGTGATCGAGGAATTCGCGGCTGTAGCCGTTCGCGTCCAGGTACTCGCCGACGGTGTATGTATCGCTGACGGATTTCTCATCCTGCGCTGCCTCCCGATTGAATCGCAGAATGTCCCGAATCATGCGGTGGAAGGACGGGCGGAAGAAATTTCGGCGCTGCGCGAAGAGCGCGTTGAGATTTGCGCCGTTATATTCGAGGCTCCCGTCGTCCGCTCTCACACTGAAGCTCATGACGCTGGGCTGCGATTCCTGGCCGAGTTCTTCGAGCAGGCTGATAAAATTCGGATAGGTCCTGTCGTTGAAGACGATAAATCCTGTATCGACCGGAATTGTTCTGCCGTCCTCTTCGACGTCAATCGTGTTCGTGTGGCCCCCGATATAGTGTGCGGCCTCAAAGACCGTGATGTCGTGAGCCTGGCGCAGCTTGTATGCCGCGACGTTGCCTGCGATGCCTGTCCCGACAATTGCGATCTTCATCGTTTCTTCCCTGAGCCCCACTGTTGCGGTACGCGACGGACAGCGTCCCGGTCGTAGCCAAGCGCTTCGATCCGATCGAGCATCCTCTCGTAACGCGCATCCGACATGTCGGGGCTGCGCGCCATCAGCCAGACGTAGTCGCGTTTTTTGCGACCGATGATGGTCGCGTCGTAGGACGGGTCGAGGAAAACGATTCGATAGTCGGCTTTGAACGGCCAGATGAACTGCATGCCCCAGCGCGCATTGGTCTCTTCGTCGAGAATGACTGCCGTCGGATTCATTTCCTTGACGTCCGCGTCAAAGCTGCCGTGCTGGTAGCGGAATGTTGTATGAATACTGCCGTCATTTTTGAGCGCGTAACTCTCGGTCGCGTTATGCGCTTTGCGCTCGAAGAACGTGGGAATGCTGGCAATGACATACCAGTTGCCCATGAAGCGACGCAGGTCGACGTGGCTGACCGTTTCCATCAGCGTACGGCGATCCCGGCAAGCCCGGCCAGGCAACTCTCGAAACTCACGATGCCGCCTCAGCGCTCTTCTTGCGAAGTGCGGATTCGTAGCCGTCAAAGTGATCAGACAGCCGCATCAAGGCCGGCATCATAAGACCCCAGCCAACACCCAAAGCGACGAGCGCATTGGTCTGTTCCACAAATACGATGCCGCCGAGCTTCTGGCCGGCGATGTAGCTGAGCGGGCCCGCGATGAGACCGACTGCCGCGGCAACCAGCCAGCGGCGTTTCAGCCAGCGCATTGACACGTTCAGCGTCGTGCCGAAGAGAACCCACATCGCGATGATCCAGTACGGCGCGGTCATGTCTGTAAACATTCCGGACGGATACGTGACCCAACCGGAGGCGACCAGAAGGCTGTCGAAAACCGCCCCGATAAGACCGCAGCTCAAGATCAGAAAAAATTCCTTATCTTTCTCGGGAGCGTTTGCGAGGTGTATCGTCACGATGACGAAGACCGCGAGCGGACCAACCCAGGGCAGCCCCTGTGCACCACCGATCACGGACGAGAACCATCCGAGCTGGAATGCAACGAAATTGACGACCAGCCCCATGATCAGTCCACAGATGCCTTGAACAGGTAGTGGCCGACGAGCCATTCGTTACCGTCGCCCCAGGCGAACAGCTCCTCGCAGGCCATGTAAAACATGCGCCAGCGCATCCACCATCGGTCTGCGTCGTCTTCGCCGTAGGTCTCGCGAAGAATCGGCATGATGTGGTTGCGATTGGCGTCCTGCTTGTCGAGCCACGCGCGACAGGTTTTCGCGTATTCGTTTCCGTTCCAGAACCAGCGATCAACGAGATTCAGGTGCTCCGGGAACTGGAGTGGCAGATCGGCACTCGGCATGATGCCGCCCGAAAAGAAGTGCCGACTCATCCAGTCTGACGGTCCGTTGTCGATGAATTCGTAGGGCGTCGTCCGATGGCAAAAGATGTGCATGAAGAAACGACCGTCGGGTTTGAACCAGCGCTTGATGCGTCCAAACAACTCGTTGTAGTTGCGCATGTGCTCGAACATCTCGACTGACACGATGCGATCGTAGGTGTGCGGCGCGTCGAAGTCGTTCATGTCTTTGACGATGACCTGCAGGTTGTCGAGCCCACGCTCGACAGCGGCTCGCGTGATGTAATCGCGCTGCGAATGGCTGTTTGATACTGCAGTCACTCGACAGCTTGGAAATCGCTCAGCAACATACAGGCTGACGGAACCCCAGCCGCAGCCCATATCAAGCACGTCCATGCCGTCTTCGATGCCAGCCCGTTCCACGGTGGTCGACAGTGCGAGTTCTTCCGCGTCGTCCAGTGTCTCGGTCGTCTCGTTCCACTCGCAGCAGCTGTATTTTCGACGGGCGCCGAGGCAGTGTCCGAAGAACGCCGAAGGCACTTCGTAGTGCTGCTCATTGGCAAGCTCGGGAACCAGCGCGACGGGTGAACTGTTCATCATCGCGACAAAGTCGCGCTGCACATTGGCGGCGTGCACAAGATCGCCCGAGCGAATCTCTTTGCGCTTGCGATCGAGCAGACGGCGAATGCCGGTTCGGATGACCGAATCCGGAACAAGTCCGCTTTCCGTCCAGCCGAGTGTTTTGGCGGTGATGACGCTCATGAATGGCTCCCGTGATTTCGAGCGAGTTTATTCCGGAGAGTGAGGTGCGCCAACGCGGTGACAGGGTTTGTTACATTCCCTTACACGTCGTTGGAAATCGAGCGCGTAGACTCTTCATCTGTCTCGCAATTCCCCAAATTATGGCCACGTCAATTCTCTGGTTTCGCCGCGATCTGCGCCTGAATGACAATCAGGCTCTGAATGCAGCGCTCGAAGACGGCAATGACATTCTGCCGGTGTATGTTATCGACGAGCTCGACGCAGGCGGCGCCTCCCGCTGGTGGCTGCACCACTCACTCGCCTCCTTAAGGACTTCACTGCACCGCTACAACGCCGAACTGCTGATCCTGTCCGGCGACCCGGTCGAGCATCTCCTCGACCTCGTCGACACGTGTGACGCTACTCGGGTCGTCTGCAGCGCTCGGTATGAGGAGGCCGCAAGGGCACAGGAAGATGCTCTGGATGACAAGTTGCCAGACGGCGTCTCGTTGGTCGTAACGGCGAACTATCTCGTCAATGAACCTAATACCGTCTGCACTCAAAGCGGCGATCCGTACAAGGTTTTCACGCCCTTTTATAAAGCGGCGAAAAAATTGCCAGCGCCGGACGGACCGGGAGAACTCCCCTCTCCGATCCGCTCTATCGAACCGCCAGTCGAGAGCGACAGTGAAGCGTTCGAAAACCTGCTGCCGACACCGAACTGGGCCGACTCTTTTGATTCGATCTGGACGCCGGGTGAAGACGGCGCTCAAGCGCGTGTTGATAACCTGTCGAATATTGCGTCGGATTACGGCGACGAGCGGGACCGCCCTGACCACGATGGGACGAGCCGCCTGTCTCCGCATCTCCATTTCGGTGAGGTCAGCGTGAATACGGTCTGGCATCGCCTGCAACGAATTGATAACTCCGAGCCGCTGCTGCGCCAGCTCTACTGGCGCGATTTCAGCTACCAGCTGCTGTCGCAATATCCGAAGCTGTCCGAAAAGCCGCTGCGCGAGGAGTTCGAGAAGTTTCCGTGGCGCGACGACAAGGAGGGCCTGAAGCGCTGGCAGAAAGGCCAGACCGGTTATCCGATCGTCGATGCGGGTATGCGCCAGCTCTGGAACACGGGTTGGATGCACAACCGGGTCCGCATGATCACAGCGTCGTTCCTCGTCAAACACCTGCTCATTCACTGGAAACACGGCGCCGCGTGGTTCGTGGACACGTTGGTCGACGCGGACCCGGCGAACAACTCGGCCGGATGGCAATGGGTTGCGGGCTGCGGAACGGATGCAGCGCCGTACTTCCGTATTTTCAACCCGATCCTCCAGGGTGAGAAATTCGATCCGCTCGGCGACTACGTTCGCGAATGGGTTCCGGAACTTGAGCGCCTGCCGAAGAAATTCATCCACGAGCCGTGGACCGCCGACGAAGACGAGTTGAAATCCTGCAATGTTGTTCTCGGCGAAGATTATCCAAAGCCCATCGTCGATCACAAGACAGCCCGTCAGCGTGCGCTGGACGCTTACGACGAGATCAAGGATTAGGTAGACTGCCGGCGGGATGCCCCGGTAGCTCAGCAGGATAGAGCATCAGATTCCTAATCTGAGGGTCAGAGGTTCGAATCCTCTTCGGGGCACCAACCTCCTTCGGTGTAAACCGGTCACATGGTTTACACCTTATTCCGGACACATGGTTAACACTTT
>CAWUHY010000225.1:0-4834 GCA_963922215.1 uncultured Gammaproteobacteria bacterium | reverse complement strand
TAACTGGAATTCTGCCTTAACGAAGCCTTTCAACGGGCGAGGGATCGCCGCCATGAATTCATGACGGTCGAGCACCTGTTGCTCGCGATCCTCGATATCCCCCGGGTGCACGAGGTCCTGAAAGAATGCGACGCAAATATCTCCGAGCTGCGACGCAATCTGGAAGACTACATCGAAAGCCAGACGCCGCTGCTTCCGGAAGATGACGAGAACGACGTACAGCCAACGCTGGGTTTCCAGCGTGTCCTGCAGCGCGCGGTCTTCCACGTGCAGTCCAGCGGCAAGAAAGAAGTGACCGGCGCGAACGTGCTGGTCGCGATCTTCAGCGAGAAGCAGTCACAGGCTGTTTACCTGCTGAACCTCCAGGACGTGACGCGCCTCGACATCGTTAACATCATTTCGCACGGTGTGCCGAAGGTCACCGGCGAACCCGCCGAAGAAGAACAGGATGTTTCGATTGAGGGCGAGGAAGAAGCGGACGCATCTCCGCTGGAACGCTTCGCGACGAACCTGAACCAGCTCGCGGTCGAAGGTCGCATCGACCCGCTGATCGGTCGCGAGATCGAGATCGAGCGCACGGTGCAGATCCTTTGCCGGCGCCGTAAGAATAATCCGCTCTACGTCGGCGACGCCGGTGTTGGCAAAACGGCACTGGCAGAAGGTCTCGCTCGGATGATCGTCGAAGAACGTGTGCCGGACGTGCTTCGCGACGCGACGATTTACGCGTTGGACATGGGCACGCTGGTTGCGGGTACGAAATACCGCGGCGATTTCGAGAAGCGACTGAAAGGCGTCATCGCCGAGGTTCGCAAGGATCCGGGCGCGATCCTGTTTATTGACGAGATCCATACCGTAATCGGCGCCGGCGCGGCCTCGGGCGGCGTCATGGATGCCAGCAACCTGATCAAGCCGGTGCTCGCCAGCGGAGAAATGCGCTGCATCGGTTCGACGACCTACGAGGAATACCGCGGTATTTTCGAGAAAGACCATGCACTCGCGCGTCGCTTCCAGAAGATTGACGTGCCGGAGCCGACTCTCGAAGAGACGGTAGAGATCCTGAACGGACTCAAGAGCCGCTTCGAAGAGCACCACGGCATCAAATATGAAGCGGGTGCGATGAACGCGGCAGCCGATCTGGCCGCGAAGCACATTAACGATCGCAAACTGCCGGACAAGGCAATCGACGTGATTGACGAAGCGGGCGCGAACTTGCGCCTGCAGCCGGAAGCGGATCGCGCAGAGAATGTGACCGTCGAGATGATCGAAACAATCGTCGCAAAAATGGCACGCATTCCGCCGAAAAGCGTCTCTGCCTCCGACCGCGATGCGCTGAAGACGCTTGAGCGTGATCTCAAGCTCGTGATCTTCGGGCAGGACCCGGCGATCGAAGCGCTGGCGTCGTCCATCAAGATGTCGCGTTCGGGTCTGCGCGATGACGACAAGCCGATCGGCAGTTTCCTGTTTGCCGGTCCGACCGGTGTCGGGAAAACGGAAGTGACGCGTCAGCTCGCGCTGTCGATGGGCGTCGAACTCATCCGCTTCGACATGTCGGAGTACATGGAGCGGCATACGGTGTCACGCCTGATCGGCGCGCCGCCGGGATATGTCGGTTACGACCAGGGCGGACTGTTGACCGAAGCGGTCAACAAGAATCCGCACGCCGTCATCCTGCTCGACGAGATCGAGAAGGCGCACCCGGAAGTGTTCAACTTGCTGCTGCAGGTCATGGACCACGGTACGCTGACGGACAACAACGGCCGCAAGGCGGACTTCCGTAACGCTGTCATCGTGATGACCACGAACGCCGGCGCCCAGGAAATGAGCCGCGCGTCGATCGGTTTTACGCACCAGGACCACAGCTCCGACGGCATGGAAGTCATCAAGAAGGCATTCACGCCAGAATTCCGGAACCGTCTCGACGCGATCATCCAGTTCGCATCGCTCGATCTGAAATCGATCAAGCGCGTCGTCGACAAGCTGATTGTGGAACTCGAAGCGAAGCTCGACAGCAACGACGTCACGATCGAACTCGAGGACGCAGCGCGGACGTGGATCGCAGAACGCGGTTATGACCCGAAGATGGGCGCGCGCCCGATGGCACGCATCATCCAGGAGCACATCAAGCGACCGCTCGCGGAAGAGCTGCTGTTCGGCAAGCTGGAGCAGGGCGGTCACGTTCGAATCGCACTCAACGACGACAACGAACTGACGCTCCACGCGGAACCGCCGATCAAGGAACTGGAGCATCTGCAGGAGTCGTGAGGCGGGGCGGGGCTGCTCGGACAAGAGGCTTGAGTTTGCGTCGTACCGGACATTCATTGCCGGTCGAGGTATCGGCAAGACGTCGAAAAACTTCTGAGGAGAAGCAGACCGACGACTTAGGCGCAGCCGTTGCTTCCGCTAAGCTCCATGAATGTCTGCGGAATTTCGTCTCGCGCCCAAGCCTCGAAAGTCCAGGAGCAGATATTGTCGTTGTATGACGCCTCGAAGTAATACCGTCCCCGTGCTCGATGCCATCTGACAGTTTCGATCTTTTGCAGCATCTTCCTGAACCGTTCTTGCGAGTCTCCTAGCGGCTCATACCGCAAGAGGTAGTCAAGAAATGCCGTCGCGCTCTCTACTGAAATGTTCTCGGTTAGCCGGACTTCTTTGTCCAAGCCCTCGTGATGCATGTACCGCTCCAAAGTTTCATGGCAACGTGGTCCATGACTGGTGCGTTCGTCGCCCCGAATGTCAACCGAGCTGTGACAGCTGATCGAAAATCGTTCACGGTATTTGTTGTTCTCGACGCGATGTGAAAACACACCGTACAGGTGGAAATTTTCGCTGCGATCGACAAGCGAAACTTCTTCGCCGTAGTTCCAGGGCGTAATGCATTTTGAAATCGAGATCGATTCGTAATCGTCATACGAAAGGCTTTCCCGGCGAGCCTCGTGCGCGGCCTGACGAAGCGCTGCCTCTTCCTCCGACGAAACAGGGACGTCGACGCAATCCACCGGCACTAGCAATGAGAAATACAGAGCCACTTTCGTCAGTAATGTCATTAATTATTTTACCAATTGGTCCTGTTAAACAGCTAGATTGTGCATTGAATTCTCACGTATTACTCATTCCAGAACTCGGCTCACGAATTCCGAGATGACGCGAGCGGATTCTACCGCTCGCTCCTGTAGCAGAAAGTGAGGCCCGTCGAGCGTTTCAAGTTCGAGACTTGCAATCGCTTGCTGGATTTCTGTCGCTGAGCCGCGCCCTACCAGCTTGTCATTGCTGGCTCTCAAGTAGAGCGCAGGCACTCCGATCTTGCCAAGAGCGTCGCTCACGTCGAGGCTAACGATCATCTTCAGACGATTGCGTAAGACTGTCGAGTCGACCGCTTCTACAGCCTCGATGAGTCGTCGCCGGTTGTCTGGTGCAGTCGCGCCGAGCAAGTGGGTGCTGATCGCGCGAACGATGTGGCCGCGGGTGGGCAGGTAGTCGATCAGAGGAGCGAGCGACGACGCTGCTTTTATCGGATTGCTTGCAAAACCACACACGAGCACGAGCCCCGACAGGCACCCCGGGCGCCGAGCACAAATCTCAATTGCGATAGGGCTCGAGAAAGACTCTCCGACAAGAACGTAGTCTTGTTCACGCGGCAGGCGCGAGAGTACGAAGTCGCAGAGTTCGCTGTAGTCCATCTCCTGTTCCGTCGGATAGGAGACCACCTTCGTTTCGATGCGATCTGGAAGTGCTTTGATGAATGGATCGAACAGACGGCCGGTCCCATCCAATCCCGGAAGGAGGACGAGCTTCACTGAGTTCGGACTGGCTTCTTCATCGACCGCATCCTACCGCATCGCGATGGGCGCGCAGCCTGTCGACCAGTGCGAAACAGAAAGTGCTATCTGGGATTTAGGTCGTGCTTTTGCCGCGGCAGAACGGCCGGGCAGGGGAGTCTAGCGACCGCGGTAGACGATGCGGCCTTTGCTGAGGTCGTAGGGCGTCAGTTCGACGGTGACCTTGTCGCCGGTCAGAATGCGGATGTAGTTTTTGCGCATTTTGCCGGAAATGTGTGCGAGCACGATGTGGCCGTTCTCGAGTTCGACCCGGAACATCGTTTTCGGCAGCGTCTCAACGACGACGCCTTCCATTTGAATTGCTTCTTCCTTCGCCAATTCAGTCTTCCTTTGCGTTAAGGCCGCGCATTGTGCAGAAATGGCGTTCCTATTGCAATTCAGGGCGTCGTTTCGAGACCAGCGATTGGACCGCGATTTTGCCGCCCGGAAGCCGCTCCAGCGGGCGACGGCTGCTGCACGCGCGCGAAAGCGTCGTCTCGAACTCTTGACGCGCCATCGATTCCGCTCCTAGCGTGAATAGATGTGGCGATGCGACCTGGCAGTCGAGCAGCGAAAAGCCCCGATCTGAAAGCGTCCGGCAAAGAGCGAGCAACGCGATTTTCGACGCGTTGGTTTTTTCGCTGAACATCGACTCCCCAAAAAAGACGCCGTCAATCGCGAGGCCGTAAACGCCGCCTGCAAGGGTTTCGCCAGACCAGACTTCAACGGAGTGGGCCCAGCCCTGATCGTGCAGGGCGCGATACGCCGCTCGCATATCCGATGTAATCCACGTGCCGTCCTGGTGTGCCCGCGGAGCGGCGCAAGCGTCGATAACCTGATCGAACGCGGCATTAAAAGTAAATATAAGGCTGGAGCGTCGCAGCTCGCGTCGGAGCCGGCGGGAAACGTGAAATTTTCCGGGCCGCAGGACGCAGCGCGGATCGGGAGACCACCACAGGATCGGCTGGTCCTCCGAGTACCACGGGAAGATGCCGCGCATGTAGGCCGCAAGCAGACGT
>CAWUHY010000224.1:0-4917 GCA_963922215.1 uncultured Gammaproteobacteria bacterium | reverse complement strand
AACCGTCTTACGAATGCGATTGACCGGCGCGTTCGAGGTCAAAGCCTGCCATGCCGCAACAGCCGTCTGATTAAAGTAGGTCGTGAGCTGGTCACGGCGCTCGAGATAGTTCGAATGTTCCATTAATCGAATCCAAGAAAGTCAAAGAGATCACGATCGCGCATCGGTTGCGGGAACAGTTCTTCCGTTCCGTCCAGCAGGCGCTGTGCGAGTCTTAAGTATTCGTTCTGCACGGCCTCGAGTTCGGCCGACGGCTCCATCTCGAAGAGCGTGGATTTCTTCAGCCGGCTCCGGCGGATGATGTCGAGGTCGGGAAAGTGCGCGAGGCGTTCCATGCCGATCTGTTCGTTGAAGCCGTCGATCTGGTCGGTCGCCGCACTGCGATTCGCGATGACGCCGCCAAGGCGCACCTTGTAGTTTTTCGACTTCGCCGAGATCGCGGAGACGATTCGGTTCATCGCGAAAATGGAATCGAAGTCGTTCGCAGCAACGACGAGCGCGCGGTCAGCGTGCTGCAGTGGCGCTGCGAAGCCGCCGCAGACAACGTCGCCGAGTACGTCGAAGATGACGACGTCGGTGTCCTCGAGCAGGTGATGCTGTTTCAACAGCTTCACTGTCTGGCCGACGACGTAGCCGCCGCAACCGGTGCCCGCCGGCGGACCGCCCGCTTCGACGCACATGACGCCGTTGTAGCCTTCCCAGACGAAGTCTTCGATGCGCAGCTCTTCGGGGTGGAATTCGACCGTCTCCAGCACATCGATCACGGTTGGCATCAGCTTCTTCGTCAGCGTGAACGTGGAATCGTGTTTCGGATCGCAGCCGATCTGCAGCACACGCTTTCCAAGCTTGGAAAATGCGACGGACAGGTTGGAGGACGTCGTTGACTTGCCGATCCCTCCCTTGCCGTAGACGGCAAACACCTGGGCCCCGTCGATCTTGTCGGCGGGGTCGAGATGCACCTGGAGACTCCCCTCCCCGTCGGCCTTTTTAGGCTGCACGCTCACGGGTACAGGAAATGGTTTCTTCAGTGCGGTTGATGTTTGCGTCATGCTGCGGCTACCTCGGTGATGCCTTCCAATACGTCTTCCAGTTCTTCGCCGGCTTTTTCCAGCGCTTCCAACGTCTCCGGATCCGGAGACCAGTAATCTCTTTCGTGTGCTTCCAGCAGTCGGTTCGCGACTTTGGCAGACGCGGCGGGGTTCAGAGCCGCGAGGCGCTTGCGCATCGCTTCGTCGAGGACGAATGTGTCGCTGATCTGCTGGTACACCCAGGGTTCGACCTTGCCGGTCGTCGCGGACCAGCCCATCGTGTTCGTCACGTGCGACTCGATCTGGCGCACGCCCTCGTAACCGTGTTCGAGCATGCCCTCGTACCATTTCGGATTGAGGACGCGCGTGCGCGCCTCGAGGGCAACCTGGTCGGAGAGTGTGCGGATCGTGTTGTTGCCGCCGGTCTGATCGCCGATGTAGACCTCGATGGCCTCGCCCTTTGCGCGCTGTACCGCTCGGCTGATTCCGCCGAGGGTGTCGAAGTAATGATCGATCGTCGTGATCCCGAGTTCTTCGGACTCGAGGTTCTGATACGAGAGGTTCACGTCCTTCAGGCTGCGCTCGAACAGCTCTGCCTCGCGATGCGGGACGCCGCTGCGGCCGTAGGCAAAACACTTGCGTCGCGAATACTGTTCGGCCAGCGCTTCGTCATCGTCCCAGTCGCCACTGTTGATCAGGCTGTTGACGTTCGAACCGTAGGCGCCGCTCGCATTGCTGAATACGCGAAGCGCTGCCGTCTCGAAATCGCAGCCAGTGTCTTCCTGGTATTGCAGCGCGTGCTTGCGAACGAAGTTGTGTTCCGGATCTTCCTCGGCGCTCGCGGCGAGCCATGCGGCTTCGGCGAGCATGCGCGTCTGGTTCGGCAGCAGGTCGCGGAAGATTCCCGAGAGCGTCATCACTGCGTCGATACGCGGCCGACCAAGTTCTTCAAGGTCGATCAGTTCCGCGCCGCAGAGTCGACCGTAACCGTCGAAGCGCGGGCGTGCACCCATCAGATGCAGGGCCTGTGCGATCGGACCACCCTCGGTCTTCATATTGTCTGTTCCCCACAGCACGATGGCGATGGACTCCGGCATGGCACCGCTGTCTGCGACGTAGTGCTCGACGAGCTTGTCGGCCTGCGCCGCGCCGACGGTCATCGCGAAGCGACTCGGCATGCGGTAGGGATCGAAGCTGTGGATATTGCGACCGGTCGGCAGGATTTCGCTTGATCGCATCAGGTCGCCGCCGGGAACGGGGCGAACAAAGCCGCCGTCGAGCGCATGGACAATCGCCGGGAGTTCGCTGTCGCGTTTCAGTTCGCTTGCCACGTGGACGAGGTCGCTGATCGTTGCATCGTCGATGCCCTCGATCATCGGCAGGACGTTGTCCGCATTCTCGATCGCGTCCAGCGCGGACTCGCTCAAGACCTGCCCCGTCTGCGACTCTGCAATCGCGGAGACCCAGGCGCGGCGAGCACCGCTGTCGACCGACCGGCCGACCGTATGCAGGCCGAATGGGATTAAAGTCTCGCGCATTTCCGCAAGCTTGCTGGCGAGACTTGCCACGATGGCATCGGGCTCGCCGTCGAAGTCGTCTGCGTCAGCCAGTTCGATGTCGGTCGCCTGCTCGCGAATGATCTCGAACAAAGTGTCGCGATCAGCAGTCGCTTCGGGAAGCAAGCTACGCCACTGCTGCAGCGATGCATCGAGATCGGCGAGCTCGCGATAGAGCCCGGCCTTCGTCACCGGCGGCGTCAGGTAGCTGATCAGCGTCGCCGCCGACCGGCGTTTCGCGATTGCCCCTTCGGATGGATTGTTCGCGGCATACAAATAGAAGTTCGGCAATGTGCCGATCAGGCGGTCGGGCCAGCACTGGCCGGACATCCCGCTCTGCTTGCCGGGCATGAACTCGAGCGCGCCGTGCGTGCCGAAGTGCAGCACCGCATCCGCATCGAAGTCTTCACGCAGGTAGCGGTAGAAGGCAGAGAAGGCGTGCGTTGGTGCCATGCCCTCTTCGAACAGCAGACGCATCGGGTCGCCTTCGTAGCCGAAGCCCGGCTGGATGCCGACGAAGAGATTCTTGAATTGCCGACCGAGAATGCGAATACCGCTTCCGTCGCTGAGCTGCTGCCCCGGAGCCGGACCCCATTCTTTCTCGATTTCCGCAAGATACGGTTCGCGGCGCACGTGGTCATCGACATCGATGCGGAGGTGCACGTTCGCTTCGGTGCCGTGGTCCGATGCATTGCCCTCGAGCAGAGCGCGACGAAGTTCGTCGGCAGACTCCGGAACATCGATGTCGTAACCGGAACTTTTAAGTGTTCGCATCGTGTTGAGCAGCGACTCGAAGACGCTTAAGTGCGCGGCCGAACCGACTGCGCCACCGTTCGGCGGAAAGTTAAACAGAACGACTGCGAGGCGCCGGTTTGCGCGCTCGCTGCGACGCAAACGAACGAGACGTGAAACGCGATTGACGAGAGTGTCGACCCGCTCGGCGTGCGGCTGCATGTCGCGCTGGTCGCCGCTCTTCTCCGAGCGACCCGCGAACAGTGTCGGACCGACCGCGCCATCGAGCTCCGGAATCGCAACCATCAGTGTCGTCTCGACCGGCAGGAGTCCCGAACGTGACGCCTCCCAGGTTTCGAGTGACTGGAATTCTGTGCCGTGTGCGGCGAGGTAGGGAACGTCGAGACGTGCCATCAGGTCTTCGGCCGCCCGCGCATCGTTGTACGCGGGTCCCCCGACCAGCGAAAAGCCGGTGAGCGAGATGACTGCGTCGACCAATACGTCGTCGCCGTCCATGAAGAAACGTTCGACGGCCGGTCGCGCGTCGAGGCCGCTCGCGAAGGCCGTGATCACGCGCAGCCCGGCGGCTTCGAGGCCGGCAATGACCGCATCGTAGTGACCGGAGTTGCCGGCCAGGATGTAGGAACGCATGACGAGCAAACCGACTGTACCTTTCGTGCTCGCCTCGGCGGGCAATGCATCAAGCGAATCGCTGACGCGCGCCGCAAGCGTCGGGTGATAAACGCCGACGTCCGGATAGTCGACTGGCAGGTCCGCCGACAGTCGGCGACGGTAGGATTCGCGCGGACCGGTTGCGTAGCGGGTGACCAGCAGGGCGATTAAGTTCCTGACGTTGTCTTCGGAGCCGGACAGCCAGTACTGCATGACCAGGAAATAGGCCCGTACGTCCTGCGCCTTGCCCGGGATGTATTTCAGGATGCGTGGCAACCGGCGGAGCATCGCCATCTGTTTTTCGCCGCTGCTGCCCTTCGTGTCTTTCTTGCCGCCGCGCAGTTTTCGCAGCAGCGCGAGTGGGCCGGACTGTTTTGCGTCCATTGCGAAGCCGCCGATGCGGGTCAGCTTCATCACTTCGCCGGCGGACATGAAACACAGCATCGCGTCGCAGTTGTCGCGCCTCGCCTTGAGCGCCGGGAGCACCGGCTGCATGTGCTCTTCCATGAAGAGCATGCAGACGATGACGATGTGTGCGCCGTGAATCGCGTCTAAACAGTCGGCCAGCAAATCGGGGTGGCTCGCCCATTCGCTTGCGCAGTGCATGCTGCACTGCAGTCCGGGCGCTTCCGTCGCGAGTGACTCGAACGCACGATCCGCCGCTCCGGCCAGGTGGCCGTCCAGCGTGATCAGGGCGACGTTTAAAGTCGCCTCAGCGTCCGAAGTGTGCTTTCGCATCGTAAAGCGTCTCGCTTGTGATCTGTCCGATGCCCTGCTCGCGGGCAAAGGTCTCGGTGTTGCGTCGTGCTTTGCCGCGCACAAAGAAGGGGATCTTCTTCAGCTCACGCTCTGCATCCGCCAGCCAAATGACGTTGTCATTCACCGGCTCTAGCGTCACATCCACCTCGCGCCGTTCGCTATGGTGGCTG
>CAWUHY010000223.1:0-4974 GCA_963922215.1 uncultured Gammaproteobacteria bacterium | reverse complement strand
GAGCAGCTTCCGTCATTCGATCGTCTCGTGATTTCCGTTGGCGGTGGCGGACTGCTCTCCGGAATCGCGAGCGTGGTGCACGAGGCTCTGCCCGAGGTCGAGGTTGTCGCTTGCCAACCACGCGCTTCCGCTGTGATGGCGGCGTCGTGCAAAGCAGGAAAAATCGTCGAGGAGGAGAGCCATCCGACCTTGTCGGACGGAACCGCCGGCGGCATTGAGGCGGACGCCATCACGTTCCCGCTCTGTGCGAAGCTCGTGGATCGCTTCGTGCTCGTCGATGAGCAGCCTATCGCCCAGGAGATGCAGCGCTTTGAGACAATCTACGGTAGCCGAATCGAGGGAGCGGCCGCGATGGCCCTGGCTGCGCTGCAGCAAGACGAATTTGGAGGACGCACCGTCGTGATAATTTGTGGCGGCAACGTGTCGGATCGGACGTTTGACGATGCGCGGCAACTGGCGGACGGGCATCGTCATTGATGGACACGGAACTGTCAGCCAGCGCCGCGCTCAAAACTGCGAGACGACATTGAGATTCAACATGCGACTTTCGATTCTTGCGCTACTTTTGCTGTCCTGCTCCGCCGTGGCCGATTCCACAGCGTTTGTGAACGTCAACGTTATCTCGATGGAGGACGATTCGGTCAGCGCGGCGCAAACCGTGATCGTCGAAGAAGGCCGGATAGTCACCGTCGGTCCGGTCCAAACGACTCCGGTTCCGAAAGACAGTCGAACCGTCGACGGAACTGATCGCTATCTCGTTCCCGGCCTCGCGGAAATGCATGCGCACCTCGCGAGCGCAAACTCCGGCAGTCTCGAGCGGACCATCGACCTGTTTGTCGCCAATGGCGTCACGACGATGCGCGGCATGCTGGGACATCCTTCGCACCTGAAGCTGCGCGACGACATCGCGCGTCACGACGTCATCGCCCCGCGTCTTGTCACATCCGGGCCCTCCCTGAACGGGAACTCGGTTTCCGGCGCTGCCGACGCCCGTGAAAAAGTCCGACGCCAGCAAGCGGCAGGGTACGACTTCCTGAAGTTGCACACAGGGCTGTCACGCTCTGAGTTCGATGCAATCGCCAGAGAAGCGGCAACCCTGGGCATTCCCTACGCCGGGCACGTCTCGGTTTCCGTCGGGCTTAACGATGCGCTCGCAGCCCCGATGGCCACGATCGACCACCTCGACGGCTACATGGCTGCAATGCTGCCCGCGAGCGACGACGGCGCCGGCGGCTTCGGCGGTTTTTTCGGTGTGCTTCTTGCGGATGCCGTTGATACCTCGCTGATTCATGAGCTCGCGAATCTGACCGCAGACTCGGGTGTCGCGAACGTGCCGACGCAAAGCCTCTTCGAAGGTGTGGTTTCGAAAGTGCCCCCGGAGGATCTCGCGAGACGACCGGAAATGGCGTACGTGCCTGCGAGTACCGTCGACAACTGGGTGCGAAGCAAGTCGCAGCTCCAGGCGGAGGACTGGGACCAGGGCGTCGCCGACCGGGCGATCGCGATACGGCGTGAGCTGTTACGCGCCCTGCATGATGCAGGGGCTACGCTGTTGCTCGGATCTGATGCGCCACAGGTTTTCAATGTGCCGGGCTTTTCGATTCACCGCGAACTTGAAATTCTCGTGGAAGCTGGCTTCTCGCCTTACCAAGCACTGTCGATGGGGACGTCAGCCGTCGGTGATTTTCTCGGGCTGCGTATCGGGCGAGTCGCAGTGGGATACGAGGCCGATCTGCTGCTCGTTGACGACAATCCGCTCGAATCAATCGGGTACCTGCGCCGCCTGCACGGCGTCATGCTGCGTGGTCACTGGGTCCCGGCCGAAGAACGCGCCCGTTTGCTTGCGAAGCACAGGCGGGCGCTATAGCAGCCTGTTGAAAAAGTAGTTGCGATCTCAGCGCGACGGTTAAGGGCGACAGCACGGCGCTCGCCGCCGCAAAGGCCGGGACCTTTTGCAAGGTGAGCAACAAAGCTGTCGCCCTTAGCCGTCGCGCCCTGCGGGTCAAATGCACAGCACGCCGCTCGGCGCTAGGCCTCTTGTAAAGGGGCCCACCCTGTACGGCGAGACCTGCCTTGATCGGCGTGCTGTGTATTTGACTGAGTTCCAACTACTTTTTCAACAGGCCGCTAGTCAACCAATTGCCGTTTCCGAGCATCTATATCTAAAGGCCTTGAACAACCGGAGATCCGTCATGCGCGCAATTCCCGTCGTCTTTCTTTTTCTCGCTGCCCCGGCACTGTCTGACTACGAAACAATCCTTGAACTTGAGTCCAACGCCGGGAATTTCTCCACGCTTGAGTTAATTGCGGAGCATGGTGCCGTCGAAGTTGTCGGTTCGCCCGGAGCCGATTCCGTCACCGCGACCCTGACCGTTCGGATCGATGGCATGAGCGATGAAAAAGCTGCCGCATTTGTGACTGATCGCGTCGAGTTCGAATTTGACCAGCGCGGCAATACGCTCAGATTAAAGAGCGGTCTCAGGCAGTCCATGTTTTCCTGGGGCAAGTCAGTTAGCCTCGAGCTGACCGTCAACGTTCCCGACCGCTTCGATCTCTCGGTCGACGACGGCTCGGGCAGTCTCGTCATCCGCGATGTGCTCGGCAGCGTCCTGGTCGACGATGGCTCAGGCTCCATGCTGATCGAGAACGTCGGTTCTCTCGCAATCGACGACGGCTCTGGCTCAGTGCGAATCGCTGGCGTCAACGGTGATCTCGAAATCGACGACGGTTCCGGAAGTGTCCAGATCGAGCGTGTCACGGGTACGGTGGTCATCGACGACGGCTCCGGTGGCATCGATGTCCGCGACGTCGGCGGCGACCTCGTGATCGAATCCGACGGCTCCGGTTCGCTGCGCCACTCCGACATCCGGGGGCGCGTCATTCGCGACGACGACTGACAACGCTAAGAGTTCCCAATTTTACGAATTGCCTGCCAAACCGAACGGTCTGGCAGGCCCATTCACTTGCCGTTAAACTGATCGGCATACCGCGCATACGGCGCGTTCGGTCTCTTGAATGCTGCGATTCATCATTATCACCGGGTTGCTGCTCACAACATTCGCACAGGCGGATGAGCGGACACGTACGGTCCTCGGTCCGCCCAATCCGGATCTCGCAGCCGGCGCAGAGGCATTGCTGGCAGGAAACCCTGAAGAAGGCGTCAAGCTCACCCTGTCCGGTCTCGGCATGGCGACGAACCGCGAGGAACGGCTGGTCGGTTTCTCCAATCTTTGCGCCGGCTACATTCTTCTGAACCAGCAGAGCACGGCGCTTGAGTACTGCGACCGTGCGCTTCGCATCAGGCCGCGTCACTGGCGCAGCCTGAGCAACCGCGCCCTGATTTATCTCCAGATGAAGAACTACGAAAAGGCTGAAGAAGACTTGAGACTTGCCGAAAGCATCAGCCCGAATTCGGACAAGGTGCGGGAAGTTCGCGGCATGCTGCGCGATGCGCTGGAGCCGGTCGAGCCGGAGGTGCGCGTCAAGGATTCGGATGCTGTCTCAATCGACGAGGGGAGGCGCCAGTGAGAGCCGCCTTACTTCTGGTCTTGCTGAGCCTGCCGGTCGTGGCCCTGTCACAGGCGGTGAAGGAAAGCAGCACGATGGCGAAGACGCGCGTGCCGAGCATCACGGCGGTGCCTGACTATCCGGAGAAAGCCCGGCGTGATCGGATCGAAGGTGACGTCGAGGTCTGTTTCCAGATTGACCGGGACGGCCGTCCGCGCAAGATCAGCGTCCGCCGGAGCAGCCATCGCCTGCTGGAGAAGCCGTCGATCCGCGCCGTTCGTGCATCGCGCTACGAACCGCTGCCCCGAAACGTCGAGGTGCCCGCAATCAAGACCTGTCGAGTCTTCGAATTCCGACTGAAGCCCGTCTGAGAGTTCAGCGCTGACTTTTCTTCGCGGCGCGAAGCGTGTTGTTCATCAGCATCATGATCGTCATCGGCCCAACTCCGCCGGGAACCGGCGTTATCGCTTTCGCCTTCGTTTCCGCTGACGCGTAGTCGACGTCGCCGACCAGGCCGGTCTTGCCGTCGCGCTCGACTCGATTGATGCCGACATCAATGACGACGGCATCGTCCTTGATCCAGTCGCCGGTCACCATTTCCGGGCGTCCGACCGCTGCTACCAGGATGTCCGCGGTTCGGCACAGTGACTCGAGATCATTTGTGCGGCTATGCGCGATCGTAACGGTGGCATTCGCGCCGACGAGCAGGCTGGCCATCGGTTTGCCGACGATATTGGACCGGCCGATCACCACGGCATTCTTGCCGGACAGGTCCTGCCCGAGCTCTTCCTGGATCATCATCAGGCAGCCAGCCGGGGTACAGGGCACGAAGCCTTCGTCAGACGCGCCGGCCGACAGTTTGCCGATGTTGATGTAGTGGAAACCATCCACGTCCTTCTCAGCGGCGATGGCCTGCGTCACCTTGTCTTCGTCCAGGTGCTTCGGCAGCGGAAGCTGGACCAGGATGCCGTGTACAGCGTTGTCTTTGTTCAGGCTCTCGATCAGATCCAGCAAGGCCTCTTCGGTGATATCTGCCGACACCTCGTGCTGCACGGAATGGAATCCCAGTTCCTGCGCCGTGCGTTTCTTGTTGCGCACGTAGACCTGGCTCGCCGGGTCTTCCCCGACAATAACGACGGCAAGCCCCGGAGTGATGCCGTGGTCTTCGACGAGGGACTTCGTCTCCGTGCGGATTTCTTCCGCCAGACGGGCGGCCATCGCCTTGCCGTCGATTCTTTTTGCGTTCGCCATGCTGAATCCAGTCGCGGTTTCTGAGATGTTTGGGACGCGGAGCGTAAACAAAGGATCGTGGCATGACAAATGCGTGGCTCGAGCGATGGGAAAAGGGAAATATCGGCTGGCATCAGCCGGACGGTCATTCGGCGCTGCAGGAGTACTGGCGGCCCAACAGCGGACCCGCGCTCGTTCCTCTGTGCGGCAAGGCGGTCGATATGCTGCGACTCGCCG
>CAWUHY010000222.1:0-5000 GCA_963922215.1 uncultured Gammaproteobacteria bacterium | reverse complement strand
GGCGGCAAACAGGCAGGTGTAGAGCTGCCCGTCGGCCGACAGGCGTGCACGGGAGCAGCTCCCGCAGAATGGCGCGGTCACCGACGAGATGACGCCAATTTCGCCCCGGCCGTCCGAGTAGGCGTAGCGGCTTGCCACTTCGCCCGGGTAGTTCCGGTCGAGATCCTTGAGCGGCCAGCGCGCGTCGATGCGATCGAGCAATTCTCGTGATGGTACGACCTGGTCGCGACTCCAGCCGTTGCGGTTGCCAACGTCCATGAATTCAATCAGGCGGACGATGTGCGGCGTGTCCCGGAAATGCTCGAGGACGCCGAGCACCGAGTCGTCATTGACGCCGCGCTGCACGACGACGTTGATCTTGATTGGCGCGAGCCCGGCCGTCTCGGCCGCTGCGATACCGCTTAAGACCTGTTGAAGGTCGCCGCGCCCGCCGCTCATTTTGCGGAAGACATCCTCGTCGAGGCTGTCGAGACTGATCGTTACGCGCTTCAGGCCTGCGTCCTTGAGTGGCCCGGCCATGGGTTCCAGCAGCATGGCATTTGTCGTCAGCGCGAGGTCGTCGACGCTGTCGAGCGTCGCGAGGCGGCGCACAAGGTCGACGACGTTTCGATCCAGCAGCGGCTCGCCGCCTGTCAGGCGCAACTTGTTCACGCCCTCGCCGACCGCAACGCGGGCGACTTTGAATATCTCGTCGTGCGATAATCGCTCTGCACGCGTGAGAAATGCATAGTTCTTGTGGTATTTCTCGACCGGCATGCAGTAGGGGCAGCGAAAGTTGCACTGGTCCAGGAGTGAAATCCGCAGATCGTGCAACGGTCGATTCAACGTATCGAGTACGTTCGAATTCGCGTTTGCGTCTGTGCTGGTCATCGCGTCATCATGCCCGAAGAACTGTCAAACGAACACCCGAAACCGTCAAAGCTAGGAGCATCGATGGACGTCAGCTTTTCCGAAGAGGACCTTCAATTCCGCGAGGAAGTCCGCCAGTTTTTCGCCGAAAAACTGCCCGAGGACATCCGCGCCAAGCAGGACCAGGGCATTCCGCTCGAACGCGACGATATGGTGCGTTTCCAGCAGCTGCTGCACAAACAGGGCTGGGCGGGCGTCAACTGGCCGGTCGAGTACGGGGGCACCGGCTGGGGCATCGTCAAAAAGTACATCTTCGCATCGGAAATGGCCGCGGCGAACGCGCCTGAGGTCGTCCCCTTCGGCCTCGGCATGGTCGGACCTGTTATCTACACCTTCGGCTCCGACGAGCAGAAAGAGCGCTTCCTGCCGGATATCCTCGCGAGCCGCGTCTGGTGGTGCCAGGGCTATTCGGAACCGGGGTCGGGCTCGGATCTCGCTTCGCTGAAGACCCGCGCCGTACTCGACGGCGACGAGTGGGTAGTGAACGGGACCAAGACCTGGACCACGCTCGGGCAGTACGCGGACTGGATCTTCTGCCTCGTGCGCACGAACACCGATGTTGCGCGTCGTCAGGAGGGCATCAGCTTCCTCCTCGTCGATATGAAAACGCCGGGCATCTCGGTGAAGCCGATCATCACGATCGAAGGCGGCCACGAAGTCAACGAAGTGCATTTCGACAACGTGCGGGTTCCCGTCGACAACCTCGTCGGTGAGGAAGGCAAGGGCTGGACTTACGGCAAGGTTCTGCTTGAACACGAACGTACCGGGACGGCGCAGGTGCACCGCTCTCTGTTCCGCCTCAACAAGCTCAAGGAACAGGCCGCGACATCCGTACGCGGGGAGCCGCCGCTCGCGGACGATCGCAACTTCATGCGCAAGCTCGCCGCCGTCGAGGTCGAACTCAAGGCGCTCGAATTTACGGAGCTCCGCACGCTCGCAGCCGTGTCATCCGGCAAGGCGCCCGGCGCGGAGTCGTCGATCCTCAAATTCAAGGGCACCGAAATCCAGCAGGCGATCGACACGCTGTTCATGGAGGCGGCGGGCTACTACGCACTCCCCTACGTACCGCATCAGTTCAAATTCGACTATCCGGAAGACGAGTTTGTCGGTGCCGGCGCAGAGACGAAAACATCATTGAAGTATTTCAATTACCGCAAGGCCTCGATCTACGGCGGATCCAACGAGATCCAGCGCAACATCGTCGCCAAGCACGTGCTCGGATTGTAGGAGAAATAAGTTGGATTTTTCACTGAACGAGATGCAGTCGATGCTGCTGGACAGCGTCCAGCGGTTTATCGCCAACGACTACGATTTCGACACGCGCCAGAAATACGCCGAGAGCGAACACGGTTACAGCCCGGAGGTCTGGGCAACTTTCGCGGACTTGGGCTGGACGGCGATTCCGTTCCCGGAAGACGACGGCGGTATCGGCGGTGGCCAGGTTGACCTGATGGTCGTCATGGAGCAGTTCGGCCGAGGCCTCGTGGTCGAACCCTATCTTGCAAACATCGTGCTCGCCGGCGGAATCCTGAAGCGCGTCGCGACGGACGAGCAGAAAGAACGCTGGCTGCATCCGATCATCGCGGGGGAATTGCAGGCTGCCCTCGCGTGGGTAGAGCCCCAGAGCCGCTACCGCGACAGCGACGTCCGCACCGAGGCACGCGCGTCCGGCGACGGCGTGACAATCTCTGGCAAAAAGTCGGTCGTTTTCAACGGCGGCAACGCCAAACTTCTGATCGTCTCGGCGCGGACGCGCGGCGACGCGACGGACGAAGACGGCATTTCGCTGTATGCGATCCCGGCCGACGCAGACGGCGTGTCCGTGAAGCGTTATGCGACGGTCGACGGACACCAGGCCGCGGAGATTTCCCTCAACAACGTGCAGGCTGACGCTTCCCAGTTGCTGGGCACGGAAGGAGAAGGCTTTGCGGCGCTGAAGGCGACGCTCGCGGATGCGACCCTCGCTGTGTCTGCAGAGGCCGTCGGCATCATGCGCGCGATGACGGAGAAGACCGTCGAGTACTCGAAGAACCGCATCCAGTTCGGCGTTCCGATCGGCAGCTTCCAGGCCCTGCAGCACCGCATGGTGGATATGTTCACGGCCTGCGAACAGACCTATTCGCTGCTGGTCTGGGCCGCGATGAGCCGCGACGCAGATAATGACGATGCGGAACGCAGCGTTCACGCGCTGAAATACCAGATCGGCGTCGCCGGTCGAAAGGTCGGCGAGGAAGCGGTGCAGCTACACGGCGGCATGGGCGTGTCCTGGGAAATGGATATCGCGCACTACTTCAAGCGCCTGACCGCCATCGGCCAGAGTCTCGGCAATGCGGATCACCACCTGGATGCGCTGGCCAGTGTTTAGCGCTGCTGTTTCAACGCTGTCGCGGCGATGAAACCCTCGGGCATCATCACGACGACAACCGACTTCGGTCACAAAGGGCCGTTCACGGCGATCATGAAGGGCGTGATCCTGACCCGTTTCCCGGACGCGAACGTCATTGACCTGATCCACGACATTCCGGCCCAGTGGCCGCCGGAAGCCGGGTTCTGGGTCAGCGCCGCCTACCTGTATTTCCCGCGCGGGACGATTCATCTGGCGATCGTCGACCCCGGCGTCGGGACCGGTCGTGAAATCCTGCTGGTGCAAGCCGACGAACACCTGTTCATTGCGCCAGACAACGGGCTGCTCGGTCGACTGCTGGACCAGAATCCGGAAGCCAAGGTTTATCACCTGAGCGCGTCCGCGGCCGATGTCCTCGGGCTGGCGACACCGAGCAATACCTTTCACGGCCGGGACATCTTCGCGCCCGTCGCGGCTGAACTCGCGGCGGGCAAGGTGCGCGTCAGTGACATTGCAACGCCGACGAATGACTGGGTACCAGGCTGGATCGACGAGCCGGACGCTCGCGATGGCGCGGTGCACGGCGTCGTCGTGACCATCGATACCTTCGGCAACCTGATCAGCAATATCGAGAAATCGCACGTCGAGGCGATTGCCGACCCGGTCATTCGATTCGCCGGCAGGGAATTCCCGCTCTTAAAGACCTACGGTCTTGCGAGTCCGGGCGACTATCTTGCGTTGCTCAATTCTTTCGATGTCGTCGAAATCGCGCGCGCCGAGGGCAACGCCGCCGAAGGCCTCGGCGCGGACCGGGGGGCTCCGATCAGCGTCGTATCAGCCGTTCGCTAGCGCCTGCATTTCCTGCTTTTCGAGCTTCGCCCAGGAATCGCGCAGCGTCACGATGCGATTGAACACCGGCGCGTCGGCAGTGTGGTCAACGGCGTCCGGTGTGAAGTAGCCAAGTCGCTCGAACTGGACTGCGACGCCCTCTTCCAGCGTGGCAAGCGACGGCTCGAGTTTCGCCGACACGACTTCAAGTGAATCCGGATTCAACGCCTCGACGACGTCGTCGACCCGGTTCGGCGCTGCAACGTTGAACAGGCGATCGTAGAGGCGGACTTCGGCGTCGACGGCGTGCGCTGCGGAAACCCAGTGAATCGTGCCTTTGACCTTGCGGTCGCTCGCACTGCTGCCACTGCGGGTATCGGGATCGTAGGAACAGTGCAGCTCGACGACTTCGCCATCGTCGTTTTTCACGACGTCGTCACAGCGAATGATGTAGGCGTTCCTCAGGCGCACCTCGCCACCCGGCTTCAGCCGGAAAAACTTGCGCGGCGCCTCTTCCATGAAATCGTCCTGCTCGATGTACAGCTCATGGCTGAACGGCAACACCCGCGTGCCCATTTCCGGTTTCGCCGGATGATTCTGCGCCTCCATCATCTCCACCTGATCGGCGTCGTAGTTCGTCAGCACAACTTTCAGCGGTCGCAAGACAGCCATGCGGCGTTCCGCGGCATCGCCCAGCACCTCGCGGATCGAATTCTCGAGCAAAGCCATCTCGATGACGTTCTCTTTCTTCGTGATGCCTACGCGAGCACAAAAATCGACGATAGCCTCCGGTGGATAGCCTCGGCGGCGCATGCCGGACAGCGTCGCAAGGCGCGGATCGTCCCAGCCACTTACCACACCTTCTGCGATCAGCTGCGCCAGTTTGCGTTTGCTGGTCAGCGCGTAGGCGAGATTGAGG
>CAWUHY010000221.1:0-5002 GCA_963922215.1 uncultured Gammaproteobacteria bacterium | reverse complement strand
GTGGCGCTTGCCGCGCGCGACCGCTGCCTTCGCGCCCGGCGTGATGACGCCCTGCACCGGGAGCGGGTCGAGCTGTTCGACAAGATGCGGAAGGGCAACCGCCGACGCCGTGTTGCAGGCGACGACGAGAGCCTTGATGTTCTGCTCGCGCAGTCGCGCGGTCGCCTGGCTCGCGTAAGCTTCGATCGACTTCGGACTCTTCGTGCCGTAGGGAACGCGCGCGGTATCGCCGAGGTAGACGAAGTGCTCGTCAGGCAAGTGCTCGCGCAGGGCCCGCAAGACAGTCAGGCCGCCGACGCCCGAGTCGAACACGCCGATCGGCCGTGCATCTGTCATCGTAAACCGCCCGATAGCGGTCGCAGCCGCCGTCGCGCGCTGAGTTTCAGGATGCGGACTTCACCAGGAACGGTGGTACTCCGGGCTGGGCATCTGTCGACTCCGTCAACTGGTCGGACGGTGCACGCTGCAGCATGCGGCCGTACATCGACACCACCGAAATGGCACAGTCGCTGGCCTCCATCGCGGACATCTTGCGGACAGATGCGCAGATTGCGGTTTCGTTGTTAAACGGCTGGACGGACGTCAGCCGGTTCTTCAATTCGTGGAAGTCCCGGGCCAGTTCTCCCGGCAGGTCACCCTCCGATAAGGACTCGAGGTTCTCCGAGTACGCGCGCATAAGTCTTTGTTTTACATCGCCATTTCCGGCGAGAGTCATGACTGCCGATTGAAATCGGTCTAGGTGATGAGGCATGCCAACTCCAGCGTTATTGTTATTATTACCGGTCGGTTGCACCGTCGCGGCGTCTACGCTCTCGTGTCAATGCGCGTCCTGACGTCCTGTTTCCGGCTGCGTCCTGCAGCGGTCGAGCGGCACCTTTTATAACAACAGCGCCGGGCCGCTGCAAGCAGCGCAGACTCACACTTTTTTCGTGATCTCGATCGTCCAGGAATCGTCGCCGAGCTGCCTTTCGTCACTGAAAAGCGGAGTGTCCTGTCCCGTCTCCCACTCTAGCGCGAGCGTCTCCGTCATCAGGTAGTCGCGGAAGCGCGCGACGGCTTTTTCAACAGCCGCGCTGCCGGAAATTCCGAGCACGATACGATCAGACACCTCGAGACCGGCCTGCTTTCGCGAATCCTGCACGGAACGAACCAGCTCACGCGCGAGGCCCTCTTCGATGAGCTCATCCGTCAGGCTCGTATCGAGCGCCGTCAGGAATCCTGCGTCTTCGCCGCAGGCGTAACCCTCGGCGGAACTGGTTTCGACCAGCACATCTTCCGCGTCGAGGCTCAAGGTCTGGCCGTCAACGTCGAGCTCGAATGCCTCTCCGCGCGCCTGCGCCGATGCGATCGCCGCACCGTCCGCGTCCGCGAGCGCCGCCTTGATCTTCGGAATCAGTTTGCCGTACTGCTTGCCGAGTCGCGGCAGGTTCGGCTTGATGCGGTAGGTCACCAGCCCTGCGTCCCGCGCGATGAATTCAATCGCTTTTACGTTCAGCTCTTCCATGATCTGGTCGCTGTGCGCGTCCAGCGCCTTGTGCGCATCGTCGTTCGGGGCACGCAGCAATAATCGGGACAAGGGCTGACGTGTCCGGACGCCCGACTGGCCGCGGGCAGCCCGCGCGAGGCCCACGACCTTCTGCACGACATCGATATCGAACAGCAGCGACGCGTCGAGCAGCGATTCGTCGACTGTCGGCCAGCTCGCCATGTGTACGCTGATCGGTGCGTCCTTGTCCCTCGAGCGCACGAGGTTTTGGTAAACAGACTCGGCAACGAAGGGAACAAAGGGTGCCATCAGCTTGCTCGCCATGACGAGACACTCGTACAGCGTCAGGTAGGCCGCCTGCGTGTCCTCGGCATCCGTCGATTTCCAGAAACGCCGACGATTACGACGGACGTACCAGTTTGAGAGCTGGTCGACGAAAGACTCGATCGCCTCGCCGGCCGTCTTCGCATCGTAGCTGTCGAGCGCTTCCGTCACCGTCTTCAGCGTCTGTTGCGACAGGGCGACGGCCCAGCGGTCGATTTCCGGACGATCCGCGACCGGGATGTTCCGCGACAGGTCCACGTCATCCAGACGCGCGTACAGCACGAAGAATCCGTAGGTATTCCAGAACGTGTTCATGAATGAACTGGCAACGTCCGCGACGATGTCGACGGAAATGCGCTTCTGGACATCCGGCGACAGCCGCGCCAGGAAATACCAGCGCAGCGCGTCCGCTCCTACCGTGTCGAACACGTCGTAGGGGTTCACAATATTGCCGAGCGACTTCGACATCTTCTTGCCGTCTTTGTCGACGATATGGGACAGGCAGATGACGTTCCGGTACGCGACGCTGTCGGACACCAGCGACGCAATCGCGTGCAGGGTGTAGAACCAGCCGCGCGTCTGGTCAATCGCCTCGCAGATGAAGTCCGCGGGGAAGTGCGCGTGAAAGGACTCCTGATTCTCGAACGGATAGTGCCACTGCGCGTAGGACATCGCGCCGGAGTCGAACCAGCAGTCGATCACTTCGGGAACGCGCGTCCAGGTCTTCCCGTCTTTTTCGAACGTCACGTCGTCGACCGACGGGCGATGGAGATCCAGCCCGTCGAGCTTCTGCCCGGCAAGCTCTTCGAGTTCCTCGATCGACCCGACGCAGTGGTAGTCGCCCTCGCCGTCCGTCCAGACCGGTAACGGCGTACCCCAGAAGCGCTCGCGCGACAGCGCCCAGTCGACGTTGTTGTCCAGCCAGTTGCCGAAACGCCCGTCGCGAATGTGCTCCGGCACCCAGTTGATTGTCTGGTTCAGCTCGCTCATGCGCTCGCTGAAATCCGACGTCCGGATGTACCAGGCGTTTTTCGCGTAATAGATGATCGGATCCTTCGTCCGCCAGCCGAAGGGGTAGCTGTGCCGGTAGCGCTCGGAGCGGAACATGATGCCGCGCTCCTTCAAGATCCGGATCAGCGGCTTGTCCGCATCCTTGAAGAACAGACCGGCCACGGGCTCGACTTCATCGACGAAGTTGCCGTCAAGGCCGACGCCGTGGAGGACAGGCAGGCCGTGCTTCTGTCCGAGCGCAAGGTCGTCGACGCCGTAGGCCGGCGCCGTGTGAACGATGCCTGTCCCGCTCTCGGTCGTCACGAAGTCCGCCTCGTAGACCTTGAACGCGCCGTCTGCGTCGACGTCGAGGTAGTCGAACAGGCGTTCGTACTCGAGGCCGACGAGCTCACTGCCCTTCACCGTTTTGACGACGCTGTGCTCGATATCCCGGAACACCGACTCGCGCAGCGCTTCGGCGACGATCAACGTTTCGCCGTCGCTCTCGCAGTAGCTGTAGTCGATCGACGAGCCGACGGCCAGCGCCAGGTTCGACGGCAGCGTCCAGGGTGTCGTGGTCCAGACGAGGAATGCGGTATTCGATTCGCCCTTGAGCCTGAAGCGCACGGTGATCGAGGGGTCCTCGGTGTCCTGGTAGCCCTGCGCGAGTTCGTGGGACGAAAGCGTCGCGCCGATGCGCGGGTCGTAGGGCACGACCTTGTAGCCGCGATAGATCAGCCCCTTGTCCCAGATGACTTTCAGGAGGTGCCACACCGATTCGATGTAGCCGTTGTCGAGCGTGTAGTAGGCCTCGTCGAGATTGACCCAGAAGCCCATGCGCTCCGTCATCTTTTCCCAGTCGGAAATGTAGGTCATGACCGACTCGCGACACAGCTTCGTGAATCCGTCGATGCCGACCTTCTCCTCGATTTCCTGCTTGTCGTAGGACTCGATGCGGCCTTCGTTCTTCAGGCGCTTCTCGACTTCGTGCTCGACGGGCAGACCGTGCGTGTCCCAGCCGGCTTTTCGCGGGACGTGAAAGCCCTGCATCGTTTTATAGCGGGGGAAGATGTCCTTAAACGCACGCGCGAGCACGTGGTGAATGCCGGGTTTACCATTCGCCGTGGGCGGCCCTTCATTGAAGCTGAATCGCCGACCGTCCTCGGTCTGCTTCAGGCTTTTCGCGAAGACGTCGTTGTCCCGCCAGAACTTCAGGATGTCCTGCTCAAGGTCCGGACCGTTGTAACGGCCGTCGATCTCTTTAAAACTCACTACCTGCTCCAAAAACGAAAACGCCCCGGGCGTTGTGCAACGCCCGGGGCGAAAAATTCGCGGTACCACCCGGTTTTGCCGGACCTTCGCAGGCCCGGCCTCGCTGGGTTCCTTATTGCAGAAACCCTGGTCGGATATCGGCGACCAGCCGTCCCGGCCTACTCGTAATTCGGCGGGCAACTCGAGGGTGATATTCAGCGGAATCCGGCCCCGGGGCTTGCACCGTCCCCCGGTCGCTAGAGGCTGGAACGACCGCTTACTCGTCCCTGTCTTCGTCTTGCCCGCGACGTTAGCGTCGACGCTAAGAAAACTCAAGCGAATTGTGGGCTCTGCTCGTTTAGGATGGAGCGAGGATAGAGGGAGGACGCCGTGTTTCCGGAACCGACTGACATTGAGCTGCCTGACGTCACGCTTGCGACGCACATCGCCGGTGACGGCCCACCCGTCGTCTTCCTGCACGGCTTTCCCGAGATCGCGTATTCCTGGCGGCACCAGGTCGCAGCGCTGTCTGAAGCCGGGTTTAAAGCCATCGCACCGGACCTGCGCGGCTACGGGACGAGCAGCAGGCCCGATTCAGTGAATGAGTACACGATCCAGCATCTCACCGGTGACGCCATCGGGCTGCTCGATGCACTAGAACTTCCTGCGGCCCACTTCGTTGCCCACGACTGGGGCGCGATCATCCTCTGGCAGCTCGCGCTGATGCACCCGGAGCGCATCGACTCCATGGCGGTGCTGAATATCCCGTTCTATCCGCGGCCGCCGATCGATCCGATCGCGATCTTCCGCCACCGTTTCGGCGACGATCACTACATCGTCAATTTCCAGGACAGCGACGAGGCAGATCGACGCTTTGCCGCCGATCCCGCACGCCTCTTTCAACGCCTGATGCGCAAGAACCAGGTCACGCGCGAGCAATTTGAAGCCCTG
>CAWUHY010000220.1:0-5016 GCA_963922215.1 uncultured Gammaproteobacteria bacterium | reverse complement strand
CCGCTCGCAAAAAGTCTGCGCGATTATACGGAGGCGATGTGTCAGCGAAAGTCGCGCACCGAACGATCGACGGCATGGCCCGCAAATCGGCACGGCGCACTGCTTCCAATACACAATTCTGTGATATTGTTTCATCAGTAACTTTATAGGCAGATTGAATCAACAATGAGCCAGGCCGCGATCTCCCAACCGCTGGACAACTACGAGCTGCTCGACCGCTACCGTCGCGAGTCCGGTCGCGTGTTCCTGACCGGCACACAGGCACTATTGCGCATCGCGTTGATGCAGCGAACGATGGACAGGGCCAGCGGGCTGAACACGGCCGGATTTATCAGCGGCTACCGCGGCTCGCCACTCGGCGGCGTCGATCAGGAACTGTGGCGCGCGCAGAGGCTACTCGACGAAAACAACATCGAATTCCTGCCGGCGGTTAACGAGGATCTCGCAGCCACCGCAATTCTCGGATCGCAGCAGGTCGAGACAGATCCCCACCGCCAGGTCGACGGTGTGTTCGGACTCTGGTACGGCAAGGGTCCGGGCGTTGATCGCTCCGGGGATGCCCTAAAGCACGGCAACGCTTACGGCAGCTCGCCGACCGGCGGTGTGCTCGTCGTTGCCGGCGACGACCACGGCTGTGTGTCATCGTCGATGCCACATCAGTCGGACGTCGCATTCCTGACGTTCATGATGCCGCACCTGAATCCCGCAAACGTTGCCGAGTATCTCGAGTACGGGCTTTATGGCTATGCCCTCTCCCGCTTCTCCGGCATGTGGGTCGGCTTTAAGGCGATTTCCGAAACCGTTGAGTCGGCAATGTCCGTCGAGCTGCCGCCGTATCCGAACTTCAATATCCCGACGGACTTCGACATGCCGCCCGGCGGCCTGCACTACCGCTGGCCGGATCTTCCCGGACCGCAGATCGAGGAACGGCTCGAGGCGAAGAAAGCGGCGACGCTGGCCTTCGCAGCCGCCAACCCGATCGATCGAAAAATTTATGATGTCGACGGCGCGCGTTTCGGCATCGTCACCACTGGCAAAGGCCACCTCGACCTGATGGAAGCCCTGCGTCTGCTCGGCGTGGATCGACGCGTCGCCCGCGACATCGGGCTCGACATTTACAAGGTCGGCATGGTCTGGCCCCTGGAACACGACGGTGCGCTCGACTTCGTGAAAGGCAAGCGCGAAGTGCTCGTTATCGAAGAAAAGCGCGGCATCATCGAAAGCCAGTTCAAGGAATATTTCTACGACTACCCGGGCCGCAAACCCGAACGCATGGTCGGCAAGCAGGATGAGAAAGAACAGCCGCTCGTGCCGTGGGTCGGTGAGCTGTCGCCGGCTATGCTCGCCGACATCGTGGCAGAGCGACTCGACGCCGAGTTCCCCGGCCTCGAGCTTTCGGCGAAAGCAGAACGCCTGAAGACCGGCGGTGCCAACCTGATCTCAATCGAGGGCGCAAACCGGATGCCCTACTTCTGCTCCGGCTGTCCGCACAACACATCAACGAAAGTACCGGAAGGCTCGAGTGCGCTCGCCGGTATCGGCTGCCACTTCATGGCGAGCTGGATGAATCGCGATACCGAAGGCCTGATCCAGATGGGCGGCGAAGGCGTGAACTGGATTGCGCGCTCGCGCTTCAACGGCGGCCGCCATGTCTTCCAGAACCTGGGTGACGGCACGCTTTATCACTCCGGCTCGATGGCCATTCGCCAGGCGATTGCCGCGAAGACAAACATTACGTTCAAGATCCTGTTCAACGACGCGGTGGCAATGACCGGCGGCCAGCCGGTCGACGGCCCGTTGAGCGTGCCTGCGATCTGCCATTCAGTCCGCGCGGAAGGCGTGGAACGTATCGCGATCGTCAGCGACGAACCGGAAAACTTCATCGCCGGCGACTTGCCGTCCGGCGTAAGCATCTCTCACCGTCGCGACCTCGACGCGATCCAGCGTGAGTTACGCGACATCCCGGGCGTCACGGTCCTGATTTACGCCCAGACCTGCGCGACCGAGAAGCGCCGGCGGCGCAAGCGTGGGAAGCTCAAAGATCCGGACAAGATCGTCATGATCAACGACCTCGTCTGTGAGGGCTGCGGCGATTGCTCCGTCGAGTCCAACTGTCTCTCAGTGATCCCGAAGGAAACCCCCTTCGGCCGCAAACGGCAGATCGACCAGAATTCATGCAACAAGGATTACTCCTGCGTGAATGGTTTTTGCCCGAGCTTCGTCACCGTCGAGGGCGCGAACAAGCAGAAAGCGGCGAAGAAGGATTTCTCTGCGTCCTTAAAGGAACGCCTGCCGGAGCTTCCGTCGCCCGAGCGCCGGGATATCAGGAATTGCTTCGACCTCCTCGTCACCGGCGTCGGCGGCACGGGTGTCGTCACGGTTGGTCAGCTGATCACGATGGCAGCGCACCTGGAACGCAAGGGCGCAAGCGTCCTGGACTTCATGGGCTTCGCACAGAAGTTTGGGCCGGTGCTCTCCTATATTCGCCTTGCCGACGAACCGCAGGACATCCACCAGGTTCGCATTGAGGACGGCCAGACCGACGCGCTGATCGGTTGCGACATGGTCGTCAGCTCGTCGCCGAAGGCATCGTCGACCTACTCGCCAGAAAAGACCAGCGCGCTCCTGAACGCGTCCGAGATGGCCACGGCCGACTTCGTGAAGCATCGCGACGCAAACCTGCGCGCAGAAGATCGGCTGGCCGCGATCGACAAGCAGATGCAGAACATGTCCGTGCTCGACGCCAACCGTCTGAGCGAGGCGCTGCTCGGCAATACGATCTATGCGAATGTGCTCATGCTCGGCGCAGCCTGGCAGCTCGGCCTCGTGCCGTTGTCTGAAACTTCGCTGTTGCGCGCGATCGAACTGAACGGTGTCGACATCGAGACCAACAAGCAGGCCTTCCAATGGGGCCGGATTGCGATTCACGATGCCGACTGGGTCAATGCGCTGACAGGCGGCGATGCGCCGCATGAAGAGTCGCTTGAGGAAGTCGTCGCGCGGCGCAAGGACTTCCTGACGGACTACCAGGACGACAAACTCGCCAAGCGTTTCGAGTCGCTGGTCGCTCGCGTCCGGCAAGCAGAGCAGGCCGTACACGAAGGGGAAGCGCTGACGGAAGCTGTGGCACGCGCTTACTTCAAGCTGCTCGCGATCAAGGACGAGTACGAGGTGGCCCGTCTGCATACGAAGACGGGCTTCGCCGAAAGCATTCGCGCACAGTACGGCGACGACGTTCGCATTCGCTACCACCTCGCGCCGCCGCTGCTGAACGGCAAGCGCGATGCGCGCGGAAGGCCAGTCAAGCGGCAGTTCGGCCCGTGGATTTACCCGGTGTTCAAGCTCCTTGCCGCAATGCGCGGTTTGCGTGGCTCAGCATTCGACGTGTTCGGATACACGTCCGAGAGACGGATGGAACGCGGCCTGATCGAGAAATTCGAAGCGCAGATCGAATCCCTCCTTTCAGGGCTGTCGCGCGACACCCTCGAGCCAACAACCGACATCGTCGGCGACTGGATGGACATTCGCGGATTCGGTCCGGTGAAAGAACAGGCGGTTCACGAGGTCGAGGAACGAATGGCGAAGAAGCTTGCCGCCCTCGCGAAACCTGAGCAGCAGGCAGCCTGAGTGCAGACTCAGGGGCCGACCGGCAGCGCCGCATGACGGCGAAGGAACCCTCGCCGCAAACGCAGCGCAGCACGCGCCGGGCGAGACGCGCCGGTCTCGTCTACATCAACGGCAATGAAAAGGGTTACTCGCGCCGCCGCTGCGGCAAGGGATTTTCCTACCTTTCGACGCGCGGCAAGACGCTGCGTTCCGAGCGCACGCGCAAACGTATCGAGGCGCTCGCAATTCCGCCAGCCTGGGAAGAGGTCTGGATTTCACCAACGGCGCGCGGCCATATCCAGGCAACCGGACGGGACGAAGCCGGCCGGAAACAGTACATCTACCACGAACGCTGGCACGCGATCAGCACGGCAACGAAATTCGACCGCATGGCGCTGTTCAGCCGGCTCCTGCCTCGTATCAGGCAGCGTGTCCGTCGTGACCTGAAACGGAAGGGTCTGGACCGGCGCCGCGTGCTCGCGGCGGTCGTCCGCCTGATCGACCAGGGCCAGCTGCGCGTCGGCAACGAGCGCTACACGCGCGAGCACGGCTCCCGTGGAGTGACGACGCTGGACACCGACAACGTCGAATTCGACGGTGCGCGCGTTTCACTGTCTTTCGAAGGGAAAAGCGGCAAAGAGCGTGAGATCGAAATTGAAGATCGTCAGCTGGTCAGCGTCGTGCAGCAGTGCGAAGACATCGACAGCCAGTTCCTGTTCTGCTATCGCGACGAAGGCGCAGACGATCCGGCGCGCTACCAGCCAGTCGAGTCAGGCGACGTCAATGCCTGGTTGCGCGAAGCTGCGACGGAGCGTGTGACCGCCAAGGACTTCCGAACCTGGTGGGGCAGCGTCATCGCGCTGTCCGAGCTTTGCGAAAACCTGGGCGACGAAAGAAACGGCAAGGAACACAAGGCAACGGTGCGCGAGGCGGTGAAGGCTACGGCGGAAGCTCTCGGAAATACTGCCGCCGTGTGTCGCTCGAGCTACATCCACCCGGCCGTCCTCGCCGCAGGCGAAAGCGGAGAGCTTACGCGCCTGCTCGAGAAACCGGTCGTGAAAAAACGCGAGAGCAATTCGGAACTCAGTGATGACGAGCAGCGTCTCGCCACTCTTCTTCCGTATCTGACGAATTAGCCGGGGCGAGGCCGTCGTCGTTTCAATTTAACGGACTGATTATGTGGCCTGCGTCACGGTCTGATACCGCACTGCCGGTCGCGCGGCAGCGCCCGCCAATTCTGAAAATGCTGCAATCAGGCTGTCATGCACCGTCAGGAGAACGACCATGCTTTTTGCACTCAAGCCGGAACTGATGCCTGTTCTCGACTGACACCGTTTTCGCCTGGAGGATTCTCAGCGTAACGTCTCAGAAACCCATCGTCCCTGAGCTGAACAGAAACGACCAGGAAAA
>CAWUHY010000219.1:0-5016 GCA_963922215.1 uncultured Gammaproteobacteria bacterium | reverse complement strand
GACAGCCAAAAGGGCATGGTCGTCGGCAAAGGCGGGCGCGTTTTGAAGTTAATTGGACGCGAAGCGCGGCTGGAACTGCGCGACGCCCTCGGCGTGCCCGTGCATCTCGAAGTGTGGGTCAAGGTCAAGGCAAACTGGGCGGACAATGAGAATGACCTCAAACAGCTCGGCTTCGAGACGCCCTGAACAGACAGGGCGCGCACACCTGCGCGCTTCGCGATGAGCACGTCACGCCGTGTCCAACAGGAGCGCTGCTACGTCCTTCACCAGCGACCGTTTCGCGATTCCAGTCAGATTCTCGATGTGTTCAGCGTCGATCACGGCAAGCTGTCGCTGGTCGCTCGCGGGAGCCGCGGCAGCAAGTCGCGGCTCGCCGGCATCTTGAGGCCGTTCCAGCCGCTCAGGCTGTCCTGGAGTATCAAATCGGAGCTCGGCACGCTGGTCGGCGCCGAGATCGACACCCGGCCGCGCGCGCTGCTCGGCGATGCGCTGATGGCCGGTTACTACATGAACGAGTTATTGCTGTATCTCCTGCACCGGCACGACGCGCAACCCGAGGTCTTTGCCGCCTACGAAGAAACTCTCGCGGCGCTCGCCAAACACGACGATGTCGCAGCGATTCTGCGCCACTTCGAGATCGAGCTGTTGCGACTGCTCGGCTATGCGCTCGCGCTGGACACCGAGGCGGGCAGCGACCGGGCTCTTGCACCCGATGCCCATTACGAGTTCCGCCCGGATGCCGGCGCCGTCCGCGTGGAGCGAACGGACGGCCCGCAGGTCTACGCGGGCGTCGTTCTCAATGCAATCGCACGGCAGGAATTCGATGACGCGGAAACGCTGCGCGCCGCCGGGCGGCTGCTGAAGAACGTTCTTCACTACCACCTCGACGGGCGGGAACTGAAAACACGCAAGGTGCTGATAGACCTGCATCGCGGTAGACTTCCGGCCTCCGATCAGAACCGGGTGTAGTTTCCATGTCAGACCTGAAGCTCGGCGTGAATATCGATCACGTCGCGACCCTGCGGCAGGCGCGGGGCACGTCGTATCCCAGCCCCGCTCGTGCCGTTGAAATCGCGGAGCCTGCCGGCGCGGACAGCATTACGGTCCACCTGCGCGAGGATCGCCGCCACATCCAGGACGCCGACCTGGAAGCGATTGCCGGCGTCATGACGACGCACATGAATCTCGAGATGGCCGTGACCGACGAGATGCTCGACATCGCATGCGAGCTCCGTCCGTCGGATTGCTGCCTCGTTCCGGAAAAACGCGAGGAACTGACGACGGAAGGCGGACTGGATGTGATCGGCCGCGAAGATGCGGTGCGCGCGGCTTGCGCGCGACTGGCTGACAACGGCATCCGCGCGTCGCTGTTCATTGATCCGGATTTCGCCCAGCTCGATGCCGCGAAACGCGTCGGCGCACCGGTCGTCGAGTTGCACACCGGTGCCTACGCTGAGGCCAGCGGCGAAGCGGCGAACACGGAGCTGTCTCGGATACGCCAGGCGGCCGAGTACGGCAACGAAATCGGACTCGTCGTCAACGCGGGCCACGGGCTGCACTACGACAACGTGGCGGCGATTGCCGAGATTCCGGAAATCGTGGAGCTCAATATTGGCCACTCGATCATCGCGCGTGCGGTCTTCGACGGTCTTGCGGTTGCGGTGTCAGAAATGAAGAAGCTGATGCTGGCGGCCCGCGCGGTCAGCTCGGCGTGATTTTTGGCGTTGGGACGGACGTTGTCGAACTCGTCCGCATCAAAGAGACGTATCGCCGATTTGGCGAGCATTTTCTTGACCGGCTTCTGATGCCAGAAGAGCGCGCGCTCTTCGAACGCAGCAAGCGCCCCGAGCGTTTTCTCGCGATGCGCTTCGCGGGCAAGGAAGCGGCGGTCAAAGCGCTCGGCACCGGGTTTGCGCACGGAGTCTGGATCCGCGACGTCGGCGTCGTGAACAACAGCTGGGGAAAGCCCGAGTTGGTCTGGTCCGAGCGCGGCCGCGCGGTACGGGACTCGATGGGGGCCGGTGACGGCCACGTTAGCCTCACCGACGACGCCGGCCTGATCATCGCATTCGCAGTACTCGAAAAGGCGTAACACGCATGCACTGTTTTTCTTTCGACATCGAAACGGTCCCGGATACCGATTTCGGCCGCGACTACCTGGAGCTCGGCGACCTGTCCGACAAGGACGTTGCGAAGGCCATGTTTTTCAAGCGCTATCAGGCGTCCGGCACGGAGTTCCTGCCGCTGCACCAGCACCGCGTCGTCGCAATTTCGGTCGCGTTGCGTAGCGGCGATACGTTCAAGGTCTGGACGCTGGGTGACGAGGATTCCGGAGAGGCAGAAATCGTCGAGCGGTTCTTCGACGGCATCGAACGCTACACGCCAGACCTCGTCTCGTGGAACGGCAGCGGATTCGATTTGCCAGTCCTGCACTATCGCGCGCTGAAGCACGGCATCCAGGCGCCGCGCTACTGGGAAACGGGCGAGTCGGACTCGAGCTTCAAGTGGAATAACTACCTGTCGCGTTTCCACTGGCGCCACGTCGACCTGATGGACGTGCTCGCAGGCTTCCAGCCGCGTGCGCGCGCCGGACTCGATGAGATGGCAAGCCTGCTCGGATTTCCCGGCAAGCTGGGCATGAGCGGCGCGAAGGTCTGGGACACCTTCCTGGATGGCGGCATACGGGAGATCCGCGACTACTGTGAGACCGATGTGCTAAACACCTGGCTCGTGTTTCTGCGTTTCGAGTTCATGCGCGGCAATCTCGACGAGACGCAGCTCGAAAAAGAATACGCGCTGGTCCGCGAGACGCTGAAAGCCGCATCGCAGGCACATCTCGATGAATTTCTTGATGCCTGGAAGTAGGGCGACTTAGATCGATGGGTCGTCGACAAAAACGCAAGGGCCCGGAAGAGGGCGAGATCGCGTCGAGCACGCACGACGGACGCGGCATCGTCGCGGGCGAAGGCAAGAAGGTTTTTGTCGTCGGCGCGTTGCCCGGCGAGCGTGTTCGTTACCAGCGTCGCAAGATCCGCCGCAACTTCGACGAGGCAGAGCTGCTCGAGGTGCTCGAAGCCTCGGAGCGCCGGGTTGAGCCGCGCTGCGCCGTGTTCGGCCGCTGCGGCGGCTGCTCGATGCAGCACATCGCGATCGACGAACAGCGCGACATCAAGTTCCAGACTCTGAAAGACAATTTGTCGCGCATTGGTAATGTGACCCCGGACGAATGGATGGAGCCGATGACCGGGCCCGCGTGGCATTACCGCCGTCGCGCCCGGCTCGCCGTCAAGGACGTGCCTGCGAAGGATCGCGTTCTGGTCGGGTTCCGGGAAAAGCACGCGCCGTTTATTACGGACATGCATTTCTGCGAAGTGCTCGTCGAGTCCGTCGCCCGAATGATCGACCCGCTGTCGGACATGATTGCGTCATTAAGTATTCGCGCGCGGCTGCCTCAGATCGAGGTAGCTGTCGGCGACAACGCAACCGCACTTGTATTCCGCGTTCTCGATCCGCCGACCGGCGACGATCTCGAGCGGTTTGCGGAGTTTGGTCGTACGCATGACGTTCGTGTCTATCTGCAGGAGGGTGGCCTCGACACAGTGCGGCCGCTTGAGGCGGTGACCGAGCCGCTCCACTACAGGCTGGATGCCTTCGATATCACCGTTCGCTTCGAGCCCGTCGACTTCGTTCAGATCAACGCAGACATCAATGCAAAAATGGTCGAGACGGCAATCGATCTGCTGGACGTCAACCAGTCGCATCACGTCCTTGATCTGTTTTGCGGGATCGGCAACTTCTCGTTGCCGCTCGCCCGCAAAGCGCGTTCGGTCATTGGTATCGAAGGGGAGGCGACGCTCGTCAAGCGCGCCGCACTGAACGCGGACTACAACGGACTCGACAACACGGAGTTTCGCTGCGTCGATCTCACGACGATCGACGGCTCGGAACAGTGGCTGAAAAACGGCTGCGATCGTCTGCTGCTGGATCCGGCGCGCAGTGGCGCCGAAGATGTTGTCGAGAGGATCGGCATTCTGAACCCCGAGCGTATCGTTTACGTGTCCTGTCATCCGGGCACGCTGGCCCGCGATGCCGGCATACTCGCGTCGAAATCCTATCGGCTGAAATCAGCAGGGATTATTGACATGTTCCCGCACACGGCGCACGTTGAGTCGATCGCCGTTTTCGAGCGGGGATAGCACAGTCACAGGACATACCTCGATGGCACTCGGACCAGTCATGCTCGACATCGATGGGACGGAGCTGACGCCGGCCGATCGCGATCTGCTCGCTGAGCCCGCCGTCGGTGGTGTCATACTGTTTTCACGCAACTACGAGAATGTCGAGCAGATCCGGACGCTCGTGGCGGAGATCAAATCGCTTCGGAATCCACCCCTGCTCGTCGCCGTGGATCACGAGGGCGGGCGTGTCCAGCGTTTTCGCGAAGGCTTCACGGCGATCCCGACGATGCGATCGATCGGCGCAATGCTCCGTCAGGATGAGAAGCGTGCACACGAGATGGCGCGGACCTGCGGTTGGCTGATTGGTGCCGAACTCGGCGCCTGCCGGATTGATTTAAGCTTCGCGCCCTGCGTCGATCTTGACTGGGGTGTCAGCGACATCATCGGCGATCGATCTTTCCACAGGAAGCCCGACATCGTCGCCGATCTCGCCCGCAGCTTCTGTGCCGGCATGCAGTCCGCCGGTATGGCAGCGGTGGCGAAACACTTCCCCGGGCACGGCGCAGTGGTGGCCGATTCGCACGTCGACCTGCCGGTCGACCGCCGCGAATATGCAGCGATTCTGGACGACATTCGGCCGTTCGAGCGTCTTGTGTCCAATCGCTCGATCGCGGGCGTCATGACTGCACACATCGTCTACGAGGAAGTCGACCGCGCACCGGCTACCTTTTCCAGGGCATGGGTAAGCAACGAGCTGCGCGGCCGCCTGGGCTTCGACGGCGCGATCATCAGCGACGACCTGAGCATGCACGCAACACGCGTTGTCGGTGGCATGCGC
>CAWUHY010000218.1:0-5028 GCA_963922215.1 uncultured Gammaproteobacteria bacterium | reverse complement strand
GACACGCCGGGCAAGGCGGGACTCCTTGGCCTGACGTGGGGACTGCTGCCCTGTGGTCTCGTCTACTCGGTCCTGCTCGTCACGCTGGCCGGGGCGAATGGCCTGACCGGCGCTGTCGCGATGCTCGCATTCGGGCTCGGCACGACGCCCGCGATGCTCGCGACCGGCCTCGGCGGGTGGAAATTGTCGCAGGCGATCGGCCGGAGCAGACCGGCCGCGGCACTTTTGCTCGTCGTCATCGCCATCGCAACGGCCGCCATGCCCTGGAAGCATTCTGTCGACGATCCAGCGTCGCACTCCACGCACACCCATCACCACGCCACATAAAAAACCCCGCCGAAGCGGGGTTTTGATTCGACTCGAAGTGCCGTTTAGAAGCTAGTTGGCTGCCGCCTGCAAGCCACCCGGTCCACAATCGTTCTTCAGGAAGTCGATCATCGACGTGTACAGCTCGATCTGGTGGTTGAAGAAAAGCGTGTTCGAGAAATGATCCGCGCCTTCGAGCCACAGCATCTTGTAGTTCTTGTTGTGCTTGTCGAGTTCCTTCACATACATCTCGGCATGCTCGGGCGGAACGCGCTGGTCGACGTCACCGTGAATGACCAGCATCGGTACGTTCACCTTCGCAACTTCCTTGATCGGTGAAATGCTGTCATCCCACATCGCAAGCTGCTCTTCACGCTGCGCACCGCGCATGTTGAAGCGGTAGAAGTTGACCTGGTAGTTCGGGTCGGTCACGGCCGCGCCGGCGATCACACACTGGTAGATCTGCGGCGTGCGTGACGCTGCGACAAGCGCCGCGTATCCGCCGTAGGACCAGCCGAACATCGCCATGCGGTCAGGATCGGCAAGGCCCTGCTCGACGAGATACATCGCGCCATCGTCCTTGTCGTCCTGCATCTTGTAGCCGCCCTGGCCGCCGTCGCGGAACGCCGACGTGTAGAAGTCGATACCGTAGTTTGTCGAACCACGATACTGCGGCTGCATGACGAGATAGCCGTTATTGGCCAGCATCTGCGCCCACTCGTCGTAAAGCACAGTCTCCGTCACAAACGGACCACCGTGCGGCAGCACGATCAGCGGGTACGGCGGCTTGCCGTTCGGGATCGTGATGAACGCCGGAATCGTCGCACCGTCGCGTGCCTCGTAGACGATGTACTCGATATCCGCAAGTTTTTCGGACTCAAGCAGCGGCTGACGCGAGCCAACGGACGTCAGCTTGCCGTCTTTCAGCAGGTAGTAGGTTCCCGGGTCACGCGGCCCCTGGTTCAGGATCGTCATCGTGCTGCCGTCACGCGAGCGGCTCGGAATCGAGATGTAGAACGCGTTTGGAATGATCTGCTGGAGCTGGCTGTACATCGCGCCTTCGATCTCATCGAAGTACTCGTAGTGCAGGTTGTCCTTGTAATAGCCAACGGCAACGATTTCGTCCGGACGCTTCCAGTCGTTGGAATGTCCGCGGACGCTGTAAACGTCGACGTCGTTGCGGCGGTAGATCAGTTCGTCGTACTTGCGTTCAGCAAGGTTGTACGACCACAGACCAATCTTGTCGTGGCCGTTGTTCGCGTAGACGAGTGCGTTGCCCGGCTTCGCCGAGTCGAGACCCGCAAACGCAAACGTCTCGAAGCTGTCTTCGCTCCAGCGCGCAGTCTCGACCCACTTCTTCGTTCCTTCCGGCCGGTAGTAGTTGACGAATTCGCCTTCGGAGATATCGAAGCCGCGCGCGAAAATCGCATTGCCTTCGGCGTCAAAATCAATGTTGCCGAGCGACAGCTTGCCGCGAATCAACAAACGCTTGCTGCCGCGATCGAGGTCAAATTCCCAGTACGAGCGCGGGCGGAAGGCTTCTGCGAGTTTCGATCCGGGGCCGTCATCAGAGCCTTCAAAGAACGACAGAATGACCTTGTTCGGTTTTTCCGGAAGCAGTTCTTCGATCGTCGCGCCGGTTTCGTCAAAGGTCCGGATTTTCTTCTTCTTGACGTTGACCGTCGCGATCTTGGTCTCGTACACGCCCTGGTTCCAGCCCTCGATCTTGTCACGCACCTTCTGTCGGGCCGTGAACACGATGTTGTCGTTGCTCGCCCAGTAGAAGCTCGTGATTTCCATCGGGTCCGCGCCGAAACGGAACGGCTCTTTTGTCAAATCGCTGGCGTCATAGATTTCAACAACCGGATTGCCGTCTTTCGACGGAATCTTCATCAGGCCCAGTTTTTTGCCGTCCGGGGACACCTGCGCGTTGTTGATTACCGAGCGCAAGGCCCAGTATTCCAGGGGATAGGGTTCGTTCTCGAGCGCCGCTGCGACGTTGCTTCCGAGCGCCATCGCCATGAGGCTGAAAAGGGTGAGGAGTCTCTTTGTCATCATCCTGTCCTGAATGAGTTCAATTGCTTTCTTCTTAAACTAAAAAGACCCCACAGGGCAAGCCCTGTGGGGTCCAATGGTCGTGCTATCGATCAAACGTGGGTTCGATCACTCGCCGCCGCCAAAGTTTGCCTGGATGTTGAAGAAGTAGGTTCTTCCAAACAGGTCATATCCGTAGCCGATCGGCGCGTTGTTGATGGACTGAATTTCCGTGCCGTCGACGAACGGAGGTTCCGTGTCGAAGACGTTGCGGACGCCGCCACCGAAGTTCCAGGTGTCACCGTAGTAGTACAGAGACATGCTGTGAACAAAGTAGTTGTCGGCGAAGCCGATGTCGCGGCAGAGCACGTCATTCGGCGGACCGGCACAGGCGTCGGAAATACCCGTCAGAGCTTCGTCGAACGCGTCGATACCGTCGATGTCCTGCTCTACAGAACCCTGGTAACGCGTTTCCCACGTGAAGCGGTAATCGTCGTAGTCGAAGCGCAGGTAGCCCTGTGCACGCCAGGTCGGGAATCCAAACTCGCCCTGGAATGCGTCGCTGTCAACCGTGCCGTCAGCGTTCGTGAAGAGCGTTGAACGCTCGAGCTGGCGGTTGGCGACGATGTCGAACGTGAAGTCGACCGGACGTTCCATGATCGTGAACTGATCTTCGAACGACAGGTTGACGTCAACACCGCGTGCCTTCTCCTGGTCTCGGTTCAGGAAGCCCTGATCGATAAAGGTGATGAACGGCTGCGTCGGATCAGACAGGTCGCGCGTGATGCGCTCGCAGAACACGCTGGTGCCATTAACGTTGTTGTAGCAATCGTTAACGATGAACGCGTTGCTCGGCTCGATGATCGTGTTCAGTACCTTGATTTCGTAGTACGTCGCAGAGATCGAGAGATCGAATGCGTTAACGTTCGGCATGTCCCATGCGAAGCCGGCAGACCATGACTCGGATTCTTCCGCGTCAAGCGTCAGTGAGCCACCTTCTGCAGATTCAACAGAGTAGGAGTTGAAGCCGTTGTTGTTGGCCAGCGTCGGATCGACACCGTCAGCAATACAGTTGGCAATCACTTCCGGCTCGCGATCATCGAGTGCCGGGTTGTAGCCGCCGCTCAACGGATCGATCGCGCTGCCCGGGATGAAGCACGGGTCAAACGTGGTGACGAAGCCGGTCTGCGAGAGCAGGAACAGTTCACGCAGGTTTGGAGCGCGGTAGGACGTACCGGAGGTCGCACGGACCAGCAGGTAGTCGACCGGACGCCAGCCCAGCTTGAATGATTCCGTCCAGTTACCACCGTAGATTTCGTCATCGGTGTAACGGGCAGACAGGTTCAGGTTCAGCTCTTCCGCACCGCGGACGCCGGCGAGAAGCGGCAGTTCCACTTCGCCGAAGAATTCCTGCGTGTACTTCTCACCAACTGCACCGCCGTCAGCGAAGAAGCCGAAGAACAGGCCGTCGCGAGCAACCGCGTCAGGAATCGAGTTGATTTCGTCGTCGCGGCGTTCGAAACCGAAACCGACGGCAACCGGGCCGTACGGAAGCTCTGCAACGTCACCGGTCATGTAACCGGAGATAAGCGTCTGCGTGTACTCGGTGTCGAAGTCGCGGTTGTCGAACAGGTAGTCGCGCTCAGCCTGCGTCGCGAAGTCGCCCGTGACGCGACCCTGTGCAACAGGGTACAGCGACGGTGCGAACATGTTGACCGGTACACAGCCCGGAGCAACGTCGCTTGCGAGGACTTCGCCCGTGTCGTTCACGCAAGGCGTGCCCGTCGTGGAGAAGTTACCAAGAGCGAGGTCAAGGCGGTCGCCGCGGATACCCTGGCGGAACGACTGCGCGTCAGAGACGGTGTAGCTCGCGTAAGCATCGAACGTCCAGTTCGTGACTGAACCGAAGTCGATGCCCGGAATGTCACCGCGAATACCGGCGAGGAAGCGCGTCTGGTCACCGCTGACGTCCGTGAAGTTACGGTCGCCGGCGACAGAGACGATCGGCAGTACGCTTGCCGGTCCAAGTGAACCACGCGTCTGGTCACAGGTGCCGCCGGATGACGGGTCACAGCCAAACGTGCCCAGGACCTGAGCGACGAAGTTCGGGTTGTTCATCAGCGCATCCCATGCGTCGCCGCAGTCTACGCCGGCGCCGTTCGGGTTACAGATGTTGAACGGGTTACCCGCCGGAACGTTCGGGAAGAGCTGGCCTTCTGACGAGTTGGACACGAAGTCGCGTGATGCATACAGCACTTCGAAGTACGGCGTCAGGTTTGCTTCGCCGTCGAAGGTGTACTCACCAAATGCCATGAAGTTGGCCGTTGATGATTCCGGATACAGGTCAGAATTCTGCTGTGACGGCTTGCCGTTCAGGTCGTAGCGACGGAAAGAGATGTCCGTCTGACCGTCGCCGTTACCGTCGACGCCGATCGCGCCGAACAGCGAAGACTCGGAGAAGTTCTGCCAGCTGCCCGGAGACTGCTGGTAGCCCGGCGTGTAGTAAATTGAGCCCGCAATGGGCACAGAGACGCGGCTTGCGAGGAGACCGAGACGGCACTCGTCCCATGCCATGCCGTAGACCTGCGAATAGAAGACGTCGGCGGTACGGATCTGGCCGTTCTCGTCGATTTCAGCATTCTTCGCACAGCCTGATGTCCACGGACGATCCGCGAGGGTGACGCGTTC
>CAWUHY010000217.1:0-5069 GCA_963922215.1 uncultured Gammaproteobacteria bacterium | reverse complement strand
AGCCAGTGCCACCGAAACCCGAGCCGGCAGCCGTGAACGTTCCGCCGGCGCCGCCCGCGAGCCAGCAAGCGCCGGAGCTGCCGACTGTTCAGGAGACGGCTGCTTCCACGCCCGCTCCTGTTGAGCAATCACCAGTAACTAGCGCGGCAGACAAACTTCCGGAACTTCCTGAACTTGCGCCGACTGCCGACGACATTCCGGTCATGCCGTCGACGAAACCCGCGCAGGCCGAAACATCTGCCGCAGCGTCAAGCACGCAGCCGAAGCCGGCAGCAGAACCTGCGAGCCGGGGCATTCCGGACGTAAGCGCCCTCACGAACAGCCGAATGGAAGAATCGAAGCCCAAGGCGCCGGAGCAGAAAGAGCCAGAGATTCCCCACCTGATCCAGGACACGCAACCCGAACTGAAGGCGCTGGAAGCAGAATCCGACGACAGCGATCACGACGATCTCCCGAATCTCGAGGACCTGACGGCCGAGTTCGCGGCGGTGTCGCAGATGCTGGAAGCGCTGCCGATCGACAATGACGAAAAGCCGGACGACACGGAAATCGGCTTTGATGCCGCACTCGAGGAAATCGAGGTGGCTTCCGCCAACCTGACGCAGCAGCCGGAAGCTCCGGAAGCTGTTGAGCAAACGACAATCGTCAGCGAGACGAGCACCTCGCTGCCGCGCCTCAAGGTCCCGGACGATATTGATCCGACTGCGACGCAGGGCTCTCTTCTCGACGACGTCGTGGAGGAAGCGCTCAAGCCCGCCGGAACACCGGAACCCGTTCCAGCCGTCGATGTTTCAGTCGAGATGCCGACGCTTGAGGAGGCCAAGCCAGAACCGGACGTCGATCCTGTCGTGACGCAAACGGAACTGTCGGTCGAAGGCATTGATGAAAACGAAATCGAGACCTTCGTCCCGGAGAGCGAGGCCGTGGCAAGCGACGAGGATCCGATCGAATCTGCCGCGGAAGCGCTGCAAACCGCTGCGAACGAGCCGACTGATCCGGCAGACCGCGATCCAACGCTTGCCGAGCTGAGGCCTGACCTCGACGCGCTCGAGCTTGCACTGACTGAAGACGTCGAAATCTCGGAAGAGGAACTTGCCGAGATGGCAGTCGAGGAACCCGAAGCGGAGGAAGCCGCACCAGCACCCATGCCCGAGATCACGCTGGATTCGTCCATCGAGGAAAAGGTTGCGGAGGCCAGTGCAGAATCCGAGGACAATACGGACGAGCCTGCAAGCAACGGGCCGTCCGACACTGAAGTCCACAAGATGATGAAGGACCTCTCGGAAGCCAGTTCCCTCGAAGACATGGATGACAAACTCGCTGAAACCCTGTTCGGCGACGAGATCAATCTCGTCGCGTCGCAGGTCCTGCGTGTCGCTCGCGAGACGATGGACAAGGAAGCGGAACAGGCTTCGACCGAGCTCTCACTCGAGCAAACTTCAGAGAATCCCGTGCAATCGCCTGCATCGGCTCCCGCCGCGTCTTCACCGACTCCTCCAGCCATGCCGAACGAGGACGAAGGCGAAGTCATCGACTTGAAGAGCATGAAACCCGGCGGAGGCCTGGACATGTCCGCGTCTCAGCGCCTTCGCACAGTGCGCGCATTGAATGCCGGGCTGGGCAACAAGGCATCTCCACCCAAGACGCCACCGCCCGCTGCCGCACCAAAGGCACCGGCGGCACCGCAGGCACCGAAGCCGGACCCGATCGAAGAGCAGATCGACGTCTCCATGACGTCGACATTCGCCGCGCTGAAAATCGATCCGAGCGTTCTTGAGCAGGACAGCGACGACGAACCCGAGAAGAAGGGCTTCTTCAGCCGATTCCGCAAGAAAGGCTAATCAGGGGCGCGCGGCTTCGATGTAGCGTTCGATCTGGCGTTCCAGCATCGCGAGCGGCATCGCGCCGTTGACGAGAATTGCGTCGTGGAACTCACGGATATCGAACGCGTCACCGAGCTCGGACTCTGCCCGTTCACGCAGTTCGCGGATCTTGATCTCCCCAAGCTTGTAGGACAGCGCCTGCCCCGGCCAGGAAATGTAGCGATCGACCTCCGCGCGGATATTCCCCTGTGACAGCGATGTGTTCTCAGCGAGAAAGGCGAGCGCTTCGTCGCGACTCCAGCCCATCGTATGGATGCCGGTATCGATAACGAGTCGGCAGGCACGCCACATCTCGTAACTCAACCTGCCGAATTGCTCATAAGGTGTCTGGTAGATGCCCATCTCATCGCCCAGGCGTTCCGCATACAGCGCCCATCCTTCACCGTAGGCGCTGAAGTAGAGGTTCTTGCGGAATTCGGGCGCATCCGGAATCTCCAGTGCGAGCGCATTCTGGTGATGATGGCCCGGTACTGCCTCGTGCAGCGTCAGCGCGGGAAGTTCATACAGCGGGCGCTGGTCGAGCGCATAGGTATTCAGCCAGAATGCGCCGCCGCGATCTCCGCCGGGCGGTGCCGAGTAATAAGCACCGGTCGTATAGTTCGGCGCGATTTCGTCGGGCACCGGCACGATGCCGTAGCTCTGCCGGGCGAGCTTGCCGAAGAAGCCCGGCATCTTGAGGTCAATGCGTTTTGCGATGTAGGACGCCTCTTTCAACAGGTCTTCCGGCGTCTCAGCATAAAACTGCGGATCGCGCCGCAGAAAGTCGGTGAAATCGTCCAGTGATCCCTCGAATTCGAGCTCGTCGAGAATCGCCTGCATCTCGTCGCGAATACGCTGCACCTCGTCGAGCCCGATCGCGTGAATCTCCTCACTCGTCGCATTCGTCAGCGTCGTGTAGCGTCGAATCTGGAATGCGTAGTGTGCCTTTCCGTTCGGAAGCTGTTCGGCCCCGAGCGTCTGGGAGGCCGGGTAAGAGCTGGCGAGATAGTCGGCGAGCCGTGCAAACGCAGGAATGACTTTTTCTTCGATGACGGCAGCGCCCTGCTCCTGGAGTTCCGCCTGTGTGGCCTCGTCGATCCGGCTGCTCATCGACTCAAACGGATCGTAAAGGCTCGACGCGCGCGGATCGTCCTTCACCTGGGCTTCGACGGTCGGGAGCACTCCGTCAATCACGATTTGCGGAAGCACGAAGCCATCTTCTGCGCCGCGCTGCATATTCGCGATGTTTTCGTCGAAGTAGCGCGGGAAATCGGCGAGCTGCGAGAGATAGTCTTCGTAGTCCTCACGATCCTGCATGTTGACGCCGTTGCTCGCGGTCAGCGCGTACATGAAGAACCCGCTGAACGTGTTGAACGGTATGCGAGCAAGATCGAGCTCCAGGGCGCGCAGCGAATCTTCGAGCACCCATTCGAGCAGCTCGGCGTTGACGCGCTCGTTCGTCGTCAGCTCGTCGAAGGGAATTTCGCGCAGACGCATCAGGAATTCCCGCTCGGTGTTCTCCTGGCGCGCGAGACTTTCCGGCGATGCACTCGCAAGGCGGTCATTACCGCTGTCGAGACCGGCCGCCTTCGCGGCGGACGGAAACTCACGGATCGTGTACGCCCAGTGCTCGTCGATGATCTTCTGCAGAGCCTCGCTTGCAGACTCCTGCGACAGCGCGGAAAGCGGCAACAGCAGCGAAGCCGCAGCCGCGAGCAGTACCCGGCGCACCGATCAGTTTCCGTTCAGCGCTTCGATCGCCTTCAGGCGTGCGGCTTCGAACTCGTCGCCTGGCGTCCAGGTCGGCATTTCGTCGGTGTTGCCGATCGCGAGGCCGGTCCAGAAACCAAGAACCGCATCCTCGATCATCCCAGTGAAGTCCCAATTGGGGTCAAATTCGTCCGACGGCTGATGGTAGTGAACATTGGTCCACTGGTTCACCTGCTCGCGGCCCCACTCCGGCGGGCGATCGACGAAGTCAGTACCGGTATCCAGATACATCGCCGGCACACCAATTTTCGCGAAACTGAACTGGTCGGAGCGATAAAAATAACCGCGGTCTGCAAACTGATCCGGCTTCACAACACGTCCCTGCTCCTCGGCGATCAACGTGACAATTTCGTCGATCGATGACTTGCCGAGCCCAATGAATGTGAGGTCGTGCGTATCACCCCAGATATTGCCGCCGTCATAGTTGAGATTGGCTGCAATCTTTCCTGCCGGGAAGGTGGGGTTTTCGGCATACCACTTCGAACCAAGCAGCCCTTGCTCTTCCGCACCGACAAGCGCGAACAAGGTCGAGCGTCGCGGCGCCTCTGGCAGTGCCTTGAGGGCTTTCGCAATCGCAAGAATCTGGGCAACGCCGGACGCGTTGTCCAATGCTCCGTTGTAGATCGCGTCACCGTCATCGTCCGGCGTACCAATCCCGAGATGATCGTGGTGTGCCGTGTAGATGACAACTTCGTCAGCGAGTTCAGGGTCGCTGCCCGGGATCAGGCCGAGAACGTTGGCCGTCTGTACGCGGTTCAAAGACACCGGCATTGACAGCGACGTTGTGATTCCGAGCGGGACCGGTTCGAAATCGCGGTTATATGCGGCTTCACGCAGTTCGTCGAGGTCGAGTCCCGCTTTCTCGACGAGCGCCTTGGCCGCGTCTTCGCTCACCCATGCCTCAATCTGTGCTCGCGGTTCGTCACCAGCCGGAAGTTCGAATTGCTCGCCCGTCCAGGAGGTCTGTACGACCTGGAAGGGATAGCCTGCCGACGGCGTCGTGTGAATGATAATCGCTCCGACCGCGCCCTGCGATGCGGCGCTCAGGTATTTGTAGTCCCAGCGGCCGTACCAGAGTCGCGTCTCGCCGGCGAACATCTCGGGATCCCAGTCCGGGTCGTTGTTCATGATCAACAGGACCTTGCCTTCCAGGTCCGCGTCCTTGAAGTCGTCCCAGTCGTATTCCGGCGCCTGGATGCCGTAGCCGACGAATACCAGCTCGGCGTTCTCGACAGCGGCTGTTTCGGACTGGACGCCGCTGGCGACGATGAAGTCGTCCCACTGATCCAGGACCAGTTCCTCGCCGTCTTTCTCAAAGCTCCAGCTGTCCGGCTGTTCGGACGTAACGCGCGCGGGGTCGTGGGGTGGCGCGTAGCTTCCGCGGGCCGGGCCGGGCGCGGGGCGGGGGGGGGGGAGGTCGGCGACGGGGGGGGCGCG
>CAWUHY010000216.1:0-5079 GCA_963922215.1 uncultured Gammaproteobacteria bacterium | reverse complement strand
TGGGCAGTCGCTCAAACGACGTCGTCGGTCCATCGAAAGACCAGGTCGACTCAGCGACGGCGGAGTACCGGTATTCGCGGCCCGCGGCGATTACCGTCGCGCCGGCTTCGTCAGCAGCGGTCTCAATGGGCGCCGGCAGCGAGTCGCCAGCGAAGACCAGCGGTTTCCCGGCGCGCAAGATTCCCGCCTTTTCCGCCGCAATCGCATCAATCGTGTCGCCAAGCCAGTCGCAGTGGTCAAGCGCGACGTTCGTGATGAGTGAAGCGGTCGGTTCAACGGCATTGACCGCATCGAGACGTCCCCCGAGCCCGACCTCGAGGATGAGGTGGTCGAGACCCGCTCGCGCGAATGCCACAAGTGCTGCAAGCGTGCCGAATTCGAAATACGTCAGCGGCACGTCCCCGCGACAGTCATCCACAGTTTCAAAACTCGCGATCAGTTCGTCGTCACTCGCCAGCCTGTCATTAATCCGGACCCGTTCGTTGTAGACGCGAAGATGCGGTGACGTGTAGGACCCGACCGCATAGCCGCTGTGCCGAAGAACAGCATGCAGGCAGGCGACGGTCGAACCCTTTCCGTTCGTCCCGCCGATGACGAAGATCGAGTCGGGCAGCTCGAGCTCAAGGCGGTCGAGAACCTGGCGAACACGATCGAGCCCGAGCTCGATTTCGTGGGGAGAATAGGATTCAAGACGGTCGAGCCAGTCCGCGAGCGCGGCACTCTCCGCGGGCATGATGTCGCTCAGTCCGTGTTCGGGCCGGGGCGCTTTTCGAGTTTGGAGAGCAGGTTTGCGATCTCGTCGCGCATCTCGCGCCGATCGACGATCATGTCGACCGCGCCGTGGTCCAGCAGGAATTCGCTGCGCTGGAATCCTTCCGGAAGTTTTTCCCGCACGGTCTGCTCGATGACACGCGGACCGGCAAAGCCGATCAGGGCGCCCGGCTCCGCGATGTTCACGTCGCCAAGCATGGCCAGACTCGCCGACACGCCACCGGTGGTCGGGTCGGTCAGGACGGAAATAAAGGGCACTCCTTTCTCTCCGAGCTGCGCCAGCGCCGCAGAAGTTTTTGCCATCTGCAGCAGCGAGAACAGTGCTTCCTGCATGCGTGCCCCGCCGCTGGCGGAGAATGAGATCAGCGGCATTCCGTTGTCTCTCGCATAGCGTGCCGCTCGCGAAAAGCGTTCGCCGACGACCGAACCCATCGAACCGCCCATAAAGGAGAATTCGAAGGCGCACACGACGATCGGCCGGCCGTGGAGCGTTCCGGTTGCCGCCACCAGCGCGTCTTTCTCACCGGTCTTTTTCTGGGCCGCGGAAATTCTGTCACGGTACTTTTTGCTATCGCGAAACTTCAATGGATCTTCAGGCTCGAGATTGCCCGCGATCTCCTGCTCGGAATCGGGATCGAGAAAGACGGCAAGCCGCCGGCGCGCACCGATTCGCATGTGGTGATTGCACTTTGGACAGACGCCCAGGTTGCGCTCCAGCTCGTTGCGATACAGCTGCGCGTCACAGCGCGCACATTTGACCCAGACGCCTTCCGGAACGGAGCGCGTGCGATTCTCGGTGCTGATGCGCGAGGGCATCAATTTTTCAATCCAGCTCATAGTGCGATCATAGCGGTCAGGCCACCGGGAGGCCAGTCATAGCACGGTCCGGAGGCCCGTCAGTCAGCCGATGGTGCACGATCCGGAAACGCGAGCTCGTCCGGGTACGCAACGTGCACGAGCGTCAGGCCCTGCGGCGGCGCGGTGATGCCGCCGCGCTTGCGGTCTCTGCTCTCCAGAACCTCTGAAACCCACTCGACCGGCTGCTGGCCGCTACCGACAGCGACGAGTGTGCCGGTGATGTTGCGAACCATGTTGTGCAGGAAGGCGTTGCCTGTGACATCCAGCGTGACCCAGTCACCGTCACGGCGCACTGAGATTCTGATCAACTCGCGAATCGGCGTCTTCGCCTGGCAGCCGGCGGCACGGAAGGCCGAGAAGTCGTGTTCGCCGAGCAAGCGTTGTGCCGCATCGTCCATCGTTTCCTCATCGAGCGCCTGGTGGACCCACCACGAGCGCTGCCGTTCCAGTGCAGAGCGGACGAGACGATTCAGGATTCGATAGCGGTAGCTGCGTGACAGTGCATCGAAGCGGGCGTGAAAGTCCGGCTCGGTCTCGCGAATCCAGCGCACGGATACGTCGTCGGGAAGTTCGCTGTTGATTCCAAGCAGCCATCCGCGGTCGGACCGCGTGGCGCTCGTATCGAAGTGTGCGACCTGTCCGCTGGCGTGAACGCCGGTGTCGGTGCGCCCCGCGCAGACGATATCGACGGACTCGTCGGCGACCTGACCAACGGCGCGCTCAAGAACTTCCTGCACGCCGCGGCCGACGCGCTGGCGCTGCCAGCCGTTGTAGTTGGTTCCGTCGTATTCGACACCAAGAGCCAGCCGCATGTCGCGACGGCCTTAGCTCGGCAGCGAGTCCAGCAGCTCCTGCGCCTGTTTACGCTGCTCGTCGTCGCCTTCGTCGAGCACTTCCTCGAGGATGCTGCGCGCACCCGCAGGATCGCCCATGTCGACGTAGGCGCGTGCCAGATCGAGCTTCGTGCCGACTTCCGTCATCGTGCGCGCCTCGTTGAGGTCGTCGTCCATGTCGTCAGCGCCGAAGGCCATCGTCGGAACTTCCGCTGTCGGCTCTTCGATATTGGGGCGCGGCTGCTCGACGGTTGCGTCGTCGCGCGGCATCTCGACCGTATCGCCCGCCTCACTCAGGTCGAGCGCCGCAGTCAGGTCATCGAGATCGAGGTCCATGTCTGTGCTCGCGAGAGCAGGCGACTCGGCTGTCGCATCGGCGTCGTAAGTATCGGCCGGCAGGGCCTCGGTTTTCGCGAAATCGAAGTCCTCATCGCCGGGGCTCGGGGCCAGCATCGTTGCGTCGTCGTCAGACAGCACTTCCGTTCCGCTGTCGCCATCGTCGTCGAGAGACGCAAGCAAGGTTTCGGCATCGTCTCCGATGATCGGATTCGGCTCGTTGATTGTTTCGACTTTCATCTCTTCCGGCAGAACCTGGGTCTTACCGGTTGCCGCCAGCATGTCGATCTCATCGTCGTCGACCTTGACGTCCAGCGCGGGCGAAACGCCCGTCGCCTCGGGATCGATTGCAGGGTTGCGGCCCGTTTCGTCGACCGCTTCTTCCACCGCTTCATTCACGCCGGTGTCGTCGTCGAGACCGTCGAGGTCCAGTCCGAGATCGTCGAGATCAATCTCTGCCGTTTCGTCTGAAGCCGGATCGGCGTCCGCGAACGCGTCACCGAGGGCATCTTCGAGCGACGGCATCGCTTCGGTTTTTTCGGAGCCGGGCGACGGCTGTTCGATCGTCGCCGCCTCTGAGGTCGCGTCGAGGGACGGCATCTCGGCAGTCCCCTCGTCCATTGACGATTCGATCGTCGGCGTCTCAGCAGTCGCCTCGAGCGTTTCGTCGACGTCTGATGCGCCACCGTCGTCGTCAAACATGAAATCGAGGCCGTCGTCCGCGGACTCGCCGCCGGAATCATCGCCAAAGACCATGTCGAGATCGCCGCCGTCATCGGCGCCCGCCTCGAAGGTGAGGTCAACTTCCTTGGTCGCGCCGGCCACGCCGGCGCCGGCAAACAGCTCGCTGTCGGCCGCGATCTGCTGCCCCATGATGACAATCTTGTCCCACTCGGCGCTGTCGTCGTCGCTGATGACTGCCTTCACGCGGGTCGCCGCATCGACAAACGCGTCGCGGTTGCCCCACACGAAGTAGATCTCGCAGAGTTTTTCGAGCAGGTCCTTGTCGTTGGGATCTGTTTCCAGCGCGCCGTTGACCAGGTCCGCGGCCTGATCGTAGAGCCCATAGGCCATGTGGAAATCGGCCTCGGCAATCGGATCGGACTGGTCGAGGTTGACCGCGGTCTCGCTGGAGAACGTGTCCTCCAGTGACTGGAATTCCTCGCTTGGGACTTCCTGCGTTTCGTCATCCGGAAGTCCAAATTCGCCGCCGGGACCCGGCACTTCGATCGTATCGGCACGCGTATCGGTGTAGGGCTTGCCTTCTTCGACGACAATCGTTTCATCGCCCTGCTCCGGCGGCGGGATCGTTTGTGTCCGCGCCGTATCGTCGGGCGCCATCGGCATGTCGTCATCGTCGAGCTGGTTGAAGACGCCGGAACCGTCGTCGTCACCGCTGCGACGCTTGAAGAACCAGAAGAGAATCAGCAATGACAACAGAACGGCGCCGCCGATGAATACCCAAGGGCCTTTCAGCGCCTCTAGCGCACGGTCGACAAGGCTCGCTTTCGGACGCGCTCGGACGACAGCATCAGACGGCGCGTCGTCAGCCACGGCATCGGTCGCTTCGTCGGCGGTTTCGTCTGCGGTCGCGTCGGTCGGCATTTCATCGGCCGGAGCGTCATCGACAAAGATATCGTCGGCAGCGCCGTCATCGACCGGTGTGTCGTCTGCCGGCTCTGTCACGGGCGGCTCATAGACTTCACCGCGGATGTCTGCGAGCTCCTGGCGCAGGCGTGCGAGCTCGTCGTTGCGGATATCGAGCAACGCCTGGTCTTCCGGAATGTCTTGAGCCTCGATTGCCTCAAGACGATCGAGAATTTCATCTTCACGCGCAACCGGATCATCGGCGAGAAGGTCGTCGCCGACGCCGAGGCCGACGCTGTCCTCATCCGGAGGCACGAGAACGAGGCTGCCGGAATCATCGTCGGCGGCCGGCTCGGGATCCGGCCGATAGATCGGCTCGGGATCGGCAGTGGTCGCATCGCGCGTCGTTGACGTGGTGCCGCCCTGCCAGCTGTCATGCTGGCGGCTGACTTCGCTCAGGGCGTCGCCGCGATCAATGCTGTAGATTTCGTCGGCACTCGGAATCCGCAGACGAGCGCCCTCTTTCAGGATATTGATATTGCCGGCGAACGCGTCGGGGTTGGCCCGGTAGATGGCGAGCATCGTCTGGTTCATCGACAGGCGGCTGTCCGGCCGGACACGGCCCGCGATGCCCCACAGTGTTTCGCTGCGCGACACGGTGTAGCTATCACCTGCTGCACTGCTGTAGCTCGGC
>CAWUHY010000215.1:0-5082 GCA_963922215.1 uncultured Gammaproteobacteria bacterium | reverse complement strand
GACCGACGGCTACCTCTGGACCAATGCCTATCTTTGGACCAACAGCGAGGTGGGGCTGAACGGCTATCTCTGGACGGACGGTTATCTCTGGACCAACGGCTATCTGTGGACCGACGCTTATCTTTGGACCAATGGCTACCTGTGGACCAACGGTCTGACGGAAATGGCGACCATGAGCAGCTGGGTCGATCCGGAATAAACGTCTTCGCGAAGCAGAGCCGCACGGCTCTGTGCCCAAGAGACAAAACGTCAACGAAAAAGGCTGCAGCGATCGCTCGCCGGCTCCCCTGTTTCGTCCCTCACCGGATGTGAAGATTGCGGTATCGTCTGATCCATGAGTGATCAGACTATCGATCTCAATGCAGACTTCGGCGAAGGTGCACCGCATGACGCGCTGCTTCTGACCATCGTCTCGAGCTGCAACATCGCCTGTGGCGGGCACGCGGGTGATCAGGACAGCATGCTCCGGACCGTGCAACTCGCCGCGTCCAATGATGTGTCGATCGGCGCGCATCCCTCCTATCCGGATCGCGAAGGCTTCGGACGTCGCAGCGGATTCATGGAAGGTGATGCACTACGCGAGTCCTTGCGGCGGCAGATCGAAGCGCTCAAGCGCGTGTGCGATTCCGAAGGCGTCCGGCTCGGCACCCTGAAGCCGCACGGTGCGCTCTATAACGACGCCGCCGGCGACGAATCGCTGGCGACTCTGCTCGTTCAACTCGCTGCGGATTTCGAACTCACATTGATCGGGCTGCCGGACTCCGCAACCGAAGCTTGTGCTGGGCGTCACGGCGTTTCCTATCTGCGAGAAGGATTCATTGATCGACGCTACCAGGCCGACGGGAGTCTCACGCCGCGCGATCGTGATGGCGCGTTGATCGAAGACGCGACCGCGGCGGCAGAGCAGGCATGCCAGTTGGCGCAGGGTTTGCCGATCACGGCAATCGATGGGCAGGAGCTGAAGCTTCACGTCGAGACACTGTGCCTTCACGGTGATTCACCGTCTGTCGCAGAGACGGCGCACGCTGTCGTATCACGATTCGAGAAAGCCGGTATTCGAATTGCCAGTGCCGCGCGTGACTAAACGTAGCTGGCAACTCGTTGGGGACGATCATTGTTGTCTGGAGCTCGAGGGCCAGACGGATGCGGCGCTGCTCGCCGACCGGCTTCGCGAAACGCAGGACTGGATCGATGTCGTCTGTGGGCGCCACACGGTCTACGTCCAGTTTGAACTCTCGCGCTATTCGCAGAAAGAAGTTCTGTCGAAACTCGACGCCGTCGAGATGCCGATCGACGACCATCCTGAGCTTGCACAGTGCATCGATATCCCCGCCTGCTACGACCCCGCCGTTGCACCGGACCTCAAATCTGTCTGCGAACAGTTGGGCCTTTCGCCGGAAAAGTTTATCGAGGCGCACACGGCGTCGACGCATGTGGTCGACATGCTCGGCTTCATGCCGGGCTTCGCCTACATCGGCGGTTTAAATCCGGCGCTGTCTGTTACAAGACTCGACGAGCCACGCCAGCGTGTCGCCGCTGGATCCATCGGCATCGCCGGCAAGCAAACGGGCATCTATCCCTTCGCGGGTCCGGGCGGCTGGCGACTGATTGCACGAACGCCTTTGCAGCTTTTTGATCCCGAGGGCGATCCGCCAGCGCTACTGAAACCGTTGCAGCAGGTACGTTTCGTGCCCATTTCCCTCAGTGAATTCGAGGCAAGTGCGTGACGCTTCACGTTCAGCATGCGGGTCTGCAGACGAGCATTCAGGCAGGACCCAGGTTGCGGCTGCGACATCTCGCCGTGCCGTCCGGCGGTGCAGCAGACGCACTGTCGCTGGCGCTCGCGAATCGCCTTGTCGGCAACGCGCCGGACGAGGCTGGTCTCGAAATCACCTTGTCCGGCGCGCGTTTCGAATTTGGGGAACGCCTCTCTGTCGCGGTAACAGGCGCTGTTGCGTCGGTCACGATCAACGGCAGCAGCGCAAACATGCACGAGACGCTGAGACTCGACGCGGGTGATCGCCTTGAGATTGGTGCCGCGGAAACCGGAGCGCGTACGTACCTCGCTGTTGCCGGAAAGCTAAAGATTCCTGTCGTGCTTGGCTCAGCCTCGACCTGTCTCGCGGCTGGCTTCGGCGGTCTCAACGGGCGTGCACTGAAGTCGGGAGATACGGTCTCAATCGAAGAGAACGAGCCGTCGGAAGATCTCAGAACGCCGGACGCGTTTCGCTACACACCCACATCATCCGTCGTGCTGCGCGCACTGCCGACACCGGGTATCGACTGTGATGCGCTGTTTGACTCGCAGCTTTCAGTCGGCAGTCGTACCGATCGAATGGGTGTTCAGCTCAACAAGCTACCGCGCGGCGGCGACAGCGACCTCGCGAGCCAGCCGGTCTTTCCCGGCGGAATCCAGTTGCCGCCGGACGGCCGACCGTTTCTGCTTGGCGTGGATGCGCAGACGACCGGGGGCTATTCGCTGGTCGCAAACGTTGCGCGTCTTGATCGTCACGCAATTGGCCAGCTCCGTCCCGGCAGCACGCTCCGGCTGATCCAACGCGACCCCGTGCTCGCACGGGATGAGTACCTGCAGAAGGTCGAGCACTTTAGGCCGTGGCTGGGCGAAGCCTGCTGATTGCGAGGACGGCGTACTGACGCCGCCGTTTTCTACTTTAAATAAAAGTAGAAGAAGTTGATGTTCAGCAGCGCCTCAAGTGCGGCAGGAGGCCACTCGGGGTGAGCCTTGTGAAACGACTCAGCGACGGCAGCGGTCGGTTCATCCCTACGATGTTGTCGGCGCATCGCGTCCTCGTTTTCCTTCAGCCATCGAGTCGCGGACTCTTGCACGGCCAGCCCTTTTTCCAACCAAGGCTCGATTTCACCTTTCGACCAGCCGGGACAGCGGCGTTTTAGCGCACGAACCGCGTTGGTCTTTTTTCCGCCGTAGTAGGAATACGCGATCAGTCGGTATGCCGTCTCCAGCACTTTGCCTTGCAAGTCAGGCTCGGAAAGTCGTCTGCTCACCAACTTTTGCCTTTCGCAAGCGGCCGCTTGATCCGTAGCTGAATTTCCATGGGTTGCAGCATTTAAGAAAGCACTTACTCAAGAACTTGAAACTCTCTGATCTCGATCGTCTCGCCGCAGTCGGCGCAGTCGAAATCAAACACAGCTTGCGTCGGAAATCCGTATTCCTTATCCAGTGAAACAAGCAAACGCGATGCCGGGTATCCATCCGTCAGGTACATCTTCGCTCGTTCAAAAACGGTTTCGATAAAGACCGGGTCGTCAGGAATAGCGTCCAGGGAGCGTTCGTTTGTATCGGTGTACCGATATATTTTGCTCGCACCGGCGACGTCGACGCGGTACTCCCTGGGTACCGGACCGCTACCGCCGTTCGAATGCACAACCGTGTATCGATATTTCCGCGGTTTTTTTCGAATCCAGTCCGCACGATGCGACTCAAGTTCGGAAAGCAGCACCTCGATCTGTTCCCCGGGGTCGTTTGATCCGAGGATAACGGTCGCTGCGAGGGTCAAAGTGACCACAAGCAGGCTGGCGACGAAATAGGTCAGCGGCGTCTTCACCGGCATGTGTCTCCGCTCATAGGCCGCCATCATAACCTGCGGCTTCTCCGGCATGCCGCCAATGCCAACAAACTAGTCGAATCGCGGGTCGGCGCGTGTTAGGATTTGTCCCACAGAAATATAAAGAAATATTTATATTTTTATGAATGCCTCTAACGAAGCCCTGATTCGCATGTTCAAAGCGCTGGCGGAGCCGCAACGGCTGCGTCTCGTCGCGCTGTGTCAGCGCACGGAATGCGCGGTCTCCGAGCTGCAGCAGGTCCTGAAAATCAGCCAGCCGCGAGTGTCGCAGCACCTGCGTACGCTCTGCGATGCCGGGCTTTTGGAAAAATTTCGCGACGGGCACTTCGTGTACTACCGAGCCGTCGAGCGTGGGCGGTCGGCGACCCAGCGGCGGCGGCTGATGGAACTGGTTGACGAGGAGGCCGTGTTTGAGGCGGATCACGAAGCGCTGCTCGCGCTGCGCGGCAGCCGCAGCGTCGACACCGAGAGCGCAACATCCGATGCCGACGACCGCGCTCTGTACCGGCAGCTCATCGAACTCACCGTGACGGCACCGCTCGGCGATCTGCTCGACATCGGTTGTGGGCGCGGCGACGTTTTGAAGCTCCTGGCCGGGCGCGCGCAACGGGCAGTTGGCGTCGACATCGACGGTGATGCACGGCGGCTTGCTCGGGCCGAGTTGCTGACCGCTGGAGTTCCGAATTGCACGCTGCGCCAGGGCGACATGTACGACCTGCCGTTCGACGACGAGGAGTTCGACACGGTTGTACTCGACGATGTGCTGGTTCGCGCCGAACGACCGCTGGACGTGTTGGCGGAAGCGCGTCGTGTTCTCGATGCATCCGGCCGACTGATTATCCTGACGCGCGCGGGGAACGTTCGAAAAACGACGAAAGCCCTGGCGGACTGGTGCAGTGCGGCACAGTTCCGTCTCGCGATGCCGCGCGGCATTCCGTCCGTTAATCCCGCCTGGCTGCTGGCCACGGCGACCCGCATCAATCAATCCAACATTGCAGCCTGAGTCTTAGACCAACCATGACACAAGCCGACGACATCGCCGTTTCCTTTGAATTCTTCCCGCCATCGACCGAGGACATGCAGGCCCGGCTGTGGCAGTCCGTGACGCACCTCGAGCCCCTGAAGCCGCGCTTCGTCTCGGTCACCTACGGTGCGGACGGCTCGACGCGCGAGCGCACGCACGAATCCGTCGAACGGATCGTCAAGGAAACCGACCTCGTCGCGGTACCGCACCTGACCTGCGTCGGCGCGAGCAAGGACGAGATTCGCGACATCGCGCAGCGCTACTGGGATCTCGGCATCCGCCACATCGTCGCACTCCGCGGCGATCTTCCGGCGGACGGCTCGGGATTCGTGAAGGGCGGTCTGCGCTACGCGAGCGAACTCGTCGAAGAACTCAAAAAAGTCGCCGACTTCGAAATCTCGGTCGCCGCCTATCCCGAGGTCCACCCCGACAGCCCCGATGCGCAGGCCGATA
>CAWUHY010000214.1:0-5099 GCA_963922215.1 uncultured Gammaproteobacteria bacterium | reverse complement strand
GGTCCAGAGATATGCGTTGGTCCAGAGATAGCCATCGGTCCCGAAGTCGACGCCGGACCAGGCGAAGCCGGTCTCTTTCGAATCGAGTTCACCACGCAGGTAGTAGCCGCCGTTCGTATCCTGGTTAGCCGGACCGCCGAAATGCTGATAGCCGTCCAGATCATTGTCGAGATGCAGCCCCCTGTTGGCGCAGTCGACCGTTTTGTTTGCAATCGCAGCCTGGGCGTCAACGAGCCCAGCACCCTGCTGGAATACGGAGTATGCGAGCGACTGTTTGTCGCCGCTTCCGGTCACGGCGGGACGAGCTGCCGACATGATTTTGCACTTCAGTTCGTCAACGCTGCGCCACGCTTCTGCCTCCAACACCAGGGCAGCGATGCCCGAGACCACTGCGGTCGCCTGAGACGTGCCCGACATTTCGAAGTACATGTCACTGGCGTAAAACTCGGGATAGGTTGTCGCCAGCGTCGAGTTCGCTTGCACGAGCCCCAGCATGTGTCCACCGGGAGCAATGACCTCGGGCTTTACAAAACCTTCGACGGTCGGTCCCGTCGAGGAAAAGGAAGCCAGCACGTCGTCCGAGCCGTCGGCGGGAGTGTAGCTGTCCGTCATCGCGCCTACCGTCATCACGTAGGGCACGTTGCCGGGCACACCAATCGTCATTGGATCGGGACCGCGGTTACCGGCCGCGGCAACGACGAAAATTTCTTTTTGCCACGCTGCCATGACGGCCTGGTTAAGGGGATCGTCCCAATAATAGGAGCGCGCCTCGGCGCTGAAAGACAGATTAAGAACACGGATTTTGTGTTTGGACTTGTTGGCGATCACCCAGTCGATGGCGCGAATCACATCGGCGTAGGTGCCGTTTCCGTTCTCGTCAAACGCCTGGATGGAAATGAGATGCGCGCCCGGTGCGATCCCGTTGTAGCCGCCTTCGGTCGTCATCAGGCTCGAGACCGCGATGCTTGCCACGTGCGAACCGTGACCAGCCGGGTCGTCGCCGCTCAGCGGGCTGCTGGCTGTAGAATCGGTAATCGCATTGTAGAGCGCTTTCAGTCGAACGTTGCCGTTGGCGTCGTATCTGATTCCGTCGTGCTTCCAGAGACCGGTGTCGAGAACGGCGATGCCGACTCCGGCGCCCGTGATACCCATGTCGTGGACGCTCTTCGCGTTGACGAGCTGCGCGTAATGCGTGTCGATCGAGGTGTAGTTGCCGCTGCCCGTGTTACCGCCGGCGTTTTTCCCGCCCTTTCCGGCGACCTCGATGGCTGCATTTCCGTACAGCTTAAGAACACCCGGTGTCCCACGCAGTGACGCCACCTGAGCGTCCGTCAAATTTGCCGCCACAGCGCGAATGACACCCAGCTCATGTGTGACGGTCGCGCCTTCGCCCAATACCAGCGACTTGATAGCGTCCAGGTTTTTTCCCTGCACGATATAGGACTTAACGGGAGCGTTCGCGTCCGACGGCTCGACAGCCGGCCTGTCGAGCTCAATGCCACTTGATCCGGCAAAAAGACCAAGAACAGCTACGACGGTAAAAACGAGTTTGCGGTGCATGGGTAGCCCCCGAATCGGTTTGCGCTATTGCACCAAACGCGAGGACTGGCGGGATGTGCGCTGCGAAATAGGCAGCGGCGATTTTTTGTGACACGCGTCACATAATGGCTTTGTTAAATTGGCGGATTGGCGTACAAGCGCCGCAGCGCTCAAAAAAAGAACGTCCGAATTATCTGAAGTAATTCAGAGGGTTACGCGCCTGTCTGTTAGTCCCGGCGTTTCCAATTGCGCCATCGAAACTTTTTACTGAACGCTATCACTCCCCTCGACAACGTTCTCGGCAAACAGGCGCGAGACATCAACCGAATCAAAGCGGCGGGCGCGGCCGCAGTATTCGCAGGTGACAGTCAGTGTGCCCTGCTCGCGGACGGCGTCGTCGACGTCGTCGCGGCCGAGCATGCGCAGGACTTCTTCGGCTCGCGCGGTCGTGCAGGGGCAGTGAAAACTGACCGGGCGCGATGGGTAGACGCGGACGTCGTCTTCGGCGAACAGCTTGGCGAGAAGTTCGAGCGGTTCGTCACCGTGAATTTCTGATGACTTCAGGGTATCGAGCAGCAGTCGCATGCGGTGCCAGTCATCGTCTTCAACCGGCTCGCCGGGCATTTGCTGTAACAGGATTCCGCCGCTGGTCTTGTCGTTGGCGAACAGCATCAGGTGGCTGGGCACCTGCACGGAGCGTGCGAAGTAATGTTCCAGGCTCGCGACCAGCGACTCCGGATTCACCTCGACGATGCCCTGGTAAGGACGTTCACCCGAGTCGACTGTGATCGCGCAGTGCGCTTTCGTGACGAGCTCACTGAACTGCGTTGCGCTCACGTCGTCGACCGTCGACGCCATGCCGCGCAGTTCGAGGTCGCTGCTGCACTGCATGACGAGCATGCGCAGGTCTCCCTCGGACTGAATCTGCAGGGTGATGACGCCGTCGAACTTCAGGCTCTGCGCAATAAGCCCGGTTGCCGCAGCGGCCTCGCCCAGCGTTTCGAGCACCGCGTACGAGTAGTCGTGTTCGCCGATCATGCGCTGCCACGCCCGCGACAGTTGAATCACGGCGCCGCGGATCGGGAGACTCTCAAATGCGAATGGAACGATCTGGTCGGACATCGTTGTTCTAGCTTCCTTGCGCCTTGAGCTTGTCGCGCAGCAGGCTGTTGACCTGCCCAGGGTTCGCCTTGCCGCCGGTTTCCTTCATCACCTGCCCGACGAAGAAGCCAATCAGCTTATCCTTGCCGCCGAGGTATTCCTCAACCTGTGACGGGTTGGCGGCGATGATGCGATCGATCACGGCTTCGATCTCCGAGCTGTCGGTGATCTGCTTCAGGCCGCGTGACTCGATGACTTCGTCCGCACTGCCCTCGCCATTCCACATCGCGTCGAAGACTTCCTTCGCGATCTTGCCGGAGATGGTGTTGTCGTGAATGCGTTCGATCAGCCCGGCGAGTGCTTCAGCCGACACGCGGCTTTCGCTCACGTCGAGACCGTCGCGGTTCAGCGCGGCAGACAGATCGCCGATGACCCAGTTCGCGATGACCTGCGGCTTCGCAGCCGTGCCGCCCACTGCCTTTTCGAAGTAGTCGGCCAGCGCGCGCTGCGCCGTGAGGATGCCGGCATCCTCACTGCGGATGCCGAGCTCGCTGACGAGGCGTTCCTGTTTCGCATCGGGCAGTTCGGGCAAAGTCGCACGGACGGACTCGATGAACGCCGAGTCGATTTCGACGGGCAGCAGATCCGGATCGGGGAAGTAGCGATAGTCGTTCGCTTCTTCTTTTGAACGCATCGCGCGTGTTTCATCCTTGTCGGAATCGTAGAGTCGCGTTTCCTGCACGACCTCGCCGCCGTCTTCGAGGATGTCGATCTGGCGTTCTACTTCGAAATTGATCGCGCGTTCCACAAACCGGAAGGAGTTCAGGTTTTTGATCTCCGCGCGCGTGCCAAATTCTTTTTGGCCTTTTGGCCGCACGGACACGTTTGCGTCACAACGGAACGAACCTTCCTGCATGTTGCCGTCGGAGATTTCGAGGTAACGCACAATCGAGTGGATCTTGCGCATGTAGGCGACCGCATCTTTCGCCGACCGCAGGTCCGGCTCGGACACGATCTCCAGGAGCGGTGTGCCCGCGCGGTTGAGGTCAATGCCCGAGGAATTGTCGAAGCCTTCATGAACCGACTTGCCGGCATCTTCTTCAAGGTGCGCGCGGGTGATCCCGATGCGTTTGCGCTCGCCGTCCTCGGAGTCGATGAACAACTCGCCGTTGGCCACAATCGGCAGCTCGTACTGGCTGATCTGGTAGCCCTTCGGCAGATCCGGGTAGAAGTAGTTCTTGCGTGCGAACACCGAACGCTCGGCCACCGTCGCATTGACGGCCAGTCCGAACTTGGCAGCCATACGCACGGCCTCCGCGTTCAGTACCGGCAGTACGCCGGGATAGCCGAGATCGACGAGGCACGCTTGCGTGTTTGGCTCAGCGCCGTAAGCGGTCGATGCGCCGGAGAAGATCTTGCTCTTTGTCGCGAGCTGCGCGTGGATCTCCAGGCCGATGACGATTTCCCAGGCGCTCATTGGAAAGCCTCCGGAATCATCGTGTGCCAGTCAGTCTCCTGCTGGTACTGGTGGCCAAACCTGAGCATCGTGCTTTCCGCGAAATGCGGCGCGACAAGATGCAGGCCAACCGGTAGTCCGTCGGCCAACCCGCAGGGCACTGACATCGCAGGCAGTCCCGCGAGGTTTGCGCCGATCGTGTAGATGTCGTTCAGGTACATCGTGACTGGGTCGTCCGTCTTCTCGCCGAGCTTGAAGGCCGGCGTCGGCGCGGTCGGTCCGGCGATGACGTCGACGTCTTCAAACGCCCGACGGAAATCTTCGCTGATGAGCTGACGCACCTGCTGCGCTTTCAAATAGTAGGCGTCGTAGTAACCGGCGGACAGTACGTAGGTGCCGGTCAGGATGCGGCGCTGCACTTCCGCGCCGAAGCCTTCGCCGCGGCTGCGGCAGTAGAGGTCCATCAGGTCCTTCGGGTTGTCGGCGCGGTGACCGAAACGCACGCCGTCGAAGCGTGACAAGTTTGACGAACACTCGGCCGGTGCCACGACATAGTAAGTCGGTACCGAGAGATCGATGTTCGGCAGGTCAACGTCCTTGAGCGTTGCGCCGCGCGCTTTGAGAACGTCCAGCGCTTCGCGGACACGTTTGCCGGTTTCGGCGTCGAGGCCGTCATCGAAGTGCTGCCGCACGATGCCGACTTTCAGGCCTTCGAGAGAACCGTCGAGATCGGCAACGTAGTCGGGAACCGGCTCGTCGATCGACGTCGAGTCGCGCTCGTCGAAGCCGGCCATGACCGACAGCAGCAGTGCTGCATCCTCGACGCTGCGGCAGATGACGCCGGCCTGGTCGAGGCTGGATGCGAACGCGATCATGCCGTAGCGGGACACGCGTCCGTAGGTCGGCTTTACGCCCACCGTGCCGGTCAGTGCGGCGGGCTGACGGATCGAGCCACCGGTATCGGTGCCGGTTGCCGCTGGTGTAAAGCGCGCAGCGACGGCCG
>CAWUHY010000213.1:0-5107 GCA_963922215.1 uncultured Gammaproteobacteria bacterium | reverse complement strand
CCGGTCTTCGTCGGACGGCAGCTCCTGCGCAAGTTTGCTGACGACGAGGTCGGTCTTCCTGACTATCTCGCCGCGGTCCGGCTGCAGTGCTCCCGTAATAAGCTTCATCGTCGTCGACTTGCCGGCGCCGTTCCGCCCGATCAGGCACACGCGTTCGCCGGGCTCGATGCTCATCGATGCCTCGTTGAGAATTCGCAGCTCGCCGAAGTCGAGCGTGATCTCGTCGAATCGAATCAGGGACACGTGTGGTTCACTAAAGAGGCGCTAAGATACGTGCCGCGAGGACACTTTGAAGGGAGTCTTGATGGAAGACCGCATTATAGAGCTCGAAACCCGGCAGGCGTACCACGAGCAGACGATCAGCGAGCTGAACGATGCGCTGACCAGCCAGCAGGCGCAGATCATGCAGCTCGAGACGCTCTGCGAATCGTTGGTCGACCGCGTTCGCTCACTGACCGAGGCCGTTCCCGGTGCCGCGAACGACGAAGCGCCGCCGCCCCATTATTGAAACGAGTTGAGGAGCTTTTCAATTTCCAGCGCCTTGCGCGCCGAGTAGCCCGTGTCGTCGAACCAGGCAATTTTACCCGCCGGATCCAGCACGATGACGCGCGCATTCTGTCCGTTCTCGTTCCCGGTCAGCTCGACCACTGGTTTCGCGGCCGATCCGTACAGCGTCACGACGATGGACCAGTCTTCCTTCGGTATGCCGGAGCGCATGCCGTCGTCGATCCAGTCCGACGCGAGTGAGGGCACAAGTCCGGGGATCGTCGGAATTTCGAGGATCGGTTGTTCGATGCCGGCTTGCAGGAATCCCATCAGCCAGCGATCGATATCGAATTGGGTACGCTGCTTGTAGCCGATCAGCAAGACGGCCGGCTGACCCCTGAGATCAGCCGGGATCGTGACGGGCTTTTTCTCCAGCGAGGAGCCTGACACCGTTGGGAACAGGTCGCCGACCGGATTGCGGTTTTCAATCGTGGATGAACAACCGGCGATGATGGCCAGCAACAGCAGGGCGAGAACACGCATGGCAACTCCTGTAGTTCGAAATCGATGATACGACGCTGACCGACTCGCGTTAGTATCAGTGTGTTTCGGGAACGGATCATCACCATGGAGCTTGCCCGCCAGAGCGACGCGGAAATTCTCGCGATCGTCGATCCCATCATGGACAACCTGATGGAGGGATCGGCAAAGATCGACCACGCCATGCACACGCGCGACTTCACGCAGCGGATGAAAAGTCTTGTGACGCCTGAGAATCTCAAAGTGATGTGCGAGAGCTACCAGGCCGAGATCGGGCTCTTCACAACGCGGGAACTGCTCGCAGTGCTGCGGCGGGAAAAATCGGTCTGTGTCATCTGGCGCCACGCGGCCAGCAAATCCGACGACGAGTTCGCTGCAAGCGTCGTGATTGTCGAAAAAGACGGGAAGTATCTCGTCGACCACGCCCTTATTTACTGACAGCGCAGGAGAACGAAATCGACATGCACTGCGTGTATCTCAGCATGGATTCCCTCGGCGACTACGTCTCGGACGCGGCACTCAGCGTTCCCGCAATGGAGGAAGCCGGGTGGACCGTCGAACAGGTTTCGTGGCGCGATGCGTCCTACGACTGGGGTGCGGCCGATCTTGTATACATCTGCACGCCGTGGGATTACCACGAGCACGTCGATGAGTTCCTGGCAGCCCTCGAACGGATTGAGAAATCCGGCACCCTGCTCGCCAATCCGCTGGACATCGTCCGCTGGAATTCGAACAAGACCTATCTTAAGGAACTGGGCGAGCGCGGCACACCGATCGTCGCATCGCTCTGGTTCGAGACCTTCGAACGCGATGTATTCTCGAAAGCTGCGGCGCACTTCAAGACACGCCGCATGGTGATCAAGCCGACGGTCGGAGCGAGCGCGCTTGATACCTTCGTGATCGACGGTGAACCGGACGCAGAAAAGCTCGAGATGCTCGAGAAGACCTTCGATGATCGAGCGTTTTTCATTCAGCCGTTCATCAACAGCGTGCAGAAGAACGGTGAGTACTCGCTGTTCTTTTTTGATGGCGACTACAGCCATACGATCCTGAAGACGCCGAAGTCCGGCGATTTCCGGACACAGGAAGAGCACGGCTCCGATATCCGTCAGGTCGGCTGCGACGACGACCTCTACACGACTGCAGAGGCTTTACTCGCGACTGTCGACACGCCGCTCGCGTATGCGCGAGTTGATCTCGTGCGGGATGACTACCTGCAACCGAGGCTAATGGAGCTCGAACTGATCGAGCCGTCACTGTACTTTCGAATGGATCCGTCGTCGCCGCCCCGATTCGCGAAGGCGATGACGAACTACTATCGACGGGAGAGTCGGCGATGAGATACGCAATCCTTTTGGTCCTGTTCTTACTCGCGGCCTGTGCGGGTGACGACAGCAAACCGCGCGTCGTGTTCGAAACTGAGCTTGGGACGATCGTCGTCGAACTCGAGCCGAAAAAAGCTCCCGTCACCGCTGGCAATTTCCTTGCGCTGGTGAAGGACGGGCACATGGACGGTGGCGCGTTCTACCGCGTCGTCACGCCGGAGAACGACAACGGCAAGCCGCCGATCTCGGTGATCCAGGGCGGCTTGCAGGATCGCTTCGACCGCTTCGATTCAATCCCCCTCGAATCGACACAACAGACCGGACTCCTGCATCGCGACGGCGCAATCTCGATGGCGCGCGGCGGAATCGATACAGCGTCGACCGAGTTTTTTATCTGCGTCGGCGACCAGCCGGCCCTGGATCATGGCGCGATGCGCAACCCGGACGGGCAGGGTTTTGCCGTGTTCGGCTACGTCGTCGATGGCATGGACGTCGTTCGAGCCATCCAGGCGCAGGATGCGAGCGCGTTGACGGACAGTCCCTACCTTGCCGGACAACTGCTACTTAACCCGGTGACCTTTACAGCGGACGTCGCAAACTAGGCTTCCGGGAAGCGCAACGATGTGGCTGATTGCACTGTCGGGCCTGATCATGATCGCCGTGAGCTTGCGAATGGTGTTCGCGCCGGATGCGTGGGCGGCGACGATCGTCAGCCTGTGCGAGAAACCCTGGTTTCACCCGTTCGAGATTTTGACGCGCGCGCTGTTTGGTGCCGCGTTCCTGGTCTTCGCAGACGAGACGCTGCACCCGGCCTTCATGCGCGCTTTCGGCTACCTGCTTGTGGCGGTCGCAATCGGCCTGGCACTGACGCCGCCGTCGGTGCACATGCGTTTCGGTGTCTGGTCCGCGAAAAAGTTCCGGCCCGTGTTTCGGCCGGCGGGAGCCGCAACCGTGCTGCTCGGCGGTTTTATCGTCTACAGCGCCGTCGCTGGCTCGATTTGACGCTCAGGCGCGCTTCTTCGCCGGCTGCGCGTTCAGCAGCGGCTTCAGGAACTGCCCCGTAAACGAACGCTTCGTGTTCGCGACATCTTCCGGCGTGCCGGAGGCAATGATTTCACCGCCGCCGTCGCCGCCTTCGGGGCCGAGGTCGATGATCCAGTCCGCCGTCTTGATGACGTCGAGATTGTGCTCGATGACGACCACCGTGTTGCCGCGGTCGCGCAGGCGATGCAGCACGCTCAGCAGCAGCTCGATGTCATGGAAGTGCAGTCCGGTGGTTGGCTCGTCGAGGATGTACAGCGTACTTCCCGTGTCGCGCTTTGAAAGCTCGCGCGCGAGTTTGACGCGCTGCGCCTCGCCGCCGGACAGCGTCGTCGCGTTCTGGCCGAGGCGGATGTACGACAGTCCCACGTCCAGCAGCGTCTGCAGTTTCTTCGCAACGACAGGCACGTTCTGGAAGAAATCGAGCGCGTCTTCGACGGTCATCTCCAGGACTTCGTGAATCGTCTTGCCCTTGTAGCGAATCTCCAGCGTTTCGCGGTTGTAGCGCTTGCCTTCGCAGACGTCGCAGGGGACATAAACGTCGGGCAGGAAGTGCATTTCAACCTTGATCACGCCGTCGCCCTGGCAGGCCTCGCAGCGGCCGCCCTTGACGTTGAAGCTGAAGCGGCCCGGCATGTAGCCGCGTGACCGCGATTCCTGCGTGCCGGCGAACAGGTCGCGAATCGGCGTGAACAGACCACTGTAGGTCGCCGGGTTCGAGCGCGGTGTCCGCCCGATCGGGCTCTGGCTGATATCGATAACACGGTCGAAATTGTCGAGTCCGCTGACGGCCTTGTGCGGCGCTGCGTCGTGCGTGCTGCGGTTCAGCTTGTTCGCGACGGCCTTGTAGAGCGTGTCGTTGATGAGCGTGGACTTGCCGGAACCGGAGACGCCGGTGATGCAGGTCATCAGGCCGACAGGAATGCTTGCATCGACGCCCTTCAAATTGTTGCCGGTCGCACCCTTGACCGTGAGCTGGCGTTTCTTGTCCGGGCGCGCGCGCTCGGCGGGAATGCCAATACTGCGCTTGCCGGACAGATACTGGCCGGTCAACGATTGCGGATCTGCCTTGACCTCGTCCGGTGTTCCCGCGGACACGACCTGCCCGCCGTGTACGCCTGCACCCGGCCCTAGGTCGACGACGTGGTCCGCGGCCATGATCGCTTCCTCGTCGTGCTCGACGACAATGACGGTGTTGCCGATGTCGCGCAGGTGGATCAGCGTCGACAGCAATCGCTGGTTGTCGCGCTGGTGCAAACCGATCGACGGCTCGTCGAGGATGTACATGACGCCGACGAGACCCGAGCCGATCTGGCTCGCGAGTCGGATGCGCTGTGCCTCGCCGCCCGACAGCGTGTCGGCGCTGCGATCCAGCGACAGGTAGTCCAGCCCGACGTCGGACAGAAAGCCCAGCCGGTCGTTAATTTCCTTGACGATCTTGGACGCGATCGTCGCACGCCAGCCTTCGAGCTCGAGCTCGTCGAAGAAGGCTTTCGCATCGCCGACCGACTTCTTCGAGACCTCCGGCAGCGAATGATCGTCGACGAACACATTCCGCGCGGCGCGATTGAGTCGGGTACCACCGCAGTCCGGGCAGTCCTGTGAATTCAGGAACTTCGCGAGCTCTTCACGCACGGCATTCGACTCTGTTTCGCGATAGCGGCGTTCGAGATTCGGGATGACGCCCTCGAAGCGATGTTTCTTCTTGATCTGCA
>CAWUHY010000212.1:0-5153 GCA_963922215.1 uncultured Gammaproteobacteria bacterium | reverse complement strand
GAACGCCTCTCCTGCCGCGAGGCAGGCCAGCAGCAGCCACCCACGATTGAATCTTCGTGACATAATCTTCTCCGGCTCCCCATACGACGGCGCTATCGTCCGCTTCCGGAACCTGCAATTTGCCATATTGACGCCCATGCGTTTGCGGGTGAACTATAGCTTATAAATAGTTTTTCGCCAATATTTCAGCTATTTGGACGCTATTTAGAGCCGCGCCCTTACGTATGTTATCGGCGACTACCCAAAGATTGATCCCGCGGGGATGAGAGATATCTTCGCGTACTCGACCGACGAAAACCGGATCCTTACCTGAAGCCTCCGTGACGGCCGTCGGATACGCTCCTGTTTCGACACCGTCGACAAGCTCCACACCGGGTGCATTTTCCATAAGTTGGCATACTCGCTCGGCAGAAACCTTGTCGCGTGTCTCAATATGGAGCGCTTCCGAGTGACCGTAAAACACAGGGATGCGAACCGCCGTCGGATTCACCAGGATCGAGTCGTCGCCCAATATTTTTCTGGTCTCCCAGACCATTTTCATCTCTTCTTTCGTGTATCGGTTGTCGAGAAACACGTCGATATGCGGGAGGGCGTTGAAAGCGATCTGCTTCGCAGGCGCCTCGACGTCGACCGGCCGACCGTTCATCAGCTTTGCGGTCTGGCTGACGAGGCCCTCGATCGCACTGCGGCCGGCACCGGAAACAGCCTGATAGGTCGTCACGTTGATGCGCTCGATGACCGCCTCGTCATGAATCGGTTTAAGGGCAACCAGCATCTGGATCGTCGAGCAGTTCGGATTCGCGATGATGCCGCGCGACGTGTAGTCGGCGATCGCGTCCGGGTTGACCTCGGGGACGACGAGCGGGATGTCATCGTCGTAGCGGAAGTGGGACGTGTTGTCGATGACGACCGCGCCAGCCTCTGCCGCCTTCGGCGCATACTCGGCCGACACCGAGCCGCCCGCCGAGAAAAGCGCGATGTCCACGCCGGAGAAATCAAAGCTTGCGAGATCCTCCACATCGAGTTCGCGATTGCCGAACTCGACCTTCTTGCCCAGCGAACGCTCGCTCGCCAATGCGTGGATTGTGTCAATGGGAAACGCGCGCTCGGACAGGATGCTCAGCATGGTTTCGCCGACCGCGCCGGTGCAGCCGACGACGGCAACCTTGAATGTTCGGGACATGGGGTCTAGGTGCTCTGGCTTGGATTGGATGAATCGACATCCGCATTTTGTGCGCGATGCCGCAGGTAGTGGTCAATCAGGACGAGTGCGACCATCGCCTCTGCGATTGGCGTTGCGCGCAGTCCGACACAGGGGTCGTGCCGGCCCTTCGTCACGATCTCGGTTTCACGGCCGCTCTTGTCGACTGTCTTGCCGGCGACGGAGATGCTCGACGTCGGCTTCAGCGCGATGCTCGTCAGCAAATCCTGGCCTGACGAGATTCCGCCCAGCGTTCCGCCCGCGTCGTTCTTGACGAAACCGTCCTCACGTATCTCGTCGCGATGCTGGCTGCCGCGCTGCTCGATCGCGGCAAAGCCCGCACCGACCTCAACGCCCTTGACGGCATTGATGCTCATTAAACCCTTCGCGAGATCTGCTTCGAGCTTGTCGAAAACCGGCTCGCCGAGACCGACGGGCATGTTCTGGGCCAATACACTGATCTTCGCACCGATCGAATCGCCCGCCTCACGCAGCTCCGTCATGAAGGTATCGAGTTCGTCCAGGCGCGAGGGGTCCGCGCAGAAAAACGGATTGTCATCGACGCTGGACAAATCGCTCGCGCCAAGCCGGATGGGGCCGAGCTGCGAAAGATAGCCTGTAATGCGAACACCCAGTCTTTCTTTCAGATACTTGCGTGCCACTGCTCCCGCCGCGACGCGCATGCTTGTCTCCCGGGCAGACGAACGCCCGCCGCCGCGATAGTCGCGAATGCCGTATTTCTTGTGATAGGTGAAGTCCGCGTGACCCGGGCGAAACTTGTCTTTGATATCGCCGTAGTCTTTCGAGCGCTGATCCTGGTTCTCGATGATCAGTCCGATCGGCGTGCCCGTCGTGACGCCTTCAAAGACGCCCGAGAGAATTTTGACCTGGTCGGGTTCGTTGCGTTGCGTCGTGTGCTTGTTGCGGCCGGGCCGCCTGCGATCGAGATCACCCTGAATGTCGGCCTCGGATAACTCCATGCCCGGTGGACATCCATCAATGATGCAGCCGAGCGCGATGCCGTGACTTTCGCCAAACGTAGTGACAACAAACTGTTGCCCGAAACTGTTCCCTGACATGGCCTAAATTACGAATCCAGATCGTGCTTGTGGAGTAGAAACACGCCGTCGCCGCCGTGCTCGAAATCAAGCCAGGTAAACGGAAGCTCCGGGAACGCGTCCTCGAGCGCATACCGTGAATTACCGACTTCGCAGACGAGTATGCCGCGGTCGGTCAAAAAGCGCGATGACTCTTTCAGAATGACCCGCGTGGCATCAAGGCCGTCTTCGCCGGACGCGAGCCCAAGTTCCGGCTCGTGATGAAACTCCTGGGGCCGCCCGCGCATGTCCTTCTCGTCGACGTAGGGCGGATTCGCGACGATGAGGTCGTAGCGATTCCCGTCGAGAGAACCGAAGAGATCAGACTGCAACAAGCGAACGCGATCTTCCACGCCGTGACGGTCGATATTGATACGCGCGACATCGAGTGCCTCGTCCGAAATATCGACGGCATCGATGGTCGCTTCCGGGAAGGCCATCGCGAGCGCCACCGCGATGCAGCCGCTACCCGTGCCGACATCGAGTGCGGATTCAATCGACTGCTCCGGAGCGACCCATGGCTGGAAGCGCTCGTCGATCAGTTCGGCAATCGGCGAACGCGGAACGAGAACCCGCTCGTCGACAAAAAACGGAAGTCCCATGAACCAGGCTTCATTGAGCAAATACGCGAGCGGACGCCGTTCGGCGACCCGCTCCTCGCACAGTGCTTCGATCTGTGCTTTCTCTCCCGGACTCACGCGCCGGGCGTAGACGTCCGCGCTGCTGTCATAGCCGATCGACAGCGCCGAAAAAACCAGCCACGCGGCCTCGTCCTCCGCATTATCGGTGCCATGACCGAAATAGAGGTCGGCGTCCTGGAACCGGTCGGCTATCTCCGTGATCAGCCCGGCAACAGAATCCGCATTGAGGGAAAGGTTTTGCATGGCTTTCAACTTATCACGAGGCAGGCACACAAGGTATGCTGCGCGATCCTGAAACGGACGAATATCGTATGAGTTCAGTCAGAATCGCGGCCACCGTCATCTGTATTCTCGCCGGTGTCAGCTTTGGCTATTGGATGAGCAAGACGCAGTCGGAGCCCGAGGTGCAAACCGCCATGCTCTACCCGGCCCCGCAGCCGCTGCCGGACGTCGCGCTTGCCAGCACCGACGGCACGACGGCAGGTCCGGAATTTTTCGAGAATCAGTGGAGTCTCGTTTTCTTCGGTTTTACCGAGTGTCCTGACGTCTGTCCGGCGACGCTGACGATCCTCGCGGCAGCGCGCAAGAAACTCGAGCAAGCAGATGTCGAAGCGCTGCCAAGGATCGTTCTCGTCAGCGTCGATCCCGAGCGCGATACAGTGGACAGGCTGCGCGCATACACTGGCGGATTCGGTGAAGGCATCGTCGGACTCACAGGCTCGCTCGACGACATCCGTACGTTCACGAACGAGCTGAATATCTTCTTCCAGAAAGTTGACGTCGAGGGCGGCGGCTACACAGTCGATCACTCGAGTGTCGTTATGGTTGTGAACCCCGACGGACAGCTGATCGGGCTGTTCAGCGCGCCGCACAAAGCCGACACAATCGCACGGGACTTCAGGGTGTTGCTGCAGCGATGAGACCTTTTCTCTTTTTACTATTTTTGATGACCGGCTGCTCGCAACAGGCGGGGCCGCCTGTCTCGGCGAGTGATGTCCGGGTTTTCGCCCCCCTGCCACAGCAAAAGATGACGGCGGCATATCTCACGATCCACAACAACTCCGGCGCGCCTCTGGACATAGATCGCGTCACGTCTCCGCAGTTTGAACGTGTCGAAATTCACGAGACGCGAACGGACGACGGAGTCAGTCGGATGCGAAAAGTCGACGTGCTGCGCATCGCAGCGAACGAGCATATTGTGCTCGAGCCGGGCGGCATTCATCTGATGCTGATGGCTCCGGTTGGCGATCTCGACCAGGTGACGCTGCGTTTCTTTTCGGACGACACGCTGCTGCTCACAACAACCACCGGAACGGAGTCGCGATGAAAAGCACCGTATTTGCCGCCCTGCAGTATGCGTTGCCGAAACAAGCAATGACGCGTCTCGTCTGGCGGCTGGCCCGCGTGCGCACGAAATCCGTGAAAGACACGCTCATTCGGCAATTCATCCGCGCCTTCGATGTCGACATCAGTGACGCAAAACTATCGGTGCCGGACGACTTCGCGACGTTTAACGATTTCTTCATTCGTGAACTTGAAGACGGCGCACGACCGATCGCGGAAGGCGAGGACGTTCTCGTGTCGCCGGTCGACGGAACGGTCAGCCAACTCGGCCCTGTCCGTCACAATCTGCTGGTGCAGGCGAAAGGCCTCGACTACAGCATCGAGGAACTGCTAGCCGTCGATGTCGACAAGGCGCGAGACTACGAGGACGGCAGCTTCGCATGCATCTATCTCGCGCCATACAACTACCATCGCGTGCACTCGCCGATCAGTGGCCAGCTGGTCGCCCTGCACTGCGTTCCCGGCGACCTGTTCAGCGTCAACGCCATGACCGCGGAGAAGGTGCCGCGGCTATTCGCACGCAACGAACGCCTGAATTTTCATTTCGAGACAGCGAATGGGCCGTTCATGCTGTCGATGGTCGGAGCGCTGAACGTCGGCAGCATGACCACGCCATGGACCGGCGAAATCCGGCCGCGCGCTGCGGGCATTGTTGAAAACCTGCCGCTGCCCGAAGTCTCCGTCGCGAAAGGCGACCTGCTTGGCTGGTTCAACATGGGTTCAACCGTCGTGATGCTGTCCCGCTCGCTCGACTGGAACGATGACCTGGCAAGCGGCAGCGTCGTACGCATGGGCGAGGCGATCGCGCGGCACGCATGAGCGAGCGCTGGCGGGCAAGCTCCGGGCCGGACATCGCGCGGCAACGCGCCG
>CAWUHY010000211.1:0-5174 GCA_963922215.1 uncultured Gammaproteobacteria bacterium | reverse complement strand
CGGCGAGACGATCGAGGCGCCAGACCGGACTGTTTCCGTCGAGCGTGTCAAGGCGCAGAAGCGCGGCAAGAAAAGTCGCATGGAAGGTATCTCCCGCTCCGACGGTATCCACGACACGTTCAACCCGATAGGCAGCTTTTTCGACGATGCCGTCACCGGTCAGCAGGACCGCGCCGCTGCCACCTTCAGTCAACACGAACAGTCCGCTGCCCATCTCCCCGTACAGCGTTTCGGCATTGCGTCGTGCGCCTGACGTCATACCGAGGAGCTCAAGATCCTCGTCACTGGCCTTGACGATGTCTGCGAACTTGACGAGCGCGCGAACACCTTCGATATATGCGGCCATGTCGGTCGATGCTCCGTGGCGCAAGTTGAGATCGACGCTGACCTTCGCTCCGGCGGTACGCGCATGCACGATAACCGTGTGGATCTTCTCGAGCTGGCCTGGCGTGATGGCGAGCGATCCGGTGTGAAGTATCTTGAGTCCGTCCGGCAGTGTGTCGATCAACTCTGCCGCAGAGACATCCTTGTCCGCAATGCCCTGACGGTATAGACGATAGGCGGGCACGCCCTGCTCGTTCAGGGAAACTAGCGCGAGTGATGTCGGGAGTGTCGAACGACGCTCCAGCGGCAAACGGACACTTTCCGCGACGAGCCGCGCTCGAAGCTTATCGCCGAACTGGTCCTCCGAGAACGGCGACAGATAGCTGACGTCGCTGCCCTGCCGCGACAGGGCGATCGCGACGTTGTACGGCGAGCCGCCGAGGTGCGGTCGAAATGCGCCGTCGTCACCAGCGATTAGGTCGATCAGCGCCTCACCAATGACAGCGCAGCTCATGCGTGAGCCTCGCTGCCTCGCCGTGCGTGCAGGTCGGTTTCGACGGTTGACAGCGTTTTCCTGTCAATCCGATAGAAGAACATCAGGAATGCGCCCGCGAGGAAAAACACACCGGGCAAAATATTGAACATCAATCGGATTCCGACTATCGCGGTATCCGTCTGCGTGGCGTTCGCGACGAATCCGAACCAGGAAAGCATGAATCCGGGTAACGCGCCGCCCATGGCAGAGCCAAATTTGAGCGAGAACATCGAAGCAGACACGATCAGTCCCGCCGTGTGCTTGCCTGTAAGCCACTGACCGTATTCCGCACAATCGGTGTACATCGCAAACAGGAGCGTAATCGTAACGCCGAACGTATAGATGCCGAGGCTGTGCAGAAAAACGGTAAGCGCGTACTCATCCGGTGAAACGAAGAAAGACACGAAGAGCAGGATCGCATGCGCGATGTTCATGAAGAGCACGAGATGGTGCTTCTCAAAGCGCCGTGCCAGCATGGGCGTCATGAGCGCGCCAATGAGTTGCCCGATCAAGCCGCAGGACGTGAAGAATGCCGTGCGATCCAGGAAGAGAAAAATACGCGTTCCATCGTCCAGCATGTAGTACTTGAGATAGAAGACGATCGAGGCGAAGCGGGCAACCAGGCCGATGATGATGATAATGCCCGCTGCTACGAGAATGACCCAGGAGATATTTTTCAAAAGCGCGGACATGTCAGCCCGCACGCTGGAAGAATGCTTCGGCGGCTGAACGCGCTCGCGCGTTGTTGCAAATGTGATCCAGAAAATGACGACGGACAAAACGGCGAAAAGCGCGATCGTCAGCCGGAAACCGAGTACTTCGTCGTCCCCTCCCAACCACCGGACAAGAGGTGTGGCAAGAGCGCCGACGCAGAGTGTGCCGAGAGACGCAAAGACAAACCGGAACTGCGTTGCCTTTGTTCGCTCTTCGGCGACAGGGGAAATGACGGCAAGAAGAGCAGAGTAAGGCACATTGATCGCGGTGTAGGCGAGCATCACCAGCGTGTAGGTGACGTATGCGTAGACCAGCTTGCCGCTGTCAGACAGTTCGGGACCGAGAAACAGCAGGTAGCCAAGAATGGCGTACGGCACGGCGGCCCAGAGCAGAAACGGTCGGTATTTCCCCCAACGCGTCGAGGTGCGGTCTGCGATCAGTCCCATCGCCGGATCGCTGACGGCATCGATAATTTTTGTCACCAGCAACATTGTCGCGGCCGCGGCCGGAGCAATGCCGTAGACATCGGTGTAGTAGTAGAGAAGAAACAGGCCGAAGAACCCGAGATAGAAGTTCGACGCCATGTCGCCAAGGCCGTAGCCGACTTTCTCTCGAAACGACAGCGCTTCCGAATTTGGGGTCGTTGTCACAGGTCGCGCTCCTTAGCTCGGGGATCTCGTAAGCAGTTTATCGTCGATGGTGTAGCGCCGGGTTGTTCCATCCTGCTCGAGCTCTATCTCGGCGACTCGGGCCCGTAAATCCACTGAGAGGCTGGCGCTCGCAGCCGGGGCGTCCCAACGCAGAACAATGGACTGGTCGGGGCACGCCGGAAGTGAGAAGGATCCGTCAAATGCGCTCGCCCTGCGCCGTAGCCGGATGAGCGACAGCAGGGCGTCGACGACAGGGCGCTGCAATTCCTCGCGTATTTCCTGCCGCGAGTAGTAGTGACGGTTGATATCCCTCCCGACACTGGTGCGCTCAACAAGCTCCATATCATTCCCGCCCGCAAGCAGACCGACATAGTAGACCTGGGGCTCGCCCGGCGAGAAAAACTGCAGGGCCCGCGCGATCAGGTAGTCGCGCTCGTCTCTTCCGAGCGCATCGAAATAGGTCGAGTTCACCTGGTAGATATCGAGATTGGACGCTGCGTGTCCGCTTGCGCGCTTGCTGTTGCCGCCGGTTTTTTCATGAATGGTCTCGACCAGTGCGTCGATCTCCGCGTCGCCCAGAAGTCCGTCGAGGTCACCCTCACCCGCCGCATCCATGATCCCAATTCCATCGTGCGTATCGAGCACAGTGACGCAATTGCGGGGCGCAATTTGCAGCCAGCGTTTCAATGCCACTGCGGAGCCTGAGTAAAGCGTGTGCAAAACAAGTGGAGGGAGCGCGAAGTCATAGACCCTGCCAACCTGCGATGCGATTGCGATCTGCGTCTGATAGTGCGAATGGATTTCGACAAGAGATTCCATCCCGAGATCCCTCGCCCGCTCTGCGAGGCGGCCAATGAACTCGAACGTCTCTGGAAGCATGAAACAGGATGTTCCGGCGCGCTTGATCGCATAGCCGGCGGCATCGAGACGAATTTCCGTGACGCCCGCAGCGGCAAACTGATGGAGAATCGAATCGAGATAAAGCTGCCCCCCTGGCGACTCGACGTTGATGTCGAGCTGATTCGCACTAAACGTTGTCCAGAAGTCGACCGCTGAACCGTCGTCCAGCGTAAGGGTCGTGAACGGGAGCCCGGGGCGAGGCCGATAAATTTTCGAAATCATGTCGGCTTCGTTGCCGGCACCGGATTCGAATACGTCCGTCTTCTTCAGAAAGAGCGGCCAGAATGCGGAACGAGGACCGTTTTTCCGCACGTCAGCGAACTGCTGCGACTGCGCCGAGACGTGATTGACGATGAGGTCGGCCATCACGCCGTAGCGTTTGGCGATTTCTGCGATGTTGCTCCAGTCGCCCAGGCGGGGATCGACTTGCCGGTGGTCGATCGGATCGAATCCCGCATCGGCACCGTCGATTGGATGAAAGAACGGCAGAATGTGGACGCCGTCGAACAATCCCTCAAATTCGTTCTCGAGTATCTCGTACACGCCCGGCAAGTCACCGCCAAGCCGGTCGGTATAGGTAATCAGTTGCACGGCCACCCCCCGGGGTTGGGACACCCAATTCGGGTCCCACATCCTGACTCACTGTGCGAAGGAAAGCCCCGGCGAGACGATGCCGCCGGGGCCCGCTGTTGCAGTTTAGTAGAAGCTGTACCGCAGAGTCAGCGACGTGGTCTGTCCGTTGATCGGACGCACCCGGATCAGGTCGCCTGCAGATACGGAACCTTCCTCTCCTTCCGTGAAGCCTTCTTCGTCGAACAGGTTGTTCGAGTTCAGGCTGACCGTGAAGTTGTCGTTCATGTAGTAGTTCGCGAACAGGTTCGTCACGATGTAGCTGTCGAATTTGAACTCGTTGTTGTCCTGAACAAACACTTCATCCGTACCGACAAAGTTCAGACCGATGTCGAAATTGCTGGCGGAGTAAGACGGCGTGATATTAAAGAAATAGTCCGCCTGGCGACGCGGCGTGTTGCCGATATTGGCACCGCTTGCCGTGTCCACGATTTCAGCGTCCGTCAGCGTCAGGCTGCCGCGAATACTGAAGCCGCCACCGAAATCGTAGTCGCCTTCAATTTCGAAGCCGGACGACTCGTAGGAGTTTTGCAGGAATTCCTGCGTCGTCACTTCGAAGGCTTTTTCTTCGTCGGTCTGTGCGTCGAAATATGTGATGTAGAACGAGCCGTTTGCGAACTGCCATTTCAAGCCGACTTCAGCCTGCTTGACGATTGCGTGACCCGCTTCGTCACCCATATTGCCGGATGCATCGAGGTTTCCGGTTACGCGGTCCGGTGAGGCGAGGCTTCCACCTTCGGAAAGGTTGAAGAACAGGGCCATTTCGTCGTTAAGCGCGTAGTTTGCGCCGATGGACCAGGAATCGAAGTCCTGCCCGTAATCCGCGTTGCGGCTCGTACCGATGGTCGGGACTTGCTGCTCGTTCGCACCGACGGTGCCGTCGCCATTAACGTCCAACTGCCGCAGGACTGTTGATTCAGCAAACCGGCCGATGACGTCGTAGTTGTTCTGCCGGAAGCTGACATCCCAGCCGAGGTTGTCGCCAATCATTCCGGAGAGTGCGAGGTACGGCGCCATCGCCTCAACTTCAAAGTCGTAGAGGCGCGTGCAGCAGTTGCCAAAAGCCGGGTTCCCGTAGAGCACGCCGTTGACGGAGTCGCCGGAATCGAACGGCGTGAGGTTGTCGTCGAGGCGGACATAGTACTGGTTAAAGTTCCAGGTCGTGCTGACATTCTGGCTTACCAGCGACATACCCAGCTTGGCCTGGAATCCACCGAAGTCGAAATTGAGGAAGCCCTCGGTGAAGTTGTTGTCCATGTCGTTAATCTTCGTGTTGAAGTACACGAGTTCGTTTGACGGTCCGTTGGCGCCGTCGACAAACGGCGTGGTCAGAAACGGTGCCGCGAAGTTGCCTTCTATTTTCGCCGTGCGGTGCTTGAACCCGCCGGTCATGATGTCGGTCAGGTCGAAGTCGCCCACAA
>CAWUHY010000210.1:0-5177 GCA_963922215.1 uncultured Gammaproteobacteria bacterium | reverse complement strand
CCCCCCCCCCCCCCCCCCCCCCCCCCCCCCCCCCCCGCGCCCGCGGCGGCCCCGGGGGGCGCGCGGGGGGGGGGCCGGGGGGGGGCCGGGGGGCGCCCCGGGCGGGCCCCCCGGCCGGCCCCGGGGGCCCGTCATCGCCGCTGCAGGCAAACAGCAGGCAGCTTGCCAGGAGAACCAGAACGGATTGAATGGTGCGGTCGGACGTCGTCTTCATGCGCTTTCCCCTGATCCACATCCGGACAGCGAGACGGACACGGCGCGGATGCGATTCGGATTCTTGTACGAGTAGTTGTAGCAGCTCGACGCGCCGCAACTTATGACGGTTACTACCTATAGAAGTGTCGAGGCTCGTCGGTTAGCGTCGCGACGTTGTCGTCGAATTGACGAAGCGCATCATTCTCTTGCCGCCTTTGTCGGAGTCGACGAATCCGGAAGGGATTTCCTGCACAGGATGAACGACGATGAAACGCACCGTACTGCTGATCGCAACTCTGTTTTTTACACCGCTGGCAACAGCCGACATCACGGCGCTCATGGCGGAATGCAACGATTGCCACGGCGATAACGGCGTCAGCCTGTGGAGCGACGTGCCGACCATCGCCGGCCTCGCGGAATTTGTTCACGCCGATGCGCTGTACATCTTCCGGGATAAGGAGCGGCCCTGTGAGACGTCGCATTTCAGACAGGGAGACACCTCACGGCCCGCGACCGACATGTGCGCGATCGCAGCAGAACTGTCGGACGATGAAATTGACAGCCTCGCTGCGGCGTATGCCGAGTTGCCGTACGTGCGCGCGAAGCAGGAATTTGATGCGGCTTTGGCTGCGAAGGGAAAAGCGGTGCACGAAACACACTGCGATCGCTGCCATTCCGACGGCGGTACGAATGCTGCCGACGAGGCCGGAATGCTCGGCGGCCAGATGATGGGTTATCTTGAAGCAACATTTGAGGAATATGCCGCGGGCGAACGGGAGCAGCCCAACAAGATGAAAGAAAAGATGGATCTTCTGGCCCCGGCCGACTTTGAGGCGCTGGTGCACTATTACGCGAGCGTGCAGTGAAGGAAAACGTTCCGCTCGAACGCCGACTGGACGCACTCTTTCGCGCGATAGACGCCAAGGACACGGAGACCTTTCTCGACTACCTGACAGAAGACGCAAGTTTTCGCTTCGGTTCGTCGGACGCCATTACGGGACGCGATGCGATCAGACAGGCGGTCGACGGCTTTTTCTCCAGCATTGCGGGCAGCACGCACGCACTGAAAAAAACCCTGCGAGACAGCGATACGATTGTCTGCGAAGGCACGGTCACCTATCACCGGCACGACGGTAGCGATGTGATCGTGCCCTTCACCGACGTCTTCGAGCTCGCCGGCGAACACATCGCCGAGTACAAGATCTACATCGACCTCGCTCCTTTGTTTGCCTGAGGCCTTCTCCTCGCAGATGGCCTGCGGTAATCCACTATTGTCCGAGCGCGTGCGCACCGCCATCGTTGCCTGACGCAACTCGACATCGTCTCTCCTCTGCACGCAGGCACAACTCCAAGGAGCAAGCATGGCGGACTCGACGCAAGGCATTTGGGCGCGACTCTGGACGCGACCAAAGAGCAAATGGCTTCTGGGCATCCCTCTGGGCGGCTTTCTTGCAATCGGTGTCGGCGCCGCCGGTCTCGGGACGACAAACTACGTTCTGCACAAGACCAGCGAGACTGAGTTTTGCTACTCCTGTCACTCCCACGACGCATTCATCCGGCCTGAATACGAAGCGTCGAGTCACTTCAGCAACGCCGCCGGCGTGCGAGCTGAGTGCGCCGACTGTCACCTGCCGCACGACAACTGGTTCGAGCTGACATGGACCAAGGCGGTCGTCTCGCTGGACATCATTCCGGAAATGATTGGCAAGCTCGACACCGCTGAGAAATACGAGGCCCATCGCGCTGAAATGGCGGAGGATGTCTGGCGGCAGTTCAAGGCGAACGATTCGAAGTTCTGCCGCAGCTGTCACACGCTGGAGGCCATGGATCTCGAGGCCCAGGGCCGGTCCACAGCGCGTCGCCACTCCACCGCAGAAGAACGCGGCAAGACCTGCATCGACTGCCACCACGGCATCGTGCACGTGGCGCCGGATAATGCAGACGAGATACTTGAAGCCATCACCGCCGAGTTCGACGGTGACTGACCCGTCTCGACCGAGATCAGTCGCCCGATGAAATCTGAAACCCTTGCCAGCGCCACGCCGAACACGCCGGACGAGGCGCGGCGCCAGGTTCTCTACGAAGTAATCAGCGGCACCAGCGGTCTCGCGCTTGCACTGTTCATGTGGGGCCACATGGTGCTGGTCGGTTCGATCCTGACCGGTGCGCGCGGCTTCGACTGGATGGCCACGATGCTCGAGGACTACTACATCGCGCAGCCGACGGTGTTTTTTATTCTCGTTCTCTTTCTCGTTCACGCGGTTTTCGCCGCGCGCAAGATTCCATCTCAACTGCGCGAACGCCGCCGGCTGATTACTCTGTCGAAGGATCTCAGGAACTCCGGGCGGCAGATCCCGCCGGGCAGCCGCGAGGAAACGCGCTTTAAACCGCATCTCGAATCAATGCTCTGGATCTGGCAGGTGCGCACCGGAATGGTCGTGCTCGTGATCGGCAGTTTCCACATCTTTCTGCTTGCTCTCGACGTCTTCACTCCGCTGTTCGGCGCGGTACCCGGCATTGAAGCGTCGACGTCCACCGCACGCGTTGCCGCCGGGCTCTGGCTGCCCTACGCCATCCTGCTGATCAGCGTCGAGTTTCATGCGAGCGTTGGTTTGTATCGCCTCGCAATCAAATGGGGCGCCGGCTCCCTGCTGTCACGTCCGATACTGCACAGGATTGAGCAACTGCTGCTGTGGCTCTTCCTCGGTCTGGGACTCCTGATCCTCGCCGTCCTTGCAGGCTGGCTACCACCACCGCTCGCGTTCCTGCTCGAAGCATGACCGGTTCGCTGACATCGACGGACGTACTCGTCATCGGCGGCGGTCTTGCCGGCGAACGCTGCGCGATTGAGGCAGCAGCGGCCGGCCTCGATGCGATGATCCTGTCGATCGTACCGCCGCGACGCAGCCACAGCTGCGCGGCGCAGGGCGGCATGCAGGCGGCGCTTGGCAACTGCGTGAAAGCCGAGGGCGACGGTCCGCCGCTGCATTTTCTCGATACGGTCCGCGGTTCCGACTGGGGTGCGGACCAGGAAGTGGCGAATATCTTTGTCGACGAGGCGCCGGCCGCCGTCCGCGAACTCGCGTACTTCGGCGTGCCCTGGACGCGGGTACGCAAGGGTAAGAACCGCTACTTCATTCAGGGCAAGGAAGTCGAAATCGAGGAGAAGGCCGCGAACGACGGCCTGATTACGCATCGAAATTTTGGCGGCACGAGCAAGTGGCGGGCCTGCTACGCCGCCGCCGGCACCGGGCACGCCGCGCTGTACGCGATCGACGGAGAGGTCGTTCGCCTCGGCATTACAGTACGCGACCGCACCGAGGCGGTGGCCCTGATGCACGACGGCAGCCGCTGCATCGGCGCCGTCGTCCGCTGCCTGCGAACCGGCGAGCACTTTGCCGTGATGGCGAAGGCCACCGTCATCGCTACCGGCGGCTATGGCCGCATCTACGGCCAGTACACGACCAACGCGACGATCAATGAAGGCGGTGGTGCCGCGATCGCGCTCGAGACAGGGCGCGTACCGCTCGGCAACATGGAAGCGGTGCAGTTCCATCCGACCGCGCTGGCGCCGAGCGGCATCCTCATCACCGAAGGCGCCCGCGGCGACGGCGGCTACCTGCTCGACCGCGACCTGCACCGATTTATGGTCGACGCCGAGCCCGAGAAACAGGAGCTGGCCAGTCGCGACGTCGTCTCGCGGCACATGGTGCAGCGCATGCGTGACGGATTCGGTGTGGAGATGCCGTTTGGCCCGCACCTCTGGCTCGACCTGCGACATCTCGGCAGGCAGCACCTGCAGACAAAGCTGCTCGAGGTGGTCGATATCTGCCGCGATTTTGCCGGCATCGATCCGTCAAAAGAGCTGATACCGGTCCGTCCCACGCAGCACTATTCAATGGGCGGCGTGCGGGTGAACAAGGACGGTCAGGCCTACGGTCTTGCAGGACTGTTCGCGGCCGGTGAAGCGGCCTGCTGGGACATGCACGGCTTCAACCGCCTCGGTGGCAACAGCCTTGCAGAAACCGTCGTTGCCGGCCGGCTCGTGGGTGCGGCGGCGGCAGACTATGCGCGCGGAGTCGATCTGCGCGCCGATACCGGCCTGGCCTTCGACGCGCTACACGCTGCCGAGCAACGCTGTACAGACTGGCTCAGGCGTCCCGCGAGCAGCACCAGCCTCTACGAGCTCCGCGACAGGCTTGGCGAGACCATGATCCACAAGGTTGGCATCTTTCGAAACGGCAAGGACCTCGCCGAGGCCTGCGACGAGATTCGCGAACTGCTCGACAGCTATCAGTCAGTCGGCCTGCGCTGCCGGGCGCCGGGCGCGAACCCGGAGCTGACGTTTGCGCTGCGCCTCGGTGGAATGCTGAAGCTTGCGCTGACCGTCGCGATGGGCGCGCTTGCGAGAACTGAGAGTCGCGGTGCGCACTCGCGCACCGACTTCCCGCTGCGTGACGACGAGAACTGGCTGAAGCGAACGCTTGTGCGCTGGTCTCCCGATGCCGCCGAGCCCGATCTCAGCTACGAACCGGTCGGCCTGCTGTCGCTCCCTCCCGGTCACCGAGGCTACGGCAGCGCGGAGTGGATTGAGATGCAGCAAACCGTCATTATCGGCGCCGTCCATGGCCAGGACCGAGCGGGTATTCCAAGCGCCCCCTGCCCCATCTTCATTGACGTGGAAATACAAAGACAGATTGGGGAAATTCGTCGGGGCCCAGAGCCAATAAAATTGCGGGAGCTGCAAGGGCAAAACCGGTTGCGGATCGCGCTCACCAATTGGGCGCACGCCCCAACTCCGATCGCGGGTTCCGAAGAAGTCTTTGACCTCAACCGTTTCTCCGTCTGCGCTCAGGCCGCCCTGCCAGTGGCCGTTCTGGGTCATCCGCGTACAGTCAATCAACATGCGCGGGCCCTGGCGATAGGTGAACCGGGGCTCTTCAACCGGGAAATGACGCCCTGTGAAATGGACGTCGAGGGCA
>CAWUHY010000209.1:0-5177 GCA_963922215.1 uncultured Gammaproteobacteria bacterium | reverse complement strand
GTCCATTCTTCCTAGAGCTTGTGTGTTTCGATTGTGTGACCGCTGTCGCGGTAGTTCGCGAAGCGCTCGCGGCTTAGCGCCTTGACCTCGTTATCGTCGCTGACGATCTCTGCGATGCGTTCGTAACGTTCGGCACCGTCCGGGACGGAGTCGGTCAGGTTGATCAGCAGCGTGCGCTCGTCGCCGGGATCGCGCACACCAATTGTGACCGGTGCGTCGGTTTCGGGCATGACGCTGTGCGGAACGAAGCTGTCGTCGCGGAAGGTCCAGAGCAGTCCATCGAGCGTTTCCGCATCGCGCTCGGAGCTGACAAGAATATGCACCGCGTTGTCGAGACTGTAGGCCTTTTCCGTCAGCTTGCAGCAAAAGAGATGACGCGCATCTTCTCCCGACTGGCGCAGGACGTAAAAATCGACGCGGGACATGACGAATCTTTAGGGCAGCGAGCCGGAACGCTCGAGGATAAGTTCCGCGAGCATCGGAACGGGGCGTCCCGTCGAACCTTTCTTCGCGCCCGACTGCCAGGCGGTGCCGGCGATGTCGAGATGCGCCCAGTCCATGCCGTCCGTGAACTTCGCGAGGAAGCAGCCCGCGGTAATTGCACCGGCTTCTCTTCCTCCGACGTTGGCAAAGTCTGCGAAGTTGCTCTTCAGCTGTTTCGCGTAGTCTTCGGTCAGCGGTAGGCGCCAGCCGCGGTCTTCTGCCTTGACGCCTGCGGCCACGATGGATTCCTCAAGCGCGTCGCTGTTGCCCATGACACCGGTGTGGTGGTTGCCGAGCGCGATCACGCAGGCGCCGGTGAGCGTGGCGACATCGACGATGATTTCCGGCTTGAAGCGTCGCGCGTAGGTCAGTGCGTCGCACAGGATCAATCGACCTTCGGCATCCGTGTTGAGGATTTCGATAGTCTGCCCGGACATGCTCTTGACGATGTCTGACGGACGGGTCGCTGTGCCGCTCGGCATGTTTTCGACGGCGGGGACGACGACGGTCAGATTGACGGCGAGTTTCATTGACGCGATGGCATGCATCGTTCCGATCACGCCGGCCGCGCCGCCCATGTCGTATTTCATCTCGTCCATGCCGGGACCCGGCTTCAGCGAGATGCCGCCGCTGTCGAACGTGACGCCCTTGCCGACCAGGACGATCGGCTTCGTGCCGGTGGTGCCCTTGTACTGCATGATGATCAGCTTCGCCGGCTCCTCGGTGCCTGCCGTGACCGACAGCAGCGAGTGCATGCCGAGCCGCTTCATCTCTGCCTCGCTGACGATCTTCGTCGACAGCTTGCCGTGCTGGCGCGCGAGTTTCTGCGCCGTGCGTGCGAGATAGCTCGGGGTACAGATGTTCGGCGGAAGATTGCCGAGGTCTTTCGTCAGTGACATGCCGGCGGCAATCCCGGCTCCGTGTTCGGCCCCGATCGTCGCCTTGTTTGCCTCGCCGCGGCTCGCAACAGCAAGTCCGAATGATTTGAGCGACAGGCCTTTTGACTTTTTGCCGCTTTTCATCTCATCGAATTTGTAAGACGCGTCGCCGACCGCCTGCAGCGCGTGCCGCGCCCGGTAGTACATGCTCGTGTCCTTGACGTCCTCGAGTGCAAGGTAGCTGACAGCGCTTGTTGCCTTGCTTTCGCCGAGCGCCTTCAGGGCCGCCTCTGTTGCATCGCGGTATTGGCGTGCGCCGAATTCGCTGATCTTGCCGAGGCCCGCGACGACGACGCGTTTCGCACGCACGCCGGGGAGACCGTGGAGCAGGGTGGCTTTGCCGACGGATGCGGAAATGTCTCCGCTCTTCACCAGTTTCGCGATTTCGCCCTTGGTCACGCCGTTAATATCGTCTGCGCCGTGGCCAAGCCTGTCGCGTTCATAGACACCGACAATAATGCAGTCCGCTGCACGTCGAGATGCCTTGCTGGTGGTCGTCGTAAAATTCATGCCGTTCGCCTTGTTGTTTGTTCGTTTATTGGTGGCAGGTCGAGCCTGCCGGGCTTGAATGAAACCCGCAGCCACCGGGGCCCCGGCGGAAGCGGGACCCTCGCGGGACTGTTGCGAGATTTTCAAAAGCGGTAGTCTAACTGATTGAATCCACCCGCGTTAGGCAGACTCTGATTTATTTGACCCCATTGCGGGCAACGTGAATTAATCAGGAATCTGCTGGCTATCCCTTCGCCATGTTTCGCATCCTCGATCGCTACATTTTGAAAGAAGTTGCTCTCACCTGGTTCGCGGTGACCGGCGTGCTGCTTCTGATCCTGATGACGAACCAGTTCGCGCGCGTCCTGGGCGACGTCGCCAAGGGGAAACTGCCAAAAGCGGCTGCCTTCGACGTCATCGGGCTCTCCGCGATCCAGTACCTGAACGTACTCATTCCGATCGGCGTTTTCCTCGCGGTCATGCTCGCGCTCGGTCGCCTGTACCGGGACAGCGAGCTGCCTGCGATGATGGCGTGCCGCGTCGGCCTGCGTGGCATCTATCGGCCGATCGCGCTGTTGCTGATCCCGCTCGCGCTCGGTGTCGCCTGGGTCTCCATCGACATCGGGCCGCGCTCACTGGCAACGATCGACCGGATCGGTGCCGAGGCCCGTCGTGAGGCAGATCTGTCCAGCATCGAGCCTGGTCGCTTTACGGTCTTCGGCAACGACGACGCAGTTGTCTACGGTGAGAGCGTTTCCGTCGAGGGCCAGATGCAGGGCGTGTTCATACAGCGCAGCATCGGCAACGGGGCGCTCGAAGTCGTGGTCGCCGAACGCGGGACGCAGGTCGATACCGACGACCCGGACACGCGAATGCTGGTCCTGAACAACGGGCGGCGCTACGAAGGCATTCCGGGAACCGCGCAGTTTCGCGTCGTCGAATTCGTCGAGCACGGGATTCCTTACACGCTGCCGCGCGTCCAAGTCGACGACCCCGAGCCCGAGGCAATGCCGATTGAGCAACTGATTGGCGCTGACGATCCGGAACAACTGGCGGAACTCCACTGGCGCTTCGGAATTCCAATCGCGACGATTCTGCTCGGTATTCTCGCCGTGCCGCTTTCGAAGACCCAGCCCCGTGCCGGCCGCTACGGGAAACTCGCCGTCGGATTGCTGGTCTTTATCATTTACTTCAACATGCTGAACGCCGCGAAAGCCTGGATTGAACAGGGTAAGGTCGACCCAGCTCTCGGTCTCTGGTACGTACACGGCGGCCTCCTGCTCCTTGCGCTCGCGATGCTGTCAGCGCAGAACGGCTGGCATCGCAGGGTGTTCACGTGAACGAAATCCTGGCTCGCTACATGATGCGTGCGATCGTCAACAGCACGTTGCTGGTCCTAACGGTCCTGCTAGCGCTCGCCGCGCTGTTTGAGGTGATCGGCGAGCTCGACGACGTGCAGAACGCCTACCAGACGCCGCAGGTCATCCTCTTCGCCGCGCTGCGGCTGCCGAATCTCGCCTTTGAAATGTTGCCCGTTTCCGTGCTGATCGGGTCGCTTCTTGGCCTCGGTGGTCTCGCTGCCAACAGCGAAATCATCGTGATGCGCAGCGCGGGTCTCTCTGTCGCCCGGCTGGCTGCGATGGTGGGCGTGACCGGCGCCGTGCTTCTCGTCGTGACCGGGCTCATCGGCGAATTTATCGGGCCACCGCTCGACTACTACGCAAGGAACATGCGAACCGAGGCCCGTATCGGTCAGGAGGACGAGCGGTTCGGTAATGACACCTGGGTGCGGGACGGCCGTGATTTCCTGCATCTCGAACGCGTCAGCAACGAATTCGAATTCGGCAAACTCATCATGTTCCGACTTCGTGAAGACGGCTCACTGGCTTCCATCCTGCGAGCCGAGAATGCAGGCATCGACGAGTCAGACGAGTGGGTCCTCGAAAATATCCGCGAAACGCAATTCAGAAACGATCGCGTGCAGGTCGCAGAAGCAACACGCACCAGGGAAAGTATCGCCGTCAATGCGGAACTGCTCGGCAGCGCGATGGCGAAGTCCTCAAGCCTGTCGGCCCGTGGACTCCTGAGCTACATCGACTACCTTGACCGCAATAATCTCGATTCCCGCAACTACAAGGCCGAGCTCTGGTATCGCGCTTCGCGCACGACGGCTGTGCTCGTGATGCCGGTTCTTGCGCTCGCGTTCGTGTTCGGCTCCTTGCGCAGCGGCAGCGCGGGAGGGCGCCTGCTGATCGGAGTCGTGATCGGTCTCGGCTACTATCTCGCCTCGGAGATGCTGTCCAACTCCGGCCAGGTGTTCAGCCTGAACCCGGCCGTCGTCGCGTGGCTGCCGACGATCGTGCTGATTGCGCTGACCTGGGGCGCGCTGTCGCGGGTCCGGTAGCGGGCGAACGCGTGCCTTTTTAGTCCTGCTTGTCTTTCTTCGGATAAAAATTCAGGCGCGTGTCGCTCAGGCGGTCGTGCCAGGTGAGTTTGTCGCGATCGACGAGCTGCCACAGGAAGCCTAGTCCGAACACTGCCCACGACAGGATCGCGGCGAAGAAACGTCGCGTTGCCTGACCGAGGCTCGGCCTGCCGCCGCTGGCAGATTCACATTGAAGACCCCAGGATTGCATGCCGAGCGTGCGGCCCTTGCGGGTCCAGAAGCCGACGAAAAACGCGTAGATGACGGTCAGCATGGAAATCTGGAAGCCGAAATTTTGCGGCTCGACAGGTTCACCGCCGCGGACCGCGATGAACGGAATCGTGGCAAGAAACAACACCGCAGTGACCAGCAAGGTGTCGTAGATGATGGCGCCGAGACGGCGCAACAGGCCGCTGGGTTGTGGAGACATTCTGGTCCTTTAGATTCTGCTTCAGGCAGTCGCGGGTTGTTCGGCACTGCCTTTGTCTGACGTTTCGTCCTGGTCGGATTTGTCTCGGCGACGGTATTCCGCGCCAAGCCAGAACGCGCACCATCCCCAGATGATGGCAAACGGCAGCATCACAAGGGCAATTCCGGAGATTCCGAGAGAAAGAACCTGCAAACCCTTGATTGCCCACGAACCGACGACGTCGCCACCGCGATAGATTGCCGTGTCGATGAAGTTCTTCGCTTTGTACTTCTGGTCGGTCGGAACGACCGAGTACAGCATGTCATTGGTCGGTTTCGAGAGCCCGAAGCCCATACCACGCCGGACAACCTGCAGCAGGACGATGACCAGGAAGACCGGGTTGATCGCGAGCAGAACAAAACCAAGTAGCGAG
>CAWUHY010000208.1:0-5183 GCA_963922215.1 uncultured Gammaproteobacteria bacterium | reverse complement strand
CGGTTGATCAGGTTAAACAGATCCTCGGCGTTCTCGATCTCGGGATGGCGGTTTGGACTGATCGAATCCTGACCCTTTCGAATATGGCGGATTTCGGCGATTTCGTCGGTGACTTTTTCACCGGGGAGAATGCCGCCTTTGCCCGGCTTTGCGCCCTGACTGAGCTTCAGTTCGATCATGCGCACCTGCTCGATCGCGCCAACCTGTTCGAGTTTCTCCCAGTCGATCCCGCCGTCATCATCGCGCACGCCGTACTTTGCCGTACCGATCTGGTAGACCAGGTCGCAGCCACCTTCTAGGTGCCAGGGCGAGATGCCGCCTTCGCCGGTGTTCAGCCAATTGCCGGCCATCTTTGAGCCTTTCGACAGCGCCAGGACGGCGGGTTTGGATATTGCGCCGTAGCTCATCGCGGAGACGTTGAAGATGGATTTTGCTTCGAACGGCCGTTTCGCATTCGGTCCGATGACAATCGGCGCCGTCTTGACCGAGTCCTCGGACAGCGTCGGGTACGGGCAATTGACAAAGATCAGGGTGCCGGGCGTCTTGATATTCAGGCTGGAGCCGAAGGCGACCGTCTCGTCCACGCCCTTGGCTGCGCGGTAAACCCACGATCGCTGGGCGCGATTGAACGGCAGTTCTTCGCGGTCATTGGCGAAGAAATACTGCCGGAAGAACTCGCCAAGATGCTCGAAAAAGTAGCGAAAACGCCCGATCACCGGGAAATTTCGCCGAACAGTATGGGTTGTCTGGGTGACGTCGACGACGTACATGACTGCCACGACCAGAACGCCGATGCCGACGGCGAGGATGAACAGCGTCGTCATCCAGTCGATGATGAGAGTGACGAGATTGTGGTCGAGCATCGTTTTTATTCCTGAAGCGCCGGCAAGCGACGTGGCCTAGCATAGACCGGTATCGGCCGCCGGTGCGAAAAGCTTGACCGGCGACCGATGCAAACCATTCGTGACGCTCAGGCGTTGCGCTTCAGCGACTTGTTCAGGAAATGGTCGAGGCTCAACTTGCCCGGTCCGATCAGGACCAGCGGGATCAGCATGGCGATGAACAGCAGCGGTACGCGGTAGTTGCCGAAGCCGTCGTTCGTTATGGCATAGCCTTTCCAGAGCTCCGACAGCGAGTTCCATTCGGCCGGCCAGTGCACGCCGAAAATTGCGACAATGGACAGGATCACCAGGCTTGCCGCCCAGAAGCGGGTAAAGAGTCCGAGCAGCAAAGCGATGCCGCCGATCAGCTCGAACCAGGTCGCGAGAAACCAGCTCAATTCGACCGGGAGAACGTTGAACGGGAACGGGAAATTCCCCTGCACGTTCTCGAACCAGTTATTGCCATTGAACTTGCTCAGCCCTGCCTTGAAAAATTCGTAGGACATCAGGACCCGTATCAGCAGCAGTCCGACCCAGTCGCCACCCGTGTTCAGTGCGGACGCGATGCGGTCCCAGAGTGCGATTGCTTTATCCATTGTTGTCTCCTTGTCCGGGCCGTGCGCCCAGGATGATGTTGGATCGGCGGAAGTCGTCGAGCGCGCGCTCGCCGTGGGCGACGAATTGCTCAGGGTCTGGGAAGGACAAACGCGCCGCCAGTTCGCGCAGCAGCGTCTCGCCGCGCTTCAATTCCGGATTCTCGGCAATCGCCTCGAGCAGCGCAGCCATTGCCGGGTTTAATTCGTGGAAACGGACTTTTCCGTCGGGATCGCGCGCGACAGCGAGGCACACGGGCGTTTCCGACGGCTCGGTCGGAAGAAAATCCGTCGCGATTCGATGAACGGGAAACTGGTAGGCATACAACCACGCGAGCTCAGACTTGACCGGAACTCCGGAAAGCAGATCGCCGTCCGGGTCGATGCCGTCCATATCGATCTCAACATCGGAAACCGACAGGGCGAGCTCGATATATTCATAGTGTGCGAGTTCGGCAAGGAACGGAAAGTCGTCGTCTTGCGCTTCGTATTCGTCCGTCAGGAAATTCAAAAATTCGGCGGGGAGTTCGAGAAAGTAGGGCGTACTCGCGCGGTGTACCTGCATGAACTGCCGGATCAGCCGCCGCCATTTTTCATCGCTGTGCAGCTCTTTGAGCACGGGGTAAGTGGACGACAGCAGGCTCTTCAGATTATTAAAAAAGAGTTCGCGGTAGATGCCCATCCGGCGGTCTTCGATCCCGTCCGGGGCAGGCGCATTTTCCGGGTCGCGAATGTGGGCCGCGAACGCGTACTGCCGTGCCTGGAAGTCCGGCCGCTCAGCCACTGGCCGCCTCCTTCAGCTCGGACGCATTCTGCAGGTCGCGTATGCGGTCGACCTCTGCAAGCAGTTCGTCCATCGGCGGAAAATTGAAGTCGCGTTCGAGCAGTGTCGGAACCGGGCCGAAGAGCTCGTAAGCTTCCTTCAGCAAGTCCCAGGACTGCGTGTCGACAGGCGCTCCATGCGTATCAACACGCAGGTCCTCCGCTTCAACGTGATGGCCCGCGATGTGGAAGTAGCGAATCCGTTCCGCTGGCATTCGACGCAGGAATTCACTCGCGTCGTAGCGGTGGTTGATGCTGTTCACCACGATGTTGTTGATGTCGAGCATCAGGTCGCAGTCGGCTCGTTCGAGGACCGCGAGCAGGAAATCCAGCTCGCCGATGCCTTCGTCGGTCGGTGCATAGAAGGACACATTTTCGAGCGCCATGCGTCGTCCAAGGATGTCCTGCACGCGGCGAACCCGTTCGGCGACATAGTCGGCGGCCTCTTCCGTAAACGGTATCGGCATGAGGTCGTAGAGTTGACCGTCATCGCCGGTGTAGCTCAGGTGATCGGAGTACTGCCTGATGCCGTGCTCGTCCATGAAGTCGCGAATGTCGCGTACGAGGTCTTCGTTGAGCGGTGCGGGCGAACCGATGTTCAGCGACAGCCCGTGGAGCGTAAAAGGGTAGCGCTCCGTGAACCAACGAAATTTCTTGCCGAGCACGCCACCGACATGAATCCAGTTTTCCGGCGCGACTTCCATGAAGTCGACATTCTCCGGTGGGTTCTTCATGAGCTTGTCCAGCAGCGGGCGCCGCAGGCCGAGCCCCGCACCGTTAACAGGATATTGATTCGCCGTTTCAGTCACTGTTTCCATCCTCTCGCTCGTTCTTAAGACCGTGCGGCCTGGAAATTTATTACAGGCGGCGCAGCCGCTCGAGATACTGAGCCTCGTCCGGCGGCCTTCCGTTTCGTTGTGCATCCCAGAGTGTTTCGGCAAGGACGTCGAGCATGCGATGCTCCGCGTCGTGTGCGTCCCCAAGGCGTTTCGTTAATCCGTTGAAGGCTGCGCGGATACCAGCGGGCCGATCGGTTCCAATCTGTTCGCGAATTGCCAGATGCAGCCCCATGTGCAGGAACGGGTTCGTCTTGCCGTCCTCCGGTTTGTAGTCCTCATTCCGGAAATCATCGCGCATCGCGTCGTGATATTCGGGATGCAGCGCAATGACCGATGCGATCTGGTCTTCGAGTGGTGACATCGGTTCGCCGCTCTCAAATTTCCGCCACGCTTCGATATACATCTGGCGAAGCTTGCTGCGATCCTGGCTGAAGAACATTGCGTACGATTTCCTTACACGGCTTTCGTTTTGCGCGAATACTCGCACCACTCGATGATCGAGCAGGACGGACAGTCCGGCTTTCTGGCCTTGCAGACGTATCGCCCGTGCAGGATCAACCAGTGGTGAGCATCCTGTTTGAATTCCTCGGGCGTCAGTCGCACAAGACGTTTCTCAACTTCGAGCGGCGTTTTCCCTTTGGCAATCCCCGTGCGATTCGACACGCGAAAAATATGCGTATCCACCGCAATCGTCGGTTCTCCGAACGCCGTGTTCAGCACAACGTTCGCCGTTTTCCTGCCGACACCGGGTAAGGCCTCCAGCGCCTCTCGATTTCTCGGCACGTCGCCGTCGTGTTGCTCAAGAAGAATGGCGCAGGTCTTGATGACGTTCTCTGCCTTGCTGTTAAACAGCCCGATCGTCCGGATGTAGCGTTTCAGGCCGTCGACGCCGAGCGCGTGCATGGACTGTGGATCCGGCGCGTCCTCAAATAGCTTTTTGGTCGCCTTGTTGACACCGACGTCAGTTGCCTGCGCCGACAGGATGACCGCGACAAGCAATTGGAACGGCGTTTCGTAGTTGAGTTCCGTTTTCGGTGACGGGTTTTGTGCGCGCAGCGTGGAAAAAATCGCCGTCCGCTTGTCCTTGTTCATGCGGTCGTCCTGCTCGTTCCGACGCTGCGACTCGCGCCGTAGCGCATGTCGATCCAGCGCTTGGCCGCGATGAGCAGACCCAGCGCAAAAAATGCGCCCGGCGGCAGGATGGCGAGCAACCAGCCGGCATCGACGATCTGGATTCCGTCCGAGCCGCTCGGCATGCCGGCGAACAGCGTTCCGTAGCCGATAACTTCGCGGATCAGTCCGAGCGTCATTAACAACAGAGCGAAACCGAGCCCCATCGCAAACCCGTCGAGCGTGCTTTTTACGATTGGCTGTCGCGAGGCAAAGACTTCGGCGCGCGCGACGATGGCGCAGTTCGTCACGATCAAGGGAATGAAGATTCCAAGCGCCCGGTCGAGGTCGGGAAAGAAGGCCTTAAAGACGAGCTCGATGCAGGTCACGAGACTGGCAATGATCAGGACGTAGACCGGAATGCGCGTTTCCCGCTGAATGAGTCGGCGGGTTGCCGATACAAGAAAGCTCGAAGCCGTCAGAACAGCGAGCGTTGCAAGACCAAGTCCGAAGCCGTTGACGAAGGTGCCGGTGACGGCGAGCAGGGGACACAGGCCCAGCAACTGGACGAGGCCCGGATTTTCTTTCCAGAGCCTGTCGCGAAACATCTCGCGCACGCTACTCATCGGCATCCTCCAGGACGGAACCGGCATGTGTTCCGGGTGGCAGTCCGAAGACGCGTTCACGATGAGTCTCAAAGAAGACAAGCGTTTCCGCGATCGCGCCAATGACGGCGCGCGGCGTCACTGAGGCACCGGTGAGCTGGTCGAAATTTCCGCCGTCGCGCCGGATCTTCCAGTTCTCCAGGTCGGGGTCGCCGATCGATTTACCGACGAACTGCTCAACCCAGTTGGATTTGTCATGCTCAATGAAATCGCCGTGCACTTCATCGCGATGTTCGATCTCGGCGACCGGGCGCTTCTGCAGGTTTACTGGGA
>CAWUHY010000207.1:0-5197 GCA_963922215.1 uncultured Gammaproteobacteria bacterium | reverse complement strand
GCATGTCGCGGGTGGCAGCGCTGTAGGCACGCTCGACGGCCGGCAGGAGATCGCCGACAGCCGTTCCGTGCAGCGCCGAAATCGTCATGCGCTCCGCGAAATCGAGAAACGGCAGGCGGCGGTCGATGTCGTCGCGGATGCGCTTGCGCTTCTCTGGAGACAGACCGTCCCACTTGTTGACGACGACGACCAGCGCGCGGCCGCGCTCGAGGATCAGCCCGAGCAGGCTCACATCTTGTTCCGTGATGCCCTCCTGCCCGTCAAGCACGGCGATGACGACCTGCGCGCGTTCGATTGCCTGAAGTGCCTTGATGATGCTGAATTTTTCAATTGCCTCGTGCACGCGGGCACGGCGTCGGATGCCGGCCGTATCGATCAGCAGATACTTGCGATCGTTGCGCTCGAACGGCACGGCGACGCTGTCGCGCGTGGTGCCCGGCTGATCGTAGACAACGAGCCGTTCCTCGCCGAGCAGCCGGTTCGACAGCGTGGACTTGCCGACATTTGGCCGGCCGACGACCGCGATGCGGAGCTCGCGCTCATCGTCATCATCGTCTTCCGCTTCCCCTGCTTCGAAGCCGTCGAGAACGACATCCATGAGGCTGCTGACGTGATCGCCGTGCGCGGCGCTGACGGCCAGCGGATCGCCCAGGCCGAGCGCGTGAAATTCGCTGGCGACGATGTCGGGGTCGAGACCCTCCGCCTTGTTCACGACGAGAAATACGCGCTTCGCGCCCTTCCTCGCCAGCGAGGCAACGTATTCGTCGACGGCGGTCAGGCCTTCGCGCGCGTCGACCATGATCAGCGCGACGTCGGCTTCCTCCAAAGCGCGGACGGACTGTTCGACCATGCGCTCATCGATGCCGGACTCGCCGCCAGCGACGCCGCCGGTATCGATGACCAGATACGGCACAGGTCCGAGCTTGCCGAAACCGTACTGCCGGTCGCGAGTCAGCCCGGGATAGTCAGCAACGAGTGCGTCGCGGGAACGGGTCAGCCGGTTGAACAGCGTGGACTTGCCGACATTCGGCCGTCCAATCAGAGCAACAACTGGCAGCATGACTTTGGCGCCGCTTAGTCGCGGTCGTCGCTTGCGATATCCGGCGCGGAGCGAGGCGTCGGCTCCGGAATCGAGTAGGCCGTGAGGTCACCGCTGTCGGTTTGCACGTAAAGGTAATCGCCAATAACGATGGGCGCGTTCGTCAGGGCGTTCTTGCCGGTCCGGACACGCGCGACGGGCTCGCCGCTCGCATTCGAGAAGAAGTGGAGAAAGCCTTCCAGATCGCCGACGACGACCGTCGACCTGTACGGGATCGGAATCGTCGGCTCACGGCGCAGAAGCGACACGTTGCGCCAGACTTCGGTTCCGGTGCGGCGAGACATGCCGACGACTTCCCCACCGTCGAGGACCGTGTACACATTCGTCCAATCGGCCGAAAGGCCGGCGTAGGACGAGAGTTCGCGCGTCCAGAGAACCTGCCCGGACTCCGCGGCGAGCCCGGCCATACGACCCTGGTAGCCGGCGGCGTAAACGTCCTGCCCGACGACTGACAGCATGCCGTCAACGTCCGCGAGTCGGTCGAGATCGGAACGGCCAGACGGTGTGGACAAAAGCGCCTGCCACTCGACGTCTCCGCTCAACAGGTTGACCGCCAGCACGCGTCCGTTGTCGAAACCGGCAACGACGACCGTTCCGACGGCCACCGGCGCTGCATTACCGCGCACGGTCAGCGCGGGCGTCGACTCTTCGATCGTCCAGCGCTCGACGCCGTCATTCAGGCCGTAGGCGCGCAGGCGATTGTCGACCGTCAGGATGACGACGGTGTTGTTTCGAATCAGCGGCTTCGCGAGTGACTCACCAGCAATATATTCACGCCAGCGCTCGGCCCCCGTGTCTGCATCCAGGACAACGAGAAAGCCATCCTTGCTGATCACTGCGACGCGTCCGTCGCCGACGGCCGGACCTGCAGAGAGCTCCTGATCGAGTTCCGTGGTCCACAGCTTGTTTCCGGATGACGGATTCAGCGCATGTACGCGACCGTCAAAGCTCGCCGCGTAGATGCGTGAGCCGTCGCCGACGGGTCTCAGAGCAACGCGAAGGTTTTCCGCGTCTTTGCCGAGGCCGGTCGACCATTCGCGCCGAAGCTTGACGGTCGTTTCAATCGGCTCGAGCTCGAGCGGGAGGAGCTCAGGATCTTCCTTGTCGCCGAACACGCCGCAGCCGGATAGCGCGACTGCCAGCGCGAGAATCGCAATGAATCGAAAGACGCTCATCAGGCGCCGCCTTCCTCATCGTTTGCAGATTCGACAACATCACTTTCCGATGCCTCTTCGCTGTCGTCGCCGCTCGAGTCTGCGACAGAAGCCGGCAGGTCATACAGCTTCAACTGGACGAGTCGCTGGTCGATCGTCCGGTTGGCGTTCTCATCAGCCAGCGCGGTGGTGTATGCGTTGCGGGCATTTTCGAAGTCTTCGAGCGCGACGTAGGCATCGCCGCGGGCCTCTGCGAAACGGGCCGCAAAGCCTTCATCGCCACCGGTCGAGACTGCGTCCAGCGCTTCTTCCGCCTTGTCCTGGTACATCAGGATTTTTGCGAGCCGCAAGCGCGCGATCTGCTTCAGCGCGTCATAGCCGTCGATTTCAAGGACCGAACGCAGTGCGTTCGCGGCGTCTTCGTCGCGATTCGAATCCATGTACAAACGCGCCATCGCGAGCCGTGACTGGACATGGTACGGCGAGTCCGCGTAGTCGCTCGCGAGCGTCATCGCCAGCGCTTCTGCCGCGTCGAGATCCGCATCGACGATTTCATCGGTCAACTCGTTGTAGATCGCGGAGGCCTCTTCCAATGCCGCGCGGTCAGAACCGACTTTGTAGTTCCAGCCGAACAACGCGATCACAACAACCGCAATGCCGGCCAGCACGCTCGTCTGGTTCTCTTTCCACCAGGCGCGCAGCTCTTCCATTTGTTCTTCTTCGGTCTTCAGTTCATCTGCCATCTTGGTCTTCCATTTCACGACCGGTATCGGTCGTTCCGATTGTCTCGAGACTGATGCTGTTGCTCAGCCTCTCATTGTCAATTGGCCTGCGCGAGCACGGTCGACAGGACGTCCGCGACATCGTCGATTGCCACTTCGCGCTGTTCGTCGTGACTGCGCAGCGGCTTCACGCCGACTTGTCGATTCGCAACTTCCTGCTCGCCGAGAATCAGCGCAAACTTCGCGCCGCTTTTGTCGGCGCGTTTCATCTGCGATTTAAAACTGCCACCGCCGAGATTCTGGTCGACGACGACCCCCGGCAGCGACGTTCGCAGAGACTCTGCGAGCAAGACCGCGTGGGTCTCTGCCGCATCGCCAACCGCGACGATGTAGACGTCGGCGTCGTCGTCCGCCGGCTGGCCGCCGCAGGCCTCGTAGAGCGCGACGAAGCGCTCGATGCCCATCGCCCAGCCAATCGCCGGCGTCGGCTTGCCGCCGAGCTTTTCGACAAGTCCGTCGTAGCGCCCGCCGGAGCAGACCGCGCCCTGTGCGCCCAGCGCATCCGTGACCCACTCGAACACTGTCCGGCTGTAGTAGTCCAGACCGCGCACGAGTCTCGGATTCACCGTGTAGTCGACTCCCGCTGAATCCAGCAGTTCCTTGAGCCGCGAGAAATGCGCCGCCGATTCGGGATCGAGATAGTCCAGCATCAGCGGTGCGGCCTCGATAATTTCCTGCATCTCCGGATTCTTGCTGTCGAGAATCCGCAGCGGGTTCTTGTCGAGGCGGCGAATACTATCCTGATCCAATTGACTTTTCACGCCGGAAAAGTAGTCCGTCAGCGTCTCGCGATAGGCCTTGCGCGATGCCGGCGTGCCGAGTGAATTGATCTCGAGCGCGAGCCGGTCGATGCCGAGTCGCTCCCAGATGCGCGCGCTCATGATGATCATTTCGGCATCGACGTCCGGCCCCTCAAATCCTAAGGCCTCGACGTCGAACTGGTGAAACTGCCGGTAGCGGCCCTTCTGCGGCTTCTCGTAGCGAAACATCGGACCGGTCGTCCACAGTTTCTGCTTCTGGTTGTGCAGCATGCCGTTGCTGATCCCTGCACGCACGATTCCCGCGGTTGCCTCGGGTCGCAGCGTCAGGCTTTCGTCGTTGCGGTCGAGAAAGGTGTACATCTCCTTCTCGACGATATCGGTCACCTCGCCGATCGAGCGACGAAAGAGCTCGGTCTGTTCGAGCAGCGGCAGGCGGATTTCGCGATAACCGTAGGTCGTCGCGATATCGATCAGAACTGATTCCAGGTAGCGCCAGGTGGCGGTGTCGCCAGGCAGGATGTCGTTCATTCCACGAATGGGTTTGGGTTTCACGTGCATGTCTCGACGCTTGCGGCTTGCCTGGCGATTCTCAGGATCCGTAGAGGGTAAATCTTGCGGTGTCGCCGTTGCGCTGGTTGGCCGCAATCGTGTAGTCGCGCCCGTTCACCTCAACGGACACGTTGGCCGCGTTGCCGAGCAGAACGGAAACAGGGGCGGTACCGTTCACGGATACGACGTCACCGGAGCGACCGAGGTCGAAATACAGACGGTCGCCGTCACCATCCGTGACCTCGGTCCAGCAGTCGCCTGTAAACGCGAGATTCAGCGCGATTGTCGGTACGTCTGACGACGCCTCGACCGGCAAAGCGGGGACGCTCGTTGCCGCGAGCGTTGTTGCGGCACGTGAAGGCTCGGGCTCGGGAAGCGCCGCAGCGATCGATTCGTTGATGGTCGTTTCCGGCTCGTCGACCGTATCGGTGTCGTTAGTCGTTAGACTCTCTGGCGCCTGCGCATTCGAATTCGGGACGGCCGATGGCAACGGCTCGGGACCCTCGGCTGCACGGTTCTGCCAGAACTGCCAGCCGAAGTAGCCGGCCGCGATGAGCGCGAGCAGGATAAACCCAAGAATCCACGGCACAGGCGATTTTGGAACGCTGGGCCGTTTCCGGTTGGATACGACGGGCGGTAGCCCATCGGCGCGGGTGAGCTGGTGGTATTCGAGCAGGACCTGGTCCAGATCGACCTTGACGAGCTGCGCGTACTTTTTCAGGTGACCCTTCGCGAACACCGGTGCGCCGAGCGCATCGAAACTGTTGCGCTCCAGCGCCTCGACTTTTGGTTCGTCGAGATGCAGTTCCTTCGCGATATCAGACAACGGATACGACAACGCCTCACGAGCGC
>CAWUHY010000206.1:0-5211 GCA_963922215.1 uncultured Gammaproteobacteria bacterium | reverse complement strand
GGTGGAGAGCGTGAGCTGCAGGTCTATCTGCCAGCCACCTTCCGCAAGAACCGGAAGTATCCGCTACTCATCGTCCACGACGGGATTGATTACCTGCGCTACGCCGATTTCCAGAACGTACTCGACAACCTGATTCACCGGCTGGAAATTCCGCCGATGATCGTCGCGCTGACGCAGTCGCCGGACCGCCTGGTCGAATACCACGGCAACGACAGGCATGCCGCGTTCATCGCCGACGACCTGTTGCCGTTCATGCAGCAGCACTTCCCGCTGCGGGATCGCCCGGAATCGCGCTGCCTGATGGGCGCAAGCTTCGGCGGCGTTGCCTCGCTGCACGCGGCGTGGAAAAACCCCGAGCTGTTCGGCAACCTCCTGCTGCAGTCCGGCTCCTTTGCCTTCACCGATCTCGGCCGCCACCATCGCGGGCCCGTCTTCGACCCCGTCGTCGAATTCATGAACGCGTTCCGTGCGGATTCCGTGCGCCCGGCATCCCGGGTGTTTTTGAGCTGCGGCATGTACGAATCGCTGATTTACGAGAACCGCTCGCTGGTTCCCCACCTGCAGCAGAAGAACGTCGAGGTGAAATTCGAGGAAGCTCGCGACGCGCACAACTGGCAGAACTGGCGGGATCGCCTGCGGATCGGTCTTTCGTGGGTATTCCCCGGCCCGGGCTGGATCGTTTACGAATAGCAAGACGACAAACCGGCAACGGCGGTAGTATTGTAGAGACCGCACGCAGAATAAAAGGAAGAAATGTGGCGACTGTAACCCGACGTATTGGACTGTCTCTCGGCGCGGATATCTGCTGGCCGATCTGTTATGAAAGCCTGATGCGCGAGCTCAATCTTGAGCTCAAGATCAACGGAGATCGCGTCAATTTCGAGGTCGAACGCGTGCATATCGCGCCGTTCAGCCTGACCCAACCCTGCCGCTACGACGTCGTCATCGACCGTCTGACCCACTGGTACGGCACGTCGCGCGAATGGATCAAGAAAGCGATCCTGACCAACGATCTCTACGTGTTCAACAACCCGTGGTCGCTGCAGTCGATGGAGAAGCACACGAGCTATGCGGCGATGATGCGGCTCGGCATCCCGGTGCCGGAAACCTGGCTGGTCCCGCCGAAAGAGTACGAGGATTACGCCGACCTCGAGCCCACGCTTCGCCAGTATGCGGATCTCTTTGACCTGCCGTCGATCGCCGAGAAGATCGGTTATCCGTTATTTATGAAGCCCTACGACGGCGGCGCCTGGGTCGGTGTCACGGCAATCAAGAACGAAAAAGAGTTGATGGCCGCCTACGACAAGAGCGGCACGCGTCTGATGCACCTGCAGAAAGGCGTGGTTCCTTTTGACGGCTTCGTGCGCTGCGTGGGCCTTGGCCCGCAGTGGCGCTGCGTGAACTACGATCCGGACGCGCCGCTGCACGATCGCTACCGGATGGACATCGACTTCATTTCGGATGACCAGGCCCAGCGCTTGAAAGACATCACGATGGTCATCAACGCGTTCTTCGGCTGGGACTTTAACTCCTGCGAATCACTGTTAAGCGACGGCGTCTGGCGACCGATCGATTTCGCGAACGCATGTCCTGATTCGCAGGTCACGTCGCTGCACTACCACTTCCCGTGGCTCATCAAAGCCAACCTGCGCTGGTCGATCTACTGTGCAGCGAAACAGCGACGCATGCGCACGAACCTGAACTGGAACGAGTACTTCGACATCGCCGACCAGGATATTCCGTTTGACGACAAGCTCGAAGGTTACGTCAAGCTCGCCCGCGCGCGCTTCAACATGGACGACTTCCTCGAGTTCTGTGACACGCATCTTGGCCATCTCGACGAAGTGGCCTACGACTACTTCGGCACGGACTCCGTCCGCGATGCGATTCGTCTGAAGGTGAAGGCGCTGTTCCCGGAACACGAGCACGACGAATTCACCGAGCTCTTCTGGCAGCGCATCCAGGACTGGCGTCGTATTGAAGGTCAGGCCTCGGACGCATCATGAAGGAAACGACTCGCTGGTACTCGCCCCGCGTTGAGCAGGAGGTGCAGCTCGTGCGCTGGGGCCACTACGGCACGCCCGTGCTGCTGTTCCCGACAGCAGGCGGCGACGCAGAGGAGATCGAGCGCTTCCACATGATCACCGTCCTGCGGGAGCTGATCGAGGCCGGCCGCATCAAGGTTTACTCGACGGACAGCATCGCCGGACGCACGTGGTTTGAGGGCAAACATTCGGCCCAGTACTGCTCGGCAATGCAGAACGCCTTCGACTCGATGATCTACAACGAGATCACTCCTGCAATCCGCAACGACTGCCAGTCGTCGGATATCGAGATCATCGCCGCAGGCGCCTCGATCGGCGCCTTCAATTCCGTGGCAACGCTGTGCCGTCACCCGGATGCGTACCGCATGGCGATCGCGATGAGCGGCACGTTCGACCTGTCCAAGTACCTTGAAGGCCAGTTCTTCGAAGACTTTTACTTCTCGTCTCCGCTGCACTACCTGCCTAACCTCGAAGGCCCGCAGCTCGACCTCTTACGCAAGCGCTTCGTGCTCCTACCGACCGGCGAAGGCAAGTGGGAAGACATCGGCGAGTCCTGGCGCATCGCGAACCTGCTTGGCAAGAAAGGCGTACCGAACCGCGTCGACTCCTGGGGCCCGAACTACGACCATGACTGGGTGACGTGGCGCGAAATGCTGCCGAAGTACCTGAGCGAACACGCGTAGAGCCCCGCCCAAAACAACATCAGGAATTCTGACTATGGCCGCCTACATCATCGCCAGCTACGACATCGCCGATAAGGAAAACTACGGCAAGTACCTCGAGTCGGTCGGCGAAGTCGTCGCCAAACATAAGGGCGAACTGCTCGTCGGCGACTTCGACGCAACCGCTCTCGAAGGCGAGCGACGTGACGTCTATGTTGTCCTGCACTTCGATTCCGATGAGGCCGCCCGGAACTGGTACGACGCGATCGAATACGAGCCACTGAAGAAGCTGCGGATCGAGTCGACGTCGAATGCGAATCTGGTTCTGGCGAAGCAGGCGGCGGCGGAGTAGCTTCGGTCGCCAAGAGGCTTTGATCGGCACAGAGAATTAAGGTGCCAGTCTTGTTTTCGGTGCGGCGAGAATATTCAATATCAGAATCGTCGTGCCGAGCGTCCATTGATTAATAAAACTGGCACGTTTCCGGAATCAAGCTATCGGCTGTTCCACTTTGAGTCGCGCGGTCGGCCGCAGTTCGGCAGAACCAGCTGTTTTTGATTCGCTTCTGGAGTCAGCTCAGACAAGAAGTCTGCTACGTAGACGGAGAGGATTGATTGCTCCGTGTAGACTGAGATGGATCGGAATCGATTGTCTACGCACGCCTCGATCCAAACCTTTGCGCTGTCTGGCGTCCAGTGTGTGTCATCCATTTCGAGCGTCCAGAAACCTGATTGTTCCAGCAACTCGACAAGCTCAGCCCATTGTGTGTGTGAGATCTTTATCCGTTTGGTGTCGCCCGCGCCACTGTGTTCGAAAGTGCGCGTTACAACTTCTGAGGTCTTGTCGGTTTTTTCCACACGCACCAGTGCGAGCGGTCTGTCCGCGGCGTGTCGAAATAAGCGAAAACCGGCGTAGTCGCCATTGCACTGGTCGCGAATCGAAGGCTCGTCCAGCACGCCGAATCCACGCGACATGATCGGAGCATAATCAGTCTGATAGTCAGAATCCGATGACTGCGCACCGGCTGAGAGGCCAATGATGAAGGCCAAAGCTATCGCCGATGTTCGAAGAAATGACGTCAAGGCTATAGCTCAATCTATCGACTGGCTCGTGTCAATTCCCGCTAATCGTAACAGCCAAGATTGACAGACCGGGTCTAGTTGTTAAGCGATTGGTAAAAGAAGTTACCGCGGCAATGTTTGTTCGAACGGCTCAGAACGGCCACAGGCGAACGGTCAAGTACACTCAGGTAAGAATCTTGTTTGCCGCATAGTTAGCGATAAACCATGAAACGGCCAACGGCGGAATGACAAGGATAATAACGAAGAGTATGTCATGCCAAATAGGTGCCTTTGGGCCACAACCGTCGAATGTGCATTGATCCAGCCCACCAATCCAAAGCGACGCAATCCCAACAGCTGCTAACCAAATCAGCCACACGACAGCAACTAGAAGTACGGAAGAAATCCCGATAATCGACTTCCGCAGGATCACTTGGTCAACGTCTCCTTCGCGTAAATAGCAGAAATTCTAGTTCGAGATGCCTAGGCGGCTGGTTGCGGCCAGAAGCAGCCGCTCGATCAGGGGATTATTCATCCATTTCGAAGAACTGAAATTCAGTCAGTTTCGGAGCCTGTATTTGATGCGCGAGCTCGTGAACGACCTTGAATGACACAGTTGCGTTGGGTGGAAGTCCCGCATCCTCCGTGACCAAGCCTAAGTTTGCAGAGAGGAGTTCGAGCGCTTTGATCTCGGCATCTTTCGAGTCAATCGCATTGACGAAGGCTGACACGAAAAAGCCGAAAGGCTCGGACTTTCCCCGAAGTTCGCCGGGGAAGTTTTTTCCCATTGCAAAGCAACAAAACCGCTTCATTGCACCTTGGCTGATTGTTTTCGAGATCCGGTCTTCGACCGGCCGGAATGGGTCAGTAGCAGAAGTTCATAGTAATCAAAAAGGACACGGCCGAGCGGCTGCTTTCGGGGGCATACCGAACACGCCATTCCCGATTGTGCAACTGCATCGTGAACGAGCAATCGGTAAGATTTCGTTCGTTCGTCCACGAATCCCTACTCCGCAAAAATCTGCAGTTCCGAACCAACTGCGTCGGCCATTTTCAATGTTTCGTCGAGATCGGGATGGCGAAGCATCACGAAGCCGTCGGAGACGAGGGTCTGGCGCCAGTTGCGGCGTTGCGTGCCTGGCGGCAGCAAGGTGTTCCAGACCACGTGTTCGCCGAAGCGTTGCTGCAGTGCGTCTGCACCCTCGTAGCGCGTGATGCGGCCGACGCCGCGCGCGCGTTTGTAGATGGTCGCGACGTTGTAGCGGCGTTCCCACTTCTCGCGGATCTCGCCCTTGACTACAGCCTGGCCCCAGGCGCGGAAGACGTCGAAATCGCAGGCGTATTTCATCTGGTCAACCTGGTGCGCGCCCGGAGGACGACCGCCGATTTCGCCGAAGACGACTTCGCCGTCTGACTTGCGGTACCACTCCATGTGCGTAAACCCG
>CAWUHY010000205.1:0-5215 GCA_963922215.1 uncultured Gammaproteobacteria bacterium | reverse complement strand
AGCCGCATCGAGTGCACCCCGGGAGCAGGCCAAGCACGCTGTTTCTGTTCGAGCGGCTCACGCCCGAGGTGCTCGGGCAGTTGATCGCCGCCTACGAGCACAAGGTATTTGTCGAGGGGGTGATCTGGGGGATTGATTCGTTTGATCAGTGGGGGGTTGAGCTGGGCAAGAGTCTAGCGAAGTCGCTCGAGGACGTCGTGACTGGATCTGCCAAATACGGTGGTAGCAATCCTTCCACTGCGGCCCTCGTCTCCGCCGCCGCAAAGAGCAAGCGAAAATAAGCGGATCGCATCGCTGGCTAAAATGCTGGTAACATCCCGCCTTTCCCGTTAGTCGTACCGCTTCTGCATGCCAAGGACCTTTCAAACGCACGCCTGCGCGTTCTTCCTGCTGATAACCGCTACCGTTGTGCACGCCGGACCATTTGTCCCGGCTGGGGACGTCTCATTGCGTCACGATATCCAGCGACTCTCGGACGCCGGCGTAATTCGGTCGACCGTGACAACCTGGCCATTGGCCTGGGGGCCGATACTAAGCGATATCGATAACGCAGACCCCGGATCTCTGTCGCCTAATCTGCTGGCCGCGCTGTCCAGGGTGCGGCAACGCGCCCGCTGGGAGACGGCGCCTGACGAGTTTCATTTGAACACAAAGGCAGCCATAGCTGACGACAGCCGAGCAATACGTTCATACGATGATACGCCCCGAGGCCGCTCTGAAATTGAAGCTGGTTTGAGTTGGATCGGCGATCGTTTTCATTTCAATCTAACGGCGCAAATCGTTGATTCACAGCGGGACACTCAGAACTTTCGCATGGATGACAGTATGCTCGGTGTCGCGCTCGACAACTGGTCCGTGTCGTTGTCAACCATGCAGCGTTGGTGGGGTCCTGGCTGGGATTCCAATCTGATCCTGTCGAATAATGCTCGGCCATTTCCTGCAGTTGTCATTGATCGATTGTTCACAGATCCGCCAGATGTTGATTTCTTGCGCTGGATCGGGCCATGGGATTTCAATGTTATTTTCGGCGAAATGGAAAACGATCGTGTGATTCCGGAGGCACAATTTTTCGGTATGCGATTCAACTTTCGACCGACACAGAGCCTCGAGATTGGCCTGACTCGAACAGCAATGTGGTGCGGCAGCGGTCGTCCCTGCGATTTGGAGACATTCGGTAATCTACTAATAGGACGCGACAATCGCGGTGGCCAGGGTATTGGCCTCGACAATGAACCTGGCAATCAGCTTGCCGGTATCGATTTTCGATGGGCGCCAAGCACATTCGGCACGCAAATCGCTCTTTACGGCCAGTTCATCGGTGAGGACGAAGCCGGCAATTTACCGAGTCGCTTTCTAGGGCAGGTGGGAGTCGAATGGACTGGCCAGATCCTGGAAAATTACTCGACCCGCGGATTCATCGAGTTTGCCAGTACTTCCTGCCAGTTTCACGAGTCTAGTCCGCTCTTCGATTGTGCCTACGAGCACATACTGTACTCTACCGGCTATCGTTATCGAGGAGCGTCAATCGGGCATAGCGTAGATAATGACGCGCGACTCCTGTCCGCTGGCGTTTTCGCGGTCGATGAGCGGGATCGACAATGGCGCGGATTATTAAGGGTCGGGGAACTCAATCGGGGCGGTTCGAAAGACGGCAATACGCTTGCGGGTGAACCCACCGATTTGATCAGTGTCGATCTGACTCACAGCCGGGTCTACGAGTTTGGTGTTTTGGAAGCTTCCATCGGTCTCGAACGTCGGGAAGCAACACGATCGAGTAGCGCGAACAATGAGGCCCGTTTCTATCTACAATGGCGCAGCAGCTACTGAGATTTTGGAGACTTTTATGAGCTTGAGTGCGTCTGCTCTGCGAGCATTCGGTTTGCGCGAGCTTAAATTGATGAGGTTCACCGGTCGCCGGACGCCGCATCTCGCCTCAGCGGCAATCGCAATTCTCTTACTGTTGGCGTGGCATGCGTCATCGGCGCAGTCCGTACAACTTTCTCCGTCTCAGAGAGCAATGCTTGACTCTCTGCCGCCGAGCCAGCGACAGCAGGCTCTGCAAGCGCTTGAAACGCTCAATGCCTCACAGAGCAGGGCTGCGGAGACGAAAGATGACGAGGTTGACGACGCCGATGTCGTCTCCGGAGACGGTATCGACGCTGATGTGCTGGAAGCGCTCGAAACCGAAGTTTTCGGCCCGCGCAGCGAGCTTGTGCTGACGCTGACGGTCAGGGCCGATTTTCCAGCTGCCGGGCAGGCTGCGATTGAGGATGACCCGTCTCTCGCCGATCTCGTCGGCAGCAACTATTTCATCCTCGATTCTCGCGGTGTTCTTGAGCTGCCGGGTATCGCCGATGTGTCGGCGAACAGGCTGACAGAGGAATCGCTGGAGAGGCGACTTCGCGCGGAGCCGGCACTCAGCGATTTCGACGTCGACGTCAGCGTGCTGAGTTATGCGCCGATCGTCGCGGTCGCCAACGAGCGATTCGGACAGAACGTTTTTTCAACAGCATCGGCAGGCTTCGACGCCGACGCGGTTGGACCGGTCCCACCGGATTTTGTACTTGGCCCCGGCGACAGCGTCAGGATACAACTATTCGGCAACGTGAATACCATCGTGGAGTCGGAAGTTGGCCGAGATGGCTCGCTAAGTCTTCCGGAGCTTGGGCCAATCAACGTCACCGGTCTTACGTTTCGCGAATTTCGCGAAGATGTGCGGCAGCGTGTAGCCGAGACAATTATCGGTACGCAGGTGAGCATTTCGGTCGCGGACGTCAAGAAGATCCAGATTTTTGTGTTGGGCGACATTGTGCGTCCCGGATCGTATTCGATCAGCAGTCTCTCGACGATCAGTTCAGCGTTGTACGCCAGCGGAGGCATCAGTGAGATCGGGTCGTTTCGCGGCATTGAGCTCAAGCGCAGCGGCAAGACAGTTTCTCGGCTGGATCTGTACGACCTGCTGCTGCGTGGCGACACGTCGAACGATACAAGACTTTTGTCAGGTGACGTGATTTTCGTTCCACCGGTAGGCCCTTCCGTCGCCGTTTCCGGCTCTGTTAACCGGCCGGCGATTTACGAGATGCGCGGCGACACCAACATCGGTCAGATCGTTAATATAGCAGGGGGATTCGCGCCAGACGCGTTTCGTCCGGGAGTCCGTCTGGAACGAATTCTCGACAACGGGATGAAGCAGGTCATCTCTGTCGATGGATCGACGGGAGGCGGCCGGAATACGGAACTGCAGGACGGCGACAGGCTATTCGTGCCGGCTGCGCTTGATGAGTTTGAGAATGCAGTATCGCTGAGTGGTCATGTTAAGCGGCCGGGTATCTACGAATTCCGCCCCGGTATGCGCGTCCTGGATCTCTTGCCGAGTGAGGAATTATTGAAGCCGCAGGCTGACCTCGGTTATCTGTTGCTCAAACGAGTCGATTCAAAAACCGGTGCTGTTTCCATCGAGTCGGTCGACTACCTGAATGCGCTGGCGCGGCCCGCCTCGTCGGCCAACCTCACGCTCAAGGCCAGAGATGAACTTATCGCCTTTGGCTTCGAGTACAACCGCCAGCGCGTTATCGACACAATCGTTGAGGAACTCCAGCTACAAACGCGCAGCGGCGCTCCCCTCAAGATCGTTACCGTTACGGGCCGCGTCAATGCACCCGGGACCTATCCACTGGAGCCGGGCATGCGAATCAGCGATTTGATTCGCGCAGGCGGGGCGCTGGCGCAAGATGCATATGTTCTGAGTGCCGAGATTGCTCGAGCAGAAATCGTCAATGAGGAACGACGCGAAACGACGGTGCTCGATATCGATCTTGCAGCGATTATCGCCGGCGACCCGATTGCCGACCTCGTTCTCCAGCCATATGACACTTTGCGAATCGATACGATCGAAGACTGGTATGACTTTCGGAGTGTCAGTATCGACGGCGAGGTCAGGTTCCCTGGTAATTATCGAATCAGGAAAGGCGAAACACTTTCTTCCCTGCTGGATCGTGCTGGCGGTTTCACGGCTGAGGCGTTCCCGGGCGGCGCTCTGTTTCTCAGACAATCGCTTCGCGAAAGAGAACAGCAGCAGCTGGATAATCTCGCCGAACGGCTTGAGGCGCAGCTCGTCGCGCAGTCATTGAGCGAAGACACCATCACCGGTGCCCCAGGGGAATCGGATATTCGCAGCGTTCTCGAGCAGGTGCGCGGCATCGAAGCAACGGGCCGTCTGGTCATCGATTTGACGTCTGCCAGTAGCCCGTCGTTGGATTTGGAATTGCGGGAAGGGGACAGACTCCTTATTCCAAAAACCAGCCAGTCCGTGACCGTGATCGGCGAAACTCAGCAAAATATTTCGCACGTCTACGACCCGAAGTTGGATCGCAGAGACTACATCCAGATGAGCGGAGGCCTGACGCGACGCGCCGACCGTAAGTTGATTTTCGTTGTGCGGGCGAACGGTGAGGTCGTGTCGGACGGGCGGAGTCGTTGGTTTGGCCGGCGAGGGCGGACCGGTATTCAGCCCGGCGACACGATTGTCGTGCCTCTTGAGGTTGATCGTATCCGGCCTTTGACGCTCTGGTCGAGCGTAACCCAGATCTTCTATCAAGCCGCCATTGCCGTTGCGGCGATCAACTCCTTTGACAATAATTGAGCTTGATGGAGCAATCTGGTGCGCAGCGCTTTTACGACCTGCCGCAGCTTCTGAGAGCTGCATGGCACGCATTTGTGCAATTGCAAAATGCCCCTCGCTCTCGTAGCGCTGCGACGACCGGTAACACTGAATCGCGATGACAAATAATCAAAAGGAACGGTCTGCTTCGGGCGGTCAACCGCAGCGGGTCATCTTGGAATTTCCGGACTCGGATGACGGCGCAAGCGTTCAAATCGTCGAGACGATTGCTGCAATCTATCGGCAGCGTTGGCTGATTGTTGCGTTTGCGGTGGGATTTGCCGGATTAGCAATACTCGCCGCGTTTTTGATGACGCCCGTGTACCGGTCCGTTGTGCTCTTGGCGCCGAATGACCAGTCTGGATCTCAGAGCGGTCTGGCGGCTCTGGCGGGCCAATATGCTGGTTTGGGTGCATTGGCCGGGCTCGATTTCGGGCCCGACGATCGCAGCGATGAATTCGTAGCGATTCTACGATCTCGACAATTTACGGATGATTTCATCGAAGAACTCGGTCTTATGCCGATTCTGTTCGCCGATGATTGGGATGAAAAGAA
>CAWUHY010000204.1:0-5254 GCA_963922215.1 uncultured Gammaproteobacteria bacterium | reverse complement strand
AAAGCCCGAGCTGGCAATGGCACCCTGACAGACTGCGAGCCATCAGCCCATGCGGAAGTCGTCGCGCTTCGTGAGGCCGCTAAAATTCTCGGCAACCACAGGATGTCCGACGCGACGCTTTACGTCACGCTCGAGCCCTGCACAATGTGCGTTGGCGCGATTGTCCAGGCTCGCATTCGACGGGTTGTTTTCGGGGCCTACGATCCCCGGGCGGGAGCCCTTGGCAGCGCGATGGATCTTTCTGACTCGCCGGCGTTCAATCACGTCTTCGAGGTCAACGGCGGATTGCTCGCTGTCGAATGCCGCGAACTGATGCAAACGTTTTTCGAATCGCGTCGTTCGGGCGAGAGCGGCTGACGTCGCGTAGATCTAGGCAGTACCGGACTCTTCGTCGTCGGGTCCTTCCGCCGTTTCGAAGCCGTCTTCAGACTCCGTGTCCTGATCCACTTCGACATCTTCATTCGCGGTCAGCCATTTCAGGATGTTGTAGTAGCTGCGGATATTGTCAACGTAAAGAACCGGCTCCCATCCGCGCGCATATCCGAAGGGTAGACGGCTGTACCACTTGCGCTGTGCGAGCAGCGGGAGCGCCTCACTGACGTCGATCCATGTCGCCGGATCGCCTCCCTGCCAGCGAACGATCTGCTGAGCGTCTTTGAGGTGATAGAAACCAACGTTGTACGCGGCCAGCGCCATCCATGTGCGATCCGGCTCCCTGACGTCGTCCGGTATGCGTTCGATCTGGCGCGCGAAATACTGTGCGCCGCCAAAGATGCTGTTGACCGGGTCGACGCGATTTTCGATGCCAAGATAGTCGGCCGTTGCCTGGGTCAGCATCATGATGCCGCGTACTCCGGTCGGCGAGACGGCCCCTGCGCGCCAGTGCGACTCCTGGTAGCCGATCGCCGCGAGCAATCGCCAGTCGACGCCCCATTCCTCACCCGCCTGTTCAAACAGCTCGCGGTAGCGGGGCAGGCGTGACTCGTAGTGCCGGATGAAACTGCGCGTGCCGACATAGTCGAATTTGTCGGTATGTCCGTAATAGCGATCGTGCACGCGCGCCAGCAGCCCGACACGTCGCGCACGGATCAGGAAATCGTCTGCGCGTGCTAAAAGGCTGTCGCCTTCACCTTTCGGAAAAGCCCAGGCGATCGGGTCGTCGAGCTGCAGGTCGAGCGCAACACGCAGGTCGGGGTGAAAGTGTCGCTGGATGTCGAATTCGGTGCTGTCGGCGATCGTGAGATCGAGATTGCCGTAGGCGACATCAGACAGGAGGTCGGTAACCTCCGCGTTGGCGTTTTCCGACCATTCGAGCTCCGGATAGACGTCCTTTAAGTTCTGCAGCATCTGCGAGTGGCTGCTCCCCGCGACGACCTCGATCTGCCGACCCACGATGTCTTCGACCGACCGCGGCTTGCCTGTGCCGAGCCTGTAAACGAGGTGCATGTCCACCCGATTGTAGGGATTGCTGAAATGTAGAAACTCGCGGCGTGGCTCGGTCACGGAGAGGCCCGCGGCTGCCATGTGTGCTTCGCCGCTGATCAGCATCGGGACGATTTCTGACACGCTGTCGACGGTGATGATTTCCAGCCTCACGCCGAGTTCGTCGGCGAATTCGCTGAAGAGGTCGTATTCCGGGCCGGTTGGCCCCTCGGGTCCGAAGTAGTAGGACGCCGGACTGTCGCGCGTCACGACACGCAGCTCCCCCAGGTCGAGTACCTGCTCGAGCAATGGTGGCGCGTAAGAGCAGGTGCCCATCAGCAGCGCCAAAACGATGATCACGACGTTCCGCAAGGACTTTCCTCGCTCAGTCCGACCGCTGCATTATCCCACGCAAGCGCGATCGCGACCGTATTGACATCCAGGAATTTTCGTCCGAACGAGCGGGCGGTGTGCCTACTTCGCCCGCAGCCTCAACAGCCTGCCGCCACTTCGATCCTCAAGCAGCCACACCGTTCCGTCCGGCGCCTGCTCGACTGCGCGAATCCGCTCGCCCAGGTTGTAGCGAGCGACTTCGCGCGCAGATTCACCGTCGATTTCGACGCGCACCAGTGCCTCTGCAGACAGTCCGGGAAGCAGAGCATCTCCCTGCCAGTCCGGAAACTCCGTGCCCTCGTAGAAGTGCAGGCCGGCCGGCGAGATGACCGGCGTCCACCAGGCCGCCGGTTCTTCAAATTCCGGGCGGGTGTCATGATCCGGGATGTTGCGGCCGCTGTAGTGCCGGCCGTTCGAGACAATCGGGTAGCCGTAGTTCGCACCTTCCTTGACGAGATTCAGCTCATCGCCGCCGCGCGGCCCCATTTCGGAGTTCCACAAGCGGCCGTCGGGATCGAAGTCGATGCCAAGCGGGTTGCGGTGACCGAGGCTCCAGATTTCAGCCGTCACTCCGCCCTGGTCGAAAAACGGGTTGTCCTCGACCGGGCTGCCATCATCGTGCAGGCGCAAAATCTTGCCGAGATTTGCCTGCATGTCCTGGGAGGGATCGAATTTTTGGCGGTCACCGGATGAAATCCAGAGGTAGCCGTCGCTCCCGAACAGGAGTCGATGGCCGTAATGACCGTAGCCTGTCGTTTTCGGAACCTGCGTCCAGACGGTCTCGAGGTTTTCAATCGCAGACGATTCGAGATCGAGCGTCCCGCGAACGGCGACGGCGCCTCGCGTGTTGTCAGCGCCGGATTCGACGTAGCTCAAGTAGACCAACTTGTTGTTCTCGAAATCCGGGTGCACGAGCACATCGCCAAGTCCGCCCTGGCCACCGTAGTCCACCGCCGGCACGCCGGCGATTTCCGTAACGTCGCCGGCTTCCGACACAAGCAGGAGTTCACCGCTCTTCTGCGTCACGAGCATGCGACCGTCGGGGAGGAACGTCAGGGCCCAGGGCTCGTCGAGCGTTGCGACCGGTTCAACTGTGAACGGTGGCTCGTCGTCGGCGGACGCGCAGGCGGATAGTGAGATGGCGAGAGCGAGAACAACAGTCGATCGCATGGTCGTTAATCCTCCGGAATCGTACTCCAGCAGTTTAGCGTGTGGGCTCTCTGAGCGGGTCTCTCGCTGTAACAAAGCGTTTCCGTCGCGCTTGCCGAATTTCGACGGGCGGGCAAAAAACCCTGAGAAAACGGTACACTACGCGCGACACGGCGCGTTCGAGGGTGGCTGACCGGCGGTCCGCATCGACGACAACGCGCGAGCTGATCGGGGCTAGACTGGTTCTATGGCACTGCCGCAATCGAGCTTGAGCGATTCAGAAGCGTCCGACGAGGAAAGCTGGACGAGCGGTGGCTGGCGCTCGCGTGCCACTGCTCGGCTGGCGTTACTTAGTGTTTTCATCTTTGCCGCGTCGCTCGCCGTTCCGTTGTGGCAGGGAATGTCACGCGGCCTTTTCTATCTCTTCCTGTGTGTGCCAGCGTTGATCGCGCTCGCGATGCCGGTCGCAAGCGGGCCATGGAGGGCACGAGTTCTCATCTCAAGCTGGGTCCTCGTCGCCCTGGGCGTTGGTCTCGATTTCGGTCTCGTCATGCCGGCCGCGCCTCTCGCCATGACGGTTTATGCCGTCTTGCTGGCGGTGTTTTTCGGCAGCCGCGGAATCGTCGCCGCGATCGTGATCACATTCGCCATCGTCGGAATCGCATGGTTTGCACAGTGGCAGTGGTCTGCGCCGTTCGCGGTTCAATCGGATGCGCCGATGCTTGATCCAACCCGGCCTTCGAATCTCTTGCGTATCAGCGTCGTCGCACTGTGCACTGTCGCAATGATCGCATCAGCAGTGTCCTACGTCGTTCGTCAGCAGGAACAGGCGCTGCAGCTCTTGCGCGAAGAAACGCGCGAGCGTTTGTCTGCTGAACGCGCATTCCAGGAAGCACAGAAAGCGGAGCTTGTCGCACAGATTACAAGCGGTCTCGCACACAACTTCGGAAATGCATTGACGGTCATCACGACCTGGGCAGAGCTCATTCGCCGGAATCCCGACGACCAGGAATACCTACGCAAGGGAATGGACGACGTATCGGCAGCTGCGGTCCAGGCGGCTTCCATCGCCCGGCAGATCATGGTGCTCGGGAAAAACTACTTTCGTAGCCCGGAGCCCATTCGGCTGGACGAGGAAGTCGAACAACAGGTCTCCCTCGCGCGAACCCTGTTGCCGACGTCGGTGCAGATTCACTGTGAGCTCGAGAAAACGCCGCTGGTCGAGATTGACCGCAGCGAAATCCAGCAGGGAATCCTGAATCTCATCCTGAACGCGCGGGACGCCGTCGGCGACGTCGGTGAAATCAGGGTTCGACTCTGGTCGCACGGCGATTGTGTCTGTCTCTCCGTCTCCGACAACGGATGCGGGATGTCCGAGTCGATTCTTCAGCGCATTTTCGATCCGTTTTTCACAACGAAAGGCCTCGACGGTACGGGGCTTGGACTCGCGTCGCTGAAACACAGCCTCGAGGCGGCAAACGGTACGATCGCTGTTGAAACGAAGGTGAATGAAGGCGCCACGTTCACGCTGTCGTTCCCGGCGCTTCGTGCTCGGCCCGGCGACGGAGACGAAACAGCGGACGGTGCGAGCCTGGCGCCGGGCACTGCCAGGATTCTCCTCGTCGACGATGAGGACATGGTACGCGACGTCATCGCGATGGCGCTCCGCAATTTCGGTCACGAGGTGGTCGACGCGATCGACATTCAGGACGGAATCCGTGCGGTCGAGGAGGAGAACGGCATCGACATGATGATCACCGATGCGGTGATGCCCGGCGGCGATCTGAATGAGCTGATTACGGCGTTCAAAACTCGCTACCCGGGTCGGCCGCTGATGGTGTGTTCCGGTTACATGCGTGACGATGTTGCGCAGAAAATCGAAAGCGACGAAAAAGTCGACTTCATGCAGAAGCCGGTGGATTTCGATGAGCTGCGGACTCGAATCGATGAGCTGCTTCTGCGGGCGAAAGCCTGAGCGCAACGATGCGCGACTACTACGAAATCCTGCATGTGAGTCGCGACGCGCCGGAGGAGGTCATCAGGGCGAGCTACCGGACGCTGATGCAGAAGCTCAAAATGCACCCGGATCTTGGCGGTAGTGCCGAGCTTGCCGCAAGGATCAACACGGCTTACGAGACGCTCAAGGATGCGTCCAAACGCGAAGACTACGATGCGAGGCTGAAACAGGCCGCGGTTGACGAAAGCATCGATGACACAGCCGACTGTTGCCCTTTTTGTGGCGAGCCGCACGCGCTGGGGGCAACGCCCGCGGCAGACGCGCGGTGCCGCG